>NZ_MUNE01000203.1 GCF_002154605.1 Streptomyces milbemycinicus | reverse complement strand
GCGGGCGGTGGCCGCGGCCACGGGCCCGGCCGACCACGAGGCCGCCAAGGAGGGCGTGCGGCTGGCCTACGAGGCGGCCGGGATCGCGCGCCCGGAGCGGATCGTATGGGTCGACTCCCCGCTGGTGGGCACGGCGGCGGCGATGCTGCTGACCGGCCAGGGCGGCGCGCTGCCACGGGAGATCGCCGACCGGGCGGCCGGCGCGCTGCGCGCCGCGGGGGTCGAGCCGGAGGCGGCCGCGGCGGGTGCCAGTGTCCGGGAGGCGGTGCGCACCCTTCCGTGGGCTGCCGCGCGACAGCGGCTGCACGACACGCTCGGCAGCTCCGGCTGGGCCGAGCGATGGGCCCTGACGGGCGCGCCGCTGTGGGAGGTCACCCGCTCCCTCACCGAGCGCATCCGCACCGGAGTCGTCGAGGCCTTGGCGGCGCAGTCGGACCGGGGCCAGGAATCCGCCGTCCGGCTGGCCATGCTGGACGCGGTGCTCGGCCAGCACGACGCGCCGTGGCTGGCGGCGGTAGCCGCAGAGGGCGACGCCGGTGAACTCGCCGGCCCGGCCGCGGTGGCGCGGTCCGCGGGGTGGTGGTGGCCGTACGAGAAGGCCGTGGTCATCGCCGAGCGCCCGGTCACGCTGCGCCGCGACGAGGCGGGCCGCCTCGACAGCGGCACCGGGCCCGCGCTGGACTACCCCGACGGGTTCGCGCTGTACGCGTGGCGGGGCATGCCGGTGCCCGCGGACTTCCTCGGGCAGCTGTCCGAGCTGACCGCCGAGCGCATCCGCACCGAGGAGAACGCGGAGCTGCGCCGCGTGATGCTGGAGCACTACGGCTACGACCGCTATCTCACGGAGTCCGGGGCACAGCCGGTGCACCGCGACGAGACCGGGGTGCTGTGGCGGATCGAGATGGCCGGGGACGAGCCGGTGGCCATGGTCGAGGTGGTCAACTCCACGCCGGAGCCGGACGGGACGCATCGCACGTACTGGCTGCGCGTGCCGCCGCGCACGGCCACCGCCCGTGAGGGCGTCGCCTGGACCTTCGGCCTGGATGCCGAGGGGTACGCCCCGGAGCGCCAGACCTGACGGGGCCCTCCGCTGGGAGGGAGAGGTGAGTGGGCGGCCCGGCCCGGGACCGGCCGCCCGCATACCCGACTTGGTCTAGACCTTGACTGGTATAGACCAAGTCCGCTTGAGTGGTATCAGGTCCCCCCACTCTCAAGTCCCCCCTGAAGGAGGAGTCTTGATAGCAAAACGCCTCCGGGCCTGTCTCGCCGCCGTCGCGGCGACGTGCGCCCTGCTGTTTGTCATGCCCATGGCCTCGGCTTCGGCGACCGCCGCCACGGCGACCACCCCCCGCGCGGCCTGCACCTACTCGGACTGGGTCGCCGGCAAGTGGTACGTCGCGGGCGACATCGTGAAGTACACCGACGGCAAGTACTACCGCGCCGAACACGACAACCCGGGCTATGACCCCATCATCAGCACCTGGTACTGGGAGCCGTACGACTGCGGCTCCGGACAGAACCCGGCGGGGTTCGTGGTGAGCGAGGCGCAGTTCAACCAGATGTTCCCGGGCCGGAACTCGTTCTACACGTACCAGGGCCTGACCGCCGCCCTGAGCGCCTACCCCGGCTTCGCGAACACCGGCAGCGACACCGTCAAGAAGCAGGAAGCGGCCGCCTTCCTGGCCAACGTCAGCCACGAGACCGGCGGCCTGGTGTACATCGTGGAGCAGAACCAGGCCAACTACCCGCACTACTGCGACTGGGGCCGGCCCTACGGCTGCCCGGCCGGCCAGGCCGCGTACTACGGGCGCGGGCCGATCCAGCTCAGCTGGAACTTCAACTACAAGGCGGCCGGTGACGCGCTCGGCATCGACCTGCTGAACAATCCGTACCTGGTCGAGCGGGACGCAGCGGTCTCCTGGAAGACCGCCCTGTGGTACTGGAACACCCAGACCGGACCCGGCACCATGACCCCGCACGACGCGATGGTCAACCAGCGGGGCTTCGGCGAGACGATCCGCAGCATCAACGGCAGTATCGAGTGCAACGGCGGAAACCCCGGCCAGGTGCAGAGCCGGATCGACGCCTATCAGAGGTTCGTCCAGATCCTGGGCACCACCCCCGGATCCAACCTCAGCTGCTGATCGGCGGCGCTCAGCGGAACAACGTCGGCGGTCTCGCGAGTTGTCTTAAGCAGCGCGGCGGTCCCCGCCGCGCTGCCACACCGCAGACGTACGGGGGTATCCGCCCCTCATTCAGGAGGTGCCGTGACCGGCCCCAGCCAGAAACGTGCCCGGCTCGCCGCCGCCCTGCGCCCCGCCGCCTTCGGGGCGGACCCGGCCGGAGAGCGCATGGAGCGCATCCGCCGGTCGCCGAACTTCGCGAACGGCGTGTTCGTGAACCCCGTGGCCGCCCGCACCGCGCCGTCCGGCTCCATGCTGAAGTTCCTGCCCACCTACTTCCGCAAGGAGGAGCGCGTCCGCCGGGCCCCGGCCGGGCCCGTGCCGGTGCACCCCACCACCCTCGCCGACCTGGCCACGCCGCCCGCCTCCGGGCTGCGGCTGACCTGGATGGGGCACTCCACCGTGCTGGCGGAGATCGACGGGCGGCGAGTGCTGTTCGACCCGGTGTGGGGCGATCGCTGCTCGCCCTTCTCCTTCGCCGGGCCCAAGCGGATCCACCCGGTGCCGGTGCCGCTGCGTGAGCTGGGGCCGGTCGATGTGGTGGTGATCTCCCACGATCACTACGACCATCTGGACATGCCGACCATCCGCGCCCTGGTGCGGTCCGAGGCGCATTTCGTGGTGCCGCTGGGCGTCGGCGCCCACCTGGAGCGCTGGGGGGTGCCCGAGCGGCGGATGACCGAGCTGGACTGGCGCGAGTCGACGGAGGCGGCCGGCCTGCGGTTCACCGCCACCCCGGCCCGCCACTTCTGCGGTCGCGCGCTGCGCAACACCCAGCACACCCTGTGGGCCTCCTGGGTGGTGGCCGGGCCGGAGCACCGCGTCTACCACAGCGGGGACACCGGATACTTCCCCGGCTTCGCGGAGATCGGGGAGGAGTGCGGGCCGTTCGACGCGACCATGATCCAGATCGGCGCGTACAGCGACTTCTGGCCCGACATCCATATGACTCCTGAGGAGGGCATGCAGGCGCATGTCGATCTCCAGGGCGGTGAGCCGGACCGGGGGATCATGCTCCCGATCCACTGGGGCACCTTCAACCTCGCCCCGCACCCCTGGGAGGAGCCCGCCGAGGGCACGCTGACCGCCGCGCGGGCGGCTCGTGCGCGGGTGGCCATCCCCCGGCCGGGGGAGCCGTTCGAGCCGGTGGCGGGGGTGCCGCTCGATCCGTGGTGGCGGGCGATCGCGGCCCGTCCGGCGGCGGGCGCGGTGGCGGCGGCGGTCTCGCCGCAGGTGCCGAGCCGCGGCGCCGCGGCGTCCGGCGGCGGCCCGGGCGACCAGACCGGCGGCCCGGGCGCCGCGGTTCCCCTTCCCCAGGCGTAGCGGAGCACTTGACCGCGGTCTTCGTTTCTTTGTTCCTTGTTCTTTGTTCCTAGCTCTTGTCGCGGGCATGGCATGCTCGGTTGAATGGTTAGGAAAGGTTCCTAACGGATCGTGATCCGTGCGCGCTTCCCCCACAGACGACAAGGAACGGAGATCCAGATGCCCAAGAGGATCGGCCTCGTGGCCGCCGCTGTAGCCGTCCCGGCGGCGCTCGTCCTCACCAGCGTCGGAATCGGCCAGGCCGCCGAGCACACACCGTCGTCGGCGCAGGCCGTAAAGGCCGAGCACCGGACGGCCGCGGTGAAGAACCTGGACGATCCCGCCAAGAAGGAGATCGCCATGAAGCTGGTCTCCAGCGCGGAGAACTCCTCGCTGGACTGGCGCGCCCAGTTCAAGTACATCGAGGACATAGACGACGGCCGCGGCTACACCGCCGGGATCATAGGCTTCTGCTCCGGCACCGGCGACATGCTCGAACTCGTCGAGTACTACACCCAGGTCAAGCCCGGCAACGTACTGGCCAAGTACCTGCCCGCGCTGCGCGAGGTCGACGGCAGCGACTCCCACGACGGCCTCGACCCCAACTTCACCAAGGACTGGAAGAAGGCCGCCGAGGACAAGGCCTTCCAGGACGCCCAGGAACACGAGCGCGACCGCGTCTACTTCAACCCGTCCGTCAGCCAGGGCAAGGCCGACGGAATAGGCACGCTGGGCCAGTTCATCTACTACGACGCGATCGTCATGCACGGCCCCGGCGACAGCAAGTACAGCTTCGGCGGCATCCGCAAGACCGCCATGTCCAAGGCCAAGACCCCGGCGCAGGGTGGCGACGAGAAGACCTACCTCAACGCCTTCCTGGACGCGCGCAAGAAGGCCATGCAGAGCGAAGAGCCGCACAGCGAAACCAGCCGGGTGGACACCGAGCAGCGGAAGTTCCTCAACGAGGGCAACCTCGGGCTCGAACCCCCGCTCAAGTGGAAGGTGTACGGCGACCCGTTCGAGATCAACTCCTGACCGTCCCCCCTGGCCCGGTCCGGGCGGTACGGCTACGGCCGCCCGGATCTCCGGCGCCCAGGTGGACGGGGAGCGCTGAGGCCGGCCGCGGGGGAGCCCGCGCCACTGCCGGTCAACGGCGTGTTCATAATGGACCGTTGTTGATCAAGCCTCTTATGTTCTTCTTGGGAAGTGACATGAAGTACCGCAAGACCCTCGCCTCGTTCGCGGTGGCCATCGCCGCGGCAGGGGCGCCCCTGCTCACCGCACCCACTGCCACGGCGGCCCCCACCGCCACCACCGCCGACTGGTGGGACGAGCAGATGCACACCAACGACAGCGACCCGGGCGGCCGCGTCCGCTTCAAGGCGGACGGCGACAAAGTGGAGCTGTGCGACATCGAGGCTGACGGCTGGAAGGTCAACCTGACGATCGTCCACGGCTACACTGGCAACGTGGTCGACCGCATGTCCGTCGGTGGCAACGGAAGCTGTGTCACCCACACTGCCGCGAACGGCCATGACCTGACGGAGAACCAGCACTACTACTTCCAGATCTACCTCAGCAAGTCCGGCACCCCCCTGGACTACGACGACTCGTCGGACTGGGTCGCCTAGCCACGGCGTTGTCTCTCCCGATCGGCCCGCCGGATTTTCTTCCGGCGGGCCGATCGCCTGTGGTCCGCCTTCCCTGTCGGTGCCCCCTTGTAGGATTTCGTCTCCCGGGACGAGTGATGAGGGGGACCCGTGGCGGAGATGGTCGAACTATCGGAGATGATCCGCGAGTTGCGTGCGCAGCTGACCGCCGCGGCGGCCGCAGGCGCGGACGAGGCGCTGAAGTTCGACGTCGGCCCGATCGAGCTTGAGGTCACCGTGGCCGTCACCAAAGAGGGTGGCGCGAATGGCAAGGTCCGCTTCTGGGTCGTCGAGGCGGGCGGCAACGGCAAGTACTCGACCAGCGAGACCCAGCGCATCTCCCTCACCCTCCAGCCGACGATGACCGGTCCGGGCGGTACGGCCACGACCGCCCGGATCTCCGGCGCCGAGGTGGACGGGGAGCGCTGAGGCCGGCCGTTCTCGCAACCATCGAATACAGGAGTTGACCATGGTTGTTCCAGCCTCTTATATTCCTCGCGGCAACCACTCAGCAGGCAGATGTGCCGCACTCAACTCTGGCGTATGGCAAGGGTGTTGAAAGTGCACATCCCCGGGCACACTGCTTCGCTTTGTTTCCTCTTGGGGAGTGACATGAAGTTCCGCAGGACCCTCAGCGCGTTTGCCGTGGCCGTTGCCGCGGCGGGTGTGCCCTTGCTCGGCGCACCCACCGCCGGGGCGGCCACCACCGCTACCTGGGACAATCAGCTGCACACCAACGACGGCGACCCGGGCGGTCGGGTCCGCTTCAGGGCGGCCGGCGACGTCGTGGAGCTGTGCGACATCGAGGCCGACGGTTGGAAGGTCAACCTGGAGGTCTCTGGCTACCACTATTACGACGAGTTTTCCGTGGGCGGAAACGGAAACTGTGTCACTCACAGTGCCTCGAATGGCCACGACATGACGGAGGGCGCGGGCTACTCCGTCAAGATTTACCTCAGCAAGTCCGGCCATCCCTACGAGTACGAAGACTCGGCCGTGTTCTGGGCGTAGTCGGCGTCCTCTCTTCTCTTCTGATCGGGCCCGCCGGAGCAGCTCCGGCGGGCCCGATCGCCCATGGCCGGGGATCGGCGAGGCGCTGGACGTTCAGTCCCTTGCCGCGGCCGCCGCGTCGACCAGCGCACGCATGACCCGCACATCTTCCCCTGCTTCGGGATGCCACTGCACCCCGAGCACAAAGCCCGTGTCCCCCGGCACCTCCACCGCCTCCAGCGTCCCGTCCCTTGTCGCACGCGCCGAGACCACCAGCCCCTCGCCGAGCCGGTCCACGGCCTGGTGGTGGTACGTCGGCACGGACACCGCCTCCGGTGCGATCCGGGCCAGCAGCGTGCCCGGTACCGGCTTGACCTCGTGGTGCTCGAAGACGCCCGGCGGGCCCACATGGCCCTCCAGGTGCTGGACGAGCGTGCCGCCGTGCGCGACGTTCAGCAGCTGCATACCGCGGCAGATGCCCAGCAGGGGCAGGCCCACCGCAATCGCCGCCTCGATCAGCGCCAGCTCCCAAGCGTCCCGTTCCCGCGCGGGCGGGCCGGTGCGTTCGTGGGGTTCGGCGCCGTAGCGTACGGGTTCGACGTCGGGGCCGCCCGCGATGACCAGGGCGTCGAGGCGGGAGACCACGGAGGCGGCCGAGGTGGGGGCGTCGTCCGGTGGGAGCATGACGGCCAGTCCTCCGGCGCGCTGGACGAGGCGGTGGTATCCGGCCGGGAGCAGGGCCGCGGGTTGCTGCCAGACGCCCCAGTGGACCGCGGACTCCAGGTAGGTGCTGATACCGATAAGGGGCTGTGACAAGGAAGGGTCCAATCTCTCAGTCGCGGGACAGTTCCGCCTCCGCCTCCGCCAGCGCCGCGAACTCCTCCTCGGGAGCCGCCGCGACCAGACGGTGCCGGCTGTAGAAGGCGAAGTAGGCGAGGGCCACGGCGTAGACGCCCAGTGCGATGAAGGCGGCGTCCTTGTCCACCAGGAAGGTGGCCGCGAGCGCCGAGCAGGCCAGGACGAAGGCGACGGAGGAGGTCAGCACGCCGCCCGGGGTCCGGTACGGGCGGTGCAGCCCCGGTTCGCGGCGCCGCAGCACGATGTGGGAGAGGGACATCAGCGCGTACGAGATGGTGGCGCCGAAGACCGCGACGTTGAGCATCCGGGCGCCGTCGCCGGTCGCCGCCGCGAGTGCGAAGCCGAGGGCGCCGGGGACCAGCAGGCCCAGGTAGGGGGCCTTGCGGCGGCTGGTGAGGGAGAGGAAGCGGGGGAGGTAGCCGGCGCGGGAGAGGGCGAACAGCTGCCGTGAGCCGGCGTAGATGAGGGAGAAGAAGGAGGCGACGAGGCCGGCCAGGCCCGCGTAGTTGACGATGCGGGACAGGGCGGTCGCCTTGCCGTCCGGCTGTAGCGCCTCGACGAGGGGGTTGCCGGCGTCCTGGACCGCGTTCGCGCCGCGCGCGCCGGTCGCGGCGAGGAAGGTGAGCAGGGCCAGCACCAGCAGGATGCCCACCGACCAGGCCATGGCCTTGGGCAGGGTGCGTGCGGGGTCGCGGGTCTCCTCGGCCGCGAGCGGTACGCCCTCCACGCCCAGGAAGAACCACATGCCGAAGGGGAACGCCGACCAGATGCCGAGCAGGCCGAACGGCAGCCAGGAACTGGCGCCGAGGGCCGAGTGGTCGACCGGGATGTCGTCGAGGGAGGCGGAGTCGAAGTCGGTGAAGGCACCGAACGCGAAGATCAGCAGCGCGGCGACGGCGATGGCGGTGACGATCAGGCTGAAGCGCAGGGCCTCGCCCACGCCCCACAGGTGGATGCCGATGAAGATGACGAAGCAGGCGAGGTAGACAGGCCAGCCGGACTCGAGGCCGAACAGGCCGAGCGATTCGACGTAGTCACCGATGAAGATGGAGATCGCGGCGGGCGCGAGGACGTACTCGATGAGGATCGCCGTGCCGGTCAGAAAGCCGCCCCAGGTGCCCAGGGCGCGCCGGGCGAAGCCGTAGCCGCCGCCCGCCGTGGGCAGGATCGCCGCCAGTTCGGCGAGGGCGAAGACCATGCAGGTGTACATCAGGCCCATCAGCACGGCGGCGATGGCCAGACCGCCGAAGCCGCCCTCCGCCAGGCCGAAGTTCCAGCCGGAGAAGTCGCCGGAGACGACGTACGCGACGCCGAGGCCGGTCAGCAGCAGCGGGCCCGCGCTGCCGCGGCGCAGCGTACGGCGTTCCAGATAGGCGTCCTCCGCGGGCGCGGCGCCGCCGTCCGGTGGGGAGGCGCCCGGCGAGCTGACAGAGGTGCGCGAGGACTCGGTTCCGTCGGCCATGGTTGCTCCTGGTCCACACGAGAGGCGAGGGCAATGGTTTGGAGGCATACCTTTGTCCCGTCCGGCGCGCATGCGCAAGACCTCTGCGTAAAACGTCCGTTAATCAGCCGGGTGTACGCCCCGCTCGGCGGTGTCAGCCGTGTCGTCGGCCGCGTCGTCGGACAGAAAGCCGCGCAGCAGCGCCGCCGTGCCCTCGCAGTGCTCCCGCATCACCTCGCGCGCCCCGTCGGCATCCCCGTCCAGCACCGCCTCGACCAGCGCGGTGTGCTGCGCTTGCGAGTGCTCCAGGTTGCGTACCAGCAGCGGGATGCAGTCCAGCAGGTCGTTGACGGTGGCGCGGACGGCCGCGTACTGGGCGGCGAGCGAGGGCGAGCCCGCCAGCTCGGCGAGCGTCAGATGGAGCATCGTGTCCAGCCGGCGGTAGTCGGCGAGCGGCGCGTCGCGCGTCGCGTCGAGGGCCGCGCGCAGCCGGGTGGCCGGCTCGTCGGACAGCCCGTGCGCGGCGCACAGCCCGGCCGCGCCCACCTCCAGGACCTCCCGGAACCGCAGCGTGTCCTCGACGTCCACCTCCCGGATCCGGCGCCGCAGTTCGTCCTCGCCGCCCCCGGCCGGCTCCGGCCGGGCCCGTACGAAGGTGCCGCCGTACCGGCCGCGCCGGCTCTCCACCAGCCCCTGGTCGGCCAGCACCTTCAGCACCTCGCGCAGTGTCACCCGGCTGATCCGCAGCCGCTCGGCCAGCTCCCGCTCGGACGGCAGTCGCTCGCCCTCGGGGACCAGGCCCAGCCGAAGGATCCGGAGTATCCGCTCCAGCGCCTCCTCGAAGCCGTTGCCGGCCCGCACCGGCCGTAGCACCGGCGTCAGCCGGTCGCCCACGGCCCCCGTGCCGCTTCCGCCGCCGTTCATGGAACTTTCCGCACCTACTTCCCAATCAATGGTCTACCCGAATACCTTATGGCTCCGGCTGCATCGAGTCGTACCCAGTCGTACCGACAGGAGGCATCACCGTGGCTGACCGCACGCCCCCGCTCTCCGTCGACGAGTTGACCACGCTCGTCGACGCGGGAGAGATCGACACCGTCGTCCTCGCCTTCACCGATATGCAGGGCAGGCTCCAGGGCAAGCGGTTCGCCGCCCGGTTCTTCCTCGACGAGGTCCTGGAGCACGGCACCGAAGGGTGCAACTACCTCCTCGCCGTGGACGCCGATATGAACACCGTCGACGGCTACGCCATGTCCTCCTGGGAGCGCGGCTACGGCGACTTCGCCATGCATGGTGACACCGCCACCCTGCGCCGCACCCCCTGGAACCCCGGCACCGCGCTCATCACCGCCGATCTGGCCTGGCACGACGGTTCGCCCGTGCTCGCCTCCCCCCGCCAGATCCTGCGCCGCCAGCTGGACCGGCTCGCCGAGCACGGCTGGACCGCGTACGCGGGCACCGAGCTGGAGTTCATGGTCTTCAAGGACACCTACGAGCAGGCCTGGGGCGCCGGCTACCGTGGGCTGACCCCTGCCAACCAGTACAACGTCGACTACTCCGTCCTCGGCACCGGCCGCGTCGAGCCCCTGCTGCGCCGCATCCGCAACGAGATGGGCGCGGCCGGGATGACCGTCGAGTCGGCCAAGGGCGAGTGCAACTTCGGCCAGCACGAGATCGCCTTCCGCTACGACGACGCCCTGACCACCTGTGACCAGCACGCCATCTACAAGACCGGCGCCAAGGAGATCGCCGCCCAGGAGGGCGTGGCGCTGACCTTCATGGCCAAGTACGACGAGCGCGAGGGCAACTCCTGCCATATCCACCTCTCGCTGCGCGACGAGTCGGGGGCGCCCGTGCTCGCCGACGGCGACGGTCCGTACGGCATGTCCAAGACGATGCGCCACTTCCTCGCCGGGCAGCTGGCCGCGATGCGCGACTTCACCCTTCTCTACGCGCCGAACATCAACTCCTACAAGCGCTTCCGCCCCGGCTCCTTCGCGCCCACCGCCGTCGCCTGGGGCCCGGACAACCGCACCTGTGCGCTGCGCGTCATCGGCCACGGCCCCTCCCACCGCCTGGAGAACCGCCTCCCCGGCGGCGACGTCAACCCCTACCTCGCCGTCGCGGGCATGGTCGCGGCCGGGCTGTACGGGATCGAGGAGGAGCTGGAGCTCCCCGAGGTGTGCACCGGCAACGCCTACAACGGCGACGCCGAGCACGTCCCGGCCACCCTGCGCGACGCCGCCGAGCTGTGGCGGACCAGCCCCATAGCGCGGGCCGCCTTCGGCGAGGAGGTCGTCGAGCACTACCTCAACATGGCGCGTGTCGAGCAGGAGGCCTACGACACCGCCGTCACGGACTGGGAACGCTTCCGGTCCTTCGAGCGCATGTGAGGAACCACCGCGTGAGCAACGAGCACCCGCACGAACACCAGGTACTCAACCCGGCGACCGAAGAAGTCATCGCCACCGTCCCCGCCGCCACCCCCGCCGACGTCGACGCCGCCGTCACCCGGGCCGCCCGGGCCCAGACCGGCTGGGCGGCCCTGGCGCCCGGCGACCGCGCGCGGCTGCTGCGCCGCTTCGCCACCGCCGTCGACGACCACCTCGAGGAGCTGGCCCAGCTGGAGGTCCGCGAGGCCGGGCACCCCATCGCGGGCGCCCGCTGGGAGGCGGGCAACGTCCGTGATCTGCTGGAGTACGCGGCCGGGGGAGTGGAACGCCTCGCCGGCAGCCAGATCCCTGTACCGGGCGGGCTGAACATCACCTTCCAGGAGCCCCTGGGCGTTGTCGCCGTCATCGCGCCCTGGAACTTCCCCATGCCGATCGCCGCCTGGGGCACCGCCCCCGCCCTCGCGGCCGGCAACGCCGTCCTCCTCAAGCCCGCCGAGACCACCCCGCTCACCGCGCTCCGGCTGGCCGAACTCGCCACCGAAGCGGGGCTCCCCGACGGGCTCTTCCAGGTGCTGCCCGGCGCCGGCCCGGTCGCGGGCGAGGCGCTGGTCGAGCACCCGCGCGTCGCCAAGGTCGTCTTCACCGGGTCGACGGCCGTCGGCAAGCGGATCATGGCCAAATGCGCGGCGGGCGTGAAGCGCGTGACCCTCGAACTCGGCGGCAAGAGCCCCAACATCGTCTTCGCCGACGCGGACATCGAGCGGGCGGCGCGCTCGGCCCCCGGCTCTTTCCTGGACAACACCGGCCAGGACTGCTGCGCGCGCAGCCGCATCCTGGTCCAGCGCGGCGTCTACGACCGGTTCATGGAGCTGCTGGAGCCCGCCGTGCGCTCCTTCGCGGTCGGCGACCCGGCCGAACCCGGCACCGCCATGGGCCCGCTGATCTCCGCCGCGCAGCGCGAGCGCGTACGGTCCTACGTCACCGAGGACGCGCGGGTCGCCATCCGCGGCGAGGCCCCGGCGGGCAAGGGCTTCTGGTACCCGGCCACCGTCCTGGAGGGCGTCGGGCCCACCCACCGCGCCGCCGTCGAGGAGATCTTCGGGCCGGTCGCCGTGGTCCTGCCCTTCGAGGACGAGGCCGACGCCGTACGCCTGGCCAACGCCACCGACTACGGCCTGTCCGGCTCCATCTGGACCCGCGACGTGGGCCGCGCCGTGCGCGTCTCGCGGGCCGTCGCCGCCGGAAACCTGTCCGTCAACTCGCACAGCAGCGTGCGCTACTGGACCCCCTTCGGTGGCTACAAGCAGTCCGGACTCGGGCGGGAGCTGGGGCCCGGCGCGCTGGCGGCCTTCACCGAGACCAAGAACGTCTTCATCAGCACCGAGGAGCAGTGACGTGACCGACATCCCCGACATCCCCGAGCCCCCCGAGGCCCCGGTCTGCCGCCGCCTGGTGGGCCGTACCGCCGTCGTCACCGGGGCGGGCAGCGGCATCGGGCTGGCCACCGCGCGCCGGCTGGCCTCCGAGGGCGCGCGAGTCGTCTGCGCCGACATCGACGAGAGCGCGGGCAAGGCCGCGGCCGACGCGGTCGGCGGGCTGTACGTCCGGGTGGACGTCACCGACCCCGAGCAGGTCGAGGCGCTGTTCAAGACCGCGTACGACACATACGGCTCGGTCGACGTGGCCTTCAACAACGCGGGCATCTCGCCGCCCGACGACGACTCGATCCTCACCACCGGCCTGGACGCCTGGAAGCGGGTCCAGGAGGTCAACCTGACGTCCGTCTATCTGTGCTGCAAGGCCGCGCTGCCTTATATGCAGCGGCAGGGCAAGGGGTCGATCATCAACACGGCCTCCTTCGTGGCCGTCATGGGCGCCGCGACCTCGCAGATCAGCTATACGGCGTCGAAGGGCGGGGTGCTGGCGATGTCGCGCGAGCTGGGCGTGCAGTTCGCCCGCGAGGGCATCCGGGTCAACGCGCTGTGCCCCGGCCCGGTCAACACCCCGCTGCTGAAGGAGCTGTTCGCCAAGGACCCCGAGCGCGCCGCGCGCCGTCTGGTGCACATCCCGGTGGGGCGCTTCGCCGAACCGGAGGAGATCGCCGCCGCGGTCGCGTTCCTGGCCAGCGACGACTCCTCGTTCGTCAACGCCGCGGAGTTCCTGGTCGACGGCGGCATCGCGGGGGCGTATGTCACTCCGGTGTGAGCGCGCGGGGGTTGGGACGGTCCGGTGTACGGAGCGGACGCGTGGCCATAAGGTGACGGCGTGAGCATGACGACACCCCCGGGCTGGTACCCGGACCCCGGCTACACCGGCCTCGGCCCCGCTCCCGAACGCTGGTGGGACGGGTTCGGCTGGACGGAGCACACCCGCGAGGCCTTGGGACCGACGAGCCAGACGTTCGGCCCGCCCGTGCCTGTCTATACGCCCGGGGAGGACGGCACCCCGGCGCGGGGCCGCGGCCCGAAGATCGCGGCGGCCGTCGTGGTGGCGGCCGTCGTGGCCGCCGCCATCGCGGGCGGCGTCGCGCTGCTGGGCGACGACGGAGGGTCCGACGACCGCGGCGGGGCCAAGCCCGGGCCGACCGCCACCACATCCGCACCCGCCCCGGACGGCAGCAGCGGCGGGGACAACGGCTGGAACAGCAACGGGGGCACCTCCGGCGGCGACGGCGGAACGGGCCCGGGCGGCCCCACCGACACCCCCACCGCCCCCGCGCCCAGCGACGATCCGAGCATCGCCGAGGACGCCCTGAACGGCATCAGCCTGCCGGTGCTGGACGGCTGGAAGGAGACCCGCAGCAGCGCGGGCGGCGCGGGTGTCACCACCGAGGACACCTACCCCTGCCCGAACGACACGAAGAGCAACTGCCTGCGCGGCGGCGTCTTCTCCATGCCGGCCACGGGGTTCAAGGCCAAGTCCGCGGAGGGCATCGCCAAGGAGGACATCAAGCAGGCCGCGGAGAGTTCCTACGGCAAGGACCCGCAGAGCGGCAAGGAGTCGTACGGCGGGATCACCTCGCACAAGCAGCTCAAGTCCGAGGCGGTCACGGTCGCCGGGCAGAAGGGCTATCTGGTGCGCTGGAAGGTGATCACGAAGAAGGGCGAGGACGGTTACGTCCAGACCGTCGCCTTCCCGTCACCCCTCCTGCCCGACACCATGGTTCTGGTGCGCTTCGGATTCGACGTCAGTGACAAGGCGCCGCCGCTGTCCGTCATGGACAAGATCGTCAAGGGCATCAGGGCGCTGGGCGACAGCGGCAACGGCGAGTCCGTCTGACCCCGGTCCCCGTCCGGGGCATCCGCCGTCACAGGTATGTGCGGCCCTCGCCCCGGTACGTGGGCACCGTGTCCACCACCCGGTCCCCGTCGACCAGGTGCAGCATCTCGAAGCGCTCGCACATCTCGCCGGCCTTGGCGTGCCGGAACCACACCTTGTCGCCGATCAGGAGATCGTCGGCGGGCGTCCCCAGCAGCGGGGTCTGCACCTCGCCCGGCCCCTCCATCGGGTCGTAGACCAGCCCCTCCGGCAGATACGGCACCGGCAGCCGGTCCAGGCCCGCCGGGCCCGAGGCCGGGTAGCCGCCGCCGAGCACCGTCACCACGCCCACGCCCGGCCGGCGCACCACCGGCTGGGCGAAGAGGGCCGCCGGGCGGCCGCGGAAGGAGGTGTAGTTGTCGAACAGCCGGGGCTGGTAGAGCCCGGATCCGGCGGCGATCTCCGTCACCGCGCCCTCGGCGGCGGTGTGCTGGACGCTGCCCGTGCCGCCCCCGTTCACGAACTCCAGGTCCGCCACCGCCCGAACGGCCCGCACCACCGCCCCGCGCCGCTCGGCCAGCTCACGGCGCGCGGCGGACTGCATCAGCCGGATGGCCCGGGACCGCAGCGGGCGCCCGGCCAGCGCGTCGCCCACGCCCGCCACATGTCCCTCGTAACCCATCAGTCCGACGACGCGGAACCCCGGGCGGCGCTGGATCGCCTCCGCCAGCTCCGCCAGCCGGGCCGGGTCGCGCAGCGGTGAGCGCAGTGCGCCGATCCGTATCCGGCCGCCCAGTAGCCGCAGCGAGGTGTCCAACTCCAGGCAGACCCGGACCTCTTCGGTCCCGGAGCGCACACTCTCGATCAGGTCGAGGTGGCTCATATCGTCCACCATCACCGTCACGGCGGCGGCGAGCTTGGGATCGCCGGTCAGCGCGGCGAACCCGTCCCGGTCGGCCGACGGATAGGCGAGCAGGACGTCCTCGTACCCCTCGCGCGCCAGCCACAGCGACTCCGCGAGCGTGAAGCTCATGATGCCCGCGAAGCCGTCCTTGGCCAGCGCCCGGTCGAGCAGCGCGCGGCACCGCACCGACTTGCTCGCCACCCGGATCGGCTTGCCGTGCGCCCGCCGCACCAGATCCCGGGCGTTGCCGTCGAAGGCCCGCAGATCGACGATCGCCAGCGGTGCTTCGAGATGAGCGGTGGCCCGGTCGTAACGGGCCCGATCGGCAGGAAGATCAGTGGGGAGATCAGCGGGGAGTGCGGACATGGCCGAAGCTTGCCAGACGGCCGTTACCACCGGGTAGAGGGCGACCGGTGCGAATGGCGCCCGGCGCACCGTAGAGTGTCGCGCACACAACACGTCTTTCGAAGTCTTTCGAGGGTGCGAGAGGGGTGCAGGTGAGCACCGAAGCGGAACAGGCACGCAGCCCACACCGCATCCCACCACCCCGCCCCGCTCACCCTCCGC
>NZ_MUNE01000202.1 GCF_002154605.1 Streptomyces milbemycinicus | reverse complement strand
GAGACGGCCGCGGCCGTCTCCCGCCCCAGAAGGGTCGATCATCCGGGCGGGGGCGCGTAGACGAAGGTCTGCGTGGAGTCTGTGCCGCCGGGGGTGGTCACATTGACGGTGACCGTCCCGGTGCCGGCCGGGGCGTAGGCGATGAGCTGGGTGTCGCTGTTCACCACGAAGGCGGCCGAGGTGGCGCCGTAGGTCACACTGGTGGTGTCGCTGAGGCCGGTGCCGACGATGGTGCTGGCGGTCCCGCCGGTCTCCGGGCCGGTGCCCGGGGTGATGCTGGTGGTCGTGGGCGCGGCCTCGTAGGTGAAGAACAGCCCGTTGGTGGAGCCGCCCTTGGTGGTGACGGTGACCCCCACGGTCTGGGCGGTGGCGGAGGTCGGCGCCGTGACATTGAGGGTGCTGTCGTTGACCACGGTGGGGGTGGCCGAGCCGACGCCGGCGAAGCTCACCGACGAGGCGGTGCTCAGGTTGGCGCCGGAGATGGTGGTGGTCGCCCCGGCCAGCGGGCCCGAGGTGTTGCTGAGGGCGGTCTTGATCGGCTGGGGGACGTAGAAGTAGTTGACGGGGCTGGTGGTGCCGCCGGGCGTGGTCACCGTCACGCCCACGACGCCGTTGCCGGAGGGGGCGGTGGCGGTGATCTGGGTGGCGGAGTTGACGGTGAAGGTGGCGGATTTGGTGCCGAATTTCACGCTCGTCGCGCCGGTGAAGTTGGTCCCGGTGATGACGACCGAGTTCCCGCCGGCCGCTGGGCCTTGGGTGGGATTGAGTGTTGCCATGGGGAGGCTCCTTTTGAGGTGTGCGGCGGATCTCCCGGATGCGGATGGTGATTGCGGTCTCCGCTGCCATGGATTGCGGAAAGGCCGTTTCGGATCCGTGCAGGCGGGCCTGCGCCGGGGGACGGGAAGCCGCTGGCCGAGAGGGGGTGGCGGTCCGTTAGCCGGCAGATCGGGACTCGCGGGCCTGGTTCGCAGCCGGTAGCTCTGCGAGTTGGCTGCCTCTCAGGATCGATTGAACGGAATGTTCGATCAGCTGAGAAGGGCGCGCGTGATGCCGCTGGGAGTGAATATGACTGTATGAAAACGCAACGCACCGGGGAATTCCACACCGGAGTGCTTCCATACCGTGCCGGTTCCCCTTCACCCGGCCGGATATGGCTGCTGAAATTCTTGTGATGAGAGTTCACAGGGGGGTGTCTCTGCGCGGGCCGTGCCGAACGTACCGGACCCGTGCGGAAGGAGTTGTCATGCCGCTCCCCGCTTCATCGCCGCGGGCGCCCGCGGCGTCGGCCGGTCCGCTGACGCAGATACCCGTGGGCCACGGCCCCATCGGTATCGCGATGGCCCCCGACGGCGCGCACGCCTATGTCAGCAACTTCGGCGCGGACTCGGTCAGCGTCCTCGACACCGCCACCGACACCGTCCTGACCACCATCACCGGCTTCAACCTGCCCCGAGCCCTGGCCCTCACGCCGGACGGTCTGCGCCTGTACGTGACCAACTACGGCGGCAACTCGGTGTCCGTCGTCAGCACGTACAGCAACTCCGTCGTGAGGACGATCGGCGGCCTGTCCATCCCGTTCTACGTGGCGGTCGCCCCCAACGGCAGGCGCGCCTATGTGAGCGTGGACGGCACCGGTTCGGGCCCTGTCGCCGTCCGGCGGCCCGGTGGGCGGCGGCAACACGGTGGTGATCAGCGGCGACCACCTCAGCACGGCGACAGCGGTGAAGTTCGGGGCCACGAGCCTGTTCCCCACCGTGGACTCCAGCAGCCAGATCACCGTGACCGCCCCGGTGGCGCCGGGCCCCAGGGACGTCCTGGTCCAGGTCATCACCCCGGGCGGCCCCTCCAACGCCCTCACCTACGCCTATGCGTAGGCCGATGTCCGGCCCGAGGCTGTCAGTCGCGCGGCGGCGCCGACTGCCCCAGCAGGGCGAGGAAGGACCGGAAGGCGGCCGGCATGTCCACCGCCTCCGGGTCGTGCAGCCACTGGTACTGCAGCCCGTCCATCACCGCGACCAGCAGCGGCGCGGCCTCCTCGGGCCGCAGGCCCCCGGGCAGCCGGTCACCGAACTCGCCGCGCAGGGTGGCCGCCATATCGGCGCGCACCCGCTCATAGCGCCGGGTGAAGAACTCGCGGGCCGGGTGGTCGTCGGTGACGCTCTCGCCGAGCAGGGCGGAGAAGGTCTGCACGATCCCCGGCCGCATGGCGTTGTAGTCCACCAGTGAGGCGAGCAGATCCAGCGGCCAGGCGGTGGACTCGTCGCGCCGCGCGGAGCCGGTGTCCCACTGGTCGCGCTCGGCGAGCACCGCGACGAGCAGGGCCTCCTTGGTGGGGAAGTAGTGCAGCAGACCCTGCTGGGTCAGGCCGACGCGCTCGGCGACGGCGCCCAGGGTGGCGCCCCGGTAGCCGCGCTCGGCGATCACTTCGAGCGCACAGCGGACGATCTCGGCGCGCCGCTCCTCGCCGCGCGCCCCGCGTCTGGCGCCGCCGCCCCCGCCC
>NZ_MUNE01000201.1 GCF_002154605.1 Streptomyces milbemycinicus | reverse complement strand
CTCGTAGACGGTCCGGCCGTGCAGCGGCCCGCCGCTGGGGCGGCCGATGAGGGCGGGGGCGAGGTGGGGCGGGAGGGTGGCGCGCACGCCGAGGAGGATCTGGTAGCAGTCGCTGGCCGCCGCGCCGCGCCGGTGTCCGCAGCCGGAGCCGTGCCGGTGGCCGGGCGGCTCGGGCTGCTGGGCGCGGATGAGCAGATGGAGCAGGCCGGGCGTGGTGCCGCTGGTCGCACACGGCAGCAGCTCGGTCGCGCAGACGAGGGCGAATCCGGTGACCGGACGGCCTTTGCCCGCGAACCAGCGCTGCCGGGGCAGCCATTCCGAGAGCAGCGGGGCGAGGGAGGCGAGCAGCCCGGCGGGGCCCGCGGCCGCGGTGGCGCGGATGGCGGACGGCGGGGGGTCGGCCCGCGGTACGGCGGTCGGCGGCTGCTGTGCCCCCGGGGAGGCCCCCCGGGAGAATGAAGCTTCCGGCATGGCGTCGCGTCCTTTCCCCGGGCACACGACAGATCAGGGCAAAGTGTCCCGGATTGCGGCATTGACTGTGCGACGGTGCGGGACGTGTCGGGCGAGGATCGTCCGTACGGCGAGTACGCGATCTGCTCCGCCCGTGCGGTAGTAGGGAGGCTGCCCATGATGTGGTGCCGAAAACGCCCGTACGCGCCCGAGGCGGACGCGTACGGACGAGAACGGCGAGCGTGCCGTTCAGCCCGTCAGTCTGTTCAGCCCGTCCAGTGGCCCGCCGCGTCGCCCGCCCGCAGCCGGAACCAGTAGAAGCCGTGGCCCGCGAGCGTCAGCAGATACGGGAGTTCTCCGATGGCGGGGAACCGGACGCCGCCGATCAGCTCGACCGGGTGGCGGCCGCTGAAGGCCTGTAGATCCAGCTCGGTGGGCTGGGCGAAGCGCGAGAAGTTGTTCACGCACAGCACGAGGTCGTCCCCGCCGTCCTCCGTCGGCGGGGCCTCGCGCAGAAAGGCGAGGACGGCCGGGTTGGAGGAGGACAGCTCGGTGAAGGAACCAAGCCCGAAGGCCGGGTTCTGCTTACGGATCTCGATCATCCGCCGGGTCCAGTGCAGCAGCGAGGACGGGCTGCTCATGGCCGCTTCGACATTGGTGACCTGGTAGCCGTAGACCGGGTCCATGATCGTGGGCAGAAACAGCCGCCCGGGGTCGCAGGAGGAGAAGCCCGCGTTGCGGTCGGGGGTCCACTGCATGGGGGTGCGTACGGCGTCGCGGTCGCCGAGCCAGATGTTGTCGCCCATGCCGATCTCGTCGCCGTAGTAGAGGATCGGCGAGCCGGGCAGGGACAGCAGCAGCGCGGTGAACAGCTCGATCTGGTTGCGGTCGTTGTCCAGGAGGGGCGCCAGTCGTCTGCGGATGCCGATGTTGGCGCGCATTCTGGGATCCTTGGCGTACTCCGCGTACATGTAGTCGCGCTCTTCGTCGGTGACCATCTCCAGCGTCAGCTCGTCGTGGTTGCGCAGGAAGATGCCCCACTGGCAGCCGGAGGGGATGGCGGGGGTCTTGGCGAGGATTTCCGAGACCGGGTAGCGGGATTCGCGCCGTACGGCCATGAAGATGCGCGGCATGACCGGGAAGTGGAAGGCCATGTGGCATTCGTCGCCGCCCTTGGTGAAGTCGCCGAAGTAGTCGACGACGTCCTCGGGCCACTGGTTGGCCTCGGCGAGCAGCACGGTGTCCGGGTAGTGTCTGTCGATCTCGGCGCGGACCCGCCTCAGCATGTCGTGGGTGCGGGGCAGGTTCTCGCAGTCCGTGCCCTCCTCCGCGTACAGATACGGTACGGCGTCCAGCCGGAAGCCGTCGATGCCCAGGTCCAGCCAGAAGCGCAGGGCGGCCAGTACCTCCTCCTGGACGGCGGGGTTCTCGAAGTTGAGGTCCGGCTGGTGCGAGAAGAAGCGGTGCCAGTAGTACTGCTTGCGTACCGGGTCAAAGGTCCAGTTGGACGCCTCGGTGTCGATGAAGATGATCCGGGCGTCCTGGAATTGCTTGTCGTCGTCGGCCCACATGTAGTAGTCGCCGTACGGACCCTCCGGGTCGGTGCGGGACTCCTGGAACCACGGGTGCTGATCGCTGGTGTGGTTCATGACGAAGTCGATGATCACCCGCATACCGCGCTGATGGGCGGCGTCCACGAACTCGACGAAGTCGGCGAGGTCCCCGAACTCCGGCAGTACGGCGGTGTAGTCGGACACGTCGTAGCCGCCGTCGCGCAGCGGGGAGGCGAAGAAGGGCGGCAGCCACAGACAGTCCACGCCCAGCCACTGCAGATAGTCGAGTTTGGCGGTGAGTCCCTTGAGGTCGCCGACGCCGTCGCCGTTGCTGTCCTGGAAGGAGCGCACCAGCACCTCGTAGAAGACGGCGCGCTTGAACCAGTCGGGATCACGGTCCTTGGCCGGAGTGTCCTCGAACTTGTCCGGGACGGGCTCGTTGAAGATCATGATGTGGGTGACCCTCCGATCGGTGAGGACGGTCGCAGGGACAGCACATGCGCGGGAGCCATTGGGCGGCCGGGCTCCAGGCGCACATAGTTGTCCCTGCCCCAGTGATAGGTCTCGCCGGTGAGCTCGTCGCGCACCGGGGCGGACTCATGCCAGTCGAGGCCGAGTTCCGGCATGTCCAACGAGACCGTCGCCTCCTGGGTGTGGTGGGGGTCCAGGTTGACGACCGTGAGCACGCACGAGTCGCCCGTTCGCTTCGAGTAGGCGATGACAGAGTCGTTGTCGGCGTGGTGGAATCGCAGGTTGCGCAGTTGGCGCAGGGCGGGGTGGCGGCGGCGCAGCCGGTTCAGGCAGGTGAGCAGCGGTGTGATGGTACGTCCCGCGCGCTCGGCGGCCTCCCAGTCGCGCGGCCGCAGCTGGTACTTCTCGGAGTCCAGGTACTCCTCGCTGCCCGGGCGCAGCGGGGCGTTCTCGCACAGCTCGTAGCCCGCGTAGACGCCCCAGGTGGGGGCCAGCGTGGCGGCCAGCACGGCCCGCGCCTCGAAGGCGGGGCGACCGCCGTCCTGGAGGTAGGCGTGCAGGATGTCCGGGGTGTTCACAAACAGGTTGGGCCGCATGTATCCGGCCGCTTCCCCGGAGAGCTCGGTGAGGTAGTCGGTGAGCTCCTGTTTGGTGTTCCGCCAGGTGAAGTACGTGTACGACTGCTGGAAGCCGATGGCGCCGAGGGTGTGCATCATGGCCGGCCGGGTGAAGGCCTCGGCGAGGAAGATGACATCGGGGTCGGTCCGGTTGATGTCGCCGATCACCTTCTCCCAGAAGACCGCCGGCTTGGTGTGCGGATTGTCCACCCGGAAGATCCGCACCCCGTGGGACATCCAGAAGCGCAGCACCCGCTCGGTCTCGCGGACCAGCCCCGTGAAGTCGGTGTCGAACGCGATGGGGTAGATGTCCTGGTACTTCTTGGGCGGGTTCTCGGCGTACGCGATGGTGCCGTCGGCGCGTCGGTGGAACCACTCGGGGTGCTTGTCCACCCAGGGGTGGTCGGGCGAGCACTGGAGGGCGAAGTCGAGCGCGACCTCCATGCGCAGTTCGCGGGCGCGCTCCACGAAGTGCCCGAAGTCGTCGAGGGTGCCGAGGTCGGGGTGGATCGCGTCGTGGCCGCCGGCGGCGGAGCCGATCGCCCAGGGGGAGCCGACGTCGTACGGGCCCGCCGAGAGCGCGTTGTTGGGGCCCTTGCGGTACGAGGTGCCGATGGGGTGGATCGGCGGGAGGTAGACCACGTCGAAGCCCGCGGCCGCGATGGCGGGCAGCCGCTCGGCGGCGGTGCGCAGCGTACCGCTCAGCGGCCGCCGGTCCTCGGCGACCCTGGCCCCTTCCGAGCGCGGAAACAGCTCGTACCAGGACCCGAACAGCGCGCGCTCCCGCTCCACCAGGAGGGGCATCGGGCGGGAGGCGGTGACCAGTTCGCGCAGCGGGTGGCGGCCGAGGACGTCCGTCACATCGGGGGCGAGGGCGGCGGCGAGCCGGTCGGCGACCGGGCGCCGCTCGTCGCGCAGCCCGTCGACGGCCCGCAACACCGCCTCCCGGCCGTCGTTCTTGGGGACACCCGCCGCCGCTCTCTCATGCAGTCGCGCACCCTCCTCCAGGACCAGATCGGTGTCGATCCCTGCGGGGATCTTGACGGTGGCGTGGTGGCGCCAGGTGCCGATCGGGTCGCTCCACGCCTCGATCGTGTACGACCAGCGGCCTTGCGCGCTCGGGGTGACCTCGGCGCCCCAGCGGTCGGTGCCCGGGGCGAGTTCGTGCATCGGTGTCCAGGGTCCCGAGCGGCCCGCCGGGTCGCGCAGGACCACATTGGCCCTGACCGCGTCGTGGCCCTCCCGGAACACGGTGGCGCTCACTTCGAAACTCTCGCCCACCACCGCCTTCGCGGGGCGACGGCCGCAGTCGATGAGCGGGCGGATGTCCAGGACGGGGATGCGACCGATCATAGGATCACCTGACGGCGTTGCGGGCGTATATTCTTTGGCGGCTTTTGTCCTTTGTATCGGTTGTGCCGCCTTGCGGCGGGTTGCGGGCATGACAGCTCCTGTCCGCGTTCACTCTGGTGGGCGGATGGGGTCGGCCATGGGGGGCGTGTTCGGAAAGCCTTCCCCTGCGGCGCGGGGGGACAATCCGGGTTCCCGTTAACTTCCCGTGCGTAACGCGCTCGGCCCCGTACGGTCCGTGAAACACGAACCGTACGGGGCCAATATTTTGCCGTGAGTTGCCCGTCTGTCAGTTGCCCACCTGGAGGAGGCGGTTCGGCGAACCGGTCCCCGCGTTCCGCACCTTGCCCTTGGCCGCATGGGCCGTCAGCGCCGCACTCACCTGGGCCGGGGTCGCCCGTGGATGGTCCGCGAGATACAGCGCGGCAGCACCGGCCGCGTGCGGGGCGGCCATCGAGGTGCCCGACATGACCTTCGTCCCCGTGTCGCTCGTGTTCGACGCCGAGACGATCCGCTCCCCGGGCGCGAACAGGTCAACCGCCGGGCCCCAGTTGGAGAAGGCCGAACGGCGGTCGTCCCGGCCCGTCGAACCGACCGTGATGGCGCCCGCCACCCGGCCCGGGGAGTACGAGCCCGCTGAGCGGTCCTGATTGCCCGCCGCCACTGTGAAGGTGAGGCCGGACGCGATGCCGGACCGTACCGCCTCGTCCCACTCCGGGATGGGGGCGTCCTGTGTGGCGCCCAGACTCAGATTGACCACGGCGGGCTTGTGGGCGTGTTTCATCACCCAGTCGAGCCCGGCCAGCACCTGGGCGCTGGTGCCCTGGCCCGTATCGTCCAGCACCTTGACCGCGACGATGTCCGCCCGCTTCGCCACCCCGTACGCCGACCCGGCGGCGGTGGCCGCGATATGCGTGCCATGGCCGTTGCCGTCCTCGACGACCGCGTCGTTGTCCACGAAGTCCCAGCCCGAGCGGGCCCGGCCGGCGAAGTCCCGGTGTGTGGTGCGCACACCGGTGTCCAGGACGTAGATCGTCGTGCCCCGGCCGGCGCTGCGCGGCGAGGTGTACGACGCGTCGAGCGTGCGGTCCGGCTGATCGATCCGGTCCAGGCCCCATGACTGGGGGTGTTGCTGGCTGTGCTGTTGCCGGGTGCGCAGTGACACCTGGGCGTCCGGCGTGACGGAGGCGATATGCGGGTCGGCCGCCAGCCGCTCGGCCTGTGTCTCGTTCGCCCGCACCGCGTAGCCGTTCAGCGCCGTGCTGTACGTACGGCTGATTCTCGCCCCGTAGCGCGCGGCGAGCTTCCTGCCCCCCTCGGAGTCCGCGCGGAGGCCCTGCGCCCCCTTCTTCAGCGTGACGATGTAGCTGCCGTCCGCCGTGGCCGCTGTGGCCGCCGTGTCCGCCCTGGCGGCCGTGTCCGCCTTCGCGGCCGCCGCCGACGGCATCGCGGCCCCCAGGACCGCCGCGGTGATGCCCGCGACGACGGCCCAGGCCCGGCGCCGGAAGCCGGCGCTCGTATGCGGCATGGATCGATCCCCTCCCCGTCCCTCCCCAATGCGACGGCGTCAGCCTCTCGTGGGGAGGAGGATCGGGACAAGACCGCTTTGGGGGGCTAAATCGGCCAGATCGGTCACGGGGAGGGGGTCGCCGCTGCCGCTGACGTCCCGGCCGTTGCCGTTGCCGACGCCACCCCTGCCGCCAGCAGACGCAGGGCCGCCTCCGACGAGGAGCCCGGCTCCGCGCCGTACATCATCAGGCACTGTCCCGAGGAGTCCGGCAGCCGCGTCATCTCGAAGGTCAGCTCCATCGGCCCGACCAGCGGGTGGTGGAAGGACTTGATGCCGAAGGCGCATTTGCGCACCGGGTGGCGCGACCACAGCGCCGCGAACTCGGCGCTCTTCATGGACAGCTCGCCGATCAGCTCCGCGAGCCGCCGGTCGTCGGGGTACTCGCCCGCCGCCACCCGCAGCGCGGACACCGCGCGCGGCGCCTCGCCCTCCCAGTCGGGGTAGAGCTCGCGGGTGTGCGGGTCCAGAAAGAGCAGCCGCTGGGTGTTGGGACGGTCCGCGGGGCGCTGCGGGCTGTCGGCGGCCAGATGCCCGGCGAGCAGCGCGTGCCCCAGCGGGTTCCAGGCCAGTACGTCGAACCGGGCCGTCAGCACGAGCGCGGGCACCGCGGCCATGGCCTCGACCAGCAGCCGGGTGCTCGGCCGGGCGGTCTCGGTGCGCGGCGCCGGACGGCGCCCGGCCCGCGCCGGGCGGGCCAGATTGCGCAGATGCGCGTGTTCGTCGGGGCTCAGCCGCAGCGCCCGGGCGATCGCGTCGAGCACACCGTCCGACGCGCCCGTCGACTGGCCCTGCTCCAGCCGCGTGTAGTACGCGACGCTCACCCCGGCCAGCTGCGCCAGCTCCTCGCGGCGCAGCCCGGGCACCCGGCGGCGGGTCCCGTACGAGACCAGCCCGACGTCCTCGGGCCGCAGACGGGCGCGGCGGGTGCGCAGAAAGTCCCCCAGCTCGGCAGGTGGTGTGTCTGTGTTCACGGGTCTCAGTGTCCGGCAACCGGACCCGGCGTGCCTGTCCCTGTCGGGGTCAGGCACGCCGAGTCCGGCCCGGTCAGCTGCCGGTCCCGCCGGTCAGCCCGGCTCGTTGATCACTTGTAGGTGATGTCCGAGGTGGAGTACTTGCAGTACGTGCCGTCGGGGCCGCTGCCGTTCTTCGACGGCTCGGCGCCCGTGTTGTTCCCGATGTACTTCTGGCACGGGACGATCTTCTTGCTGCTGTCGCCGACGATGGTGATCGAGCGCAGCGTGAGGGAGTCGCCGTAGTTGGTGTTGATCCCGCCGCCGACCTTGCCGGGCGCGGTGAGCTCCGTGTTGCTCACGTTGATGGTGCGCTTGTACTGCGTCGAGCAGTTGCCGCAGGACCGGACGAAGGTTCCGAAGTCCTGGCCGGCGAAGTTGGAGATGTTCAGCGTGCCGCCGCCGTTGAACTGGAAGATCTTGTCCGCGGCCTTGCGCGCGCCGCCGCCGATGACGTTGAACGTCTTGCCGTTGCCCCGGAAGGTGGCGGCGTCCTCGCCGACGTCCTCCCACCACACGTTCTGCAGGGTGCAGCTGCCCTCACAGTGGACGCCGTCCGCGGCCGGGGCGCCGAGGATGACGTTCTTGAGAGTGGCCCCGTCGGAGAGCTTGAAGAGCGGGTCCTGGTCCTCGTTCTGGCCGCCGGAGCCCAGGTCGCCGGAGCCGTAGTAGCGCTTCATCCCGCCGTCCAAGGTCCCGCTGACCGGGATGGTCTTGGTGACCGCCTGGGGGGTGCCGCTGGGCGTGGGCCAGGTGGCGGCGGAGGCGGCGGGGAGGGTCAGACCGGTGGTGACGGCGCCCGTGGTGAGGGCGACGGCGCCCAGGAGGCCGGCCATCGCCCGCTTCCTGTTCAGATGCTTGGTGCGCGGTTCCCGTACTGCCATGTCACTCTCTCCTCGTTTCCAGTGATGCGTGGGGGGTGCGGATGGAACTGATCGAGCGAGTGGTGCCGGTGGAACTGTGCGGGGGACGGTCGTTCAGGGGGTGGCGATCTTCGGCCGCGGCGGGGTCGCCATCTTGTTGCCGATGAAGAAGCTGGGGTGCGGCGGCTGGTTGTACGCGGTGTTCTGCCAGGCCAGGGCCTCCCGGTACTGGCGGTCGTGCAGCAGCGTGGTGATCTTCCGGTCGGTCTCGTACGGCGTGGAGTAGATCCGCAGCGCCTTGTTGTCCGAGGTCGGCCAGATCACCTCCTCGCGCCAGTCGCCGAGGATGTCGCCGGACAGCGACGGGGTGGCCTTGGTGCCGTTGTTGGAGTGCACCCCGGAGCCGGTCAGCAGCCGGGTGTCGGCGGAGGTGCCGTACTTGTCGATATGCGTGCCGTCCAGCAGCTCGCGCACCGGGTCGCCGTCCCACCACGACAGGAAGTTGATCGACGACGGCTTGCGGCCCTTGGCGCCGCCGCCCTCGTCGCGGATCTGGTCGTCCTTCGCCGACCACATCTCGGCGCCGTCGTTGCCCGCCCAGATGTCCCCGGCCACGCCGCGCCCGTTGTCGCCGCTCGCCGCGGTGGACCACAGCACCTGACCGGTCCTGGCGTCGGCGAAGTACGAGGACGGCTTGGAGGAGTCCTCGTCGACCTTGAAGTACTCCAGGCCGGGCCGGGACGGGTCGAGGTCGCCGAGGTGGGCCGCGTCGCCGTGGCCGTTCTTCGTGGTCCACAGGCCGGAGCCGTTGTCGTCCACGGCCATCGAGCCGTACACGATCTCGTCCTTGCCGTCGGAGTCCACATCTCCGATCGCCAGGGCGTGGTTGCCCTGCCCGTCGTAGCCCTTGCCGCTGTTGGTGGAGCTGTTGGTGTCGAACGTCCACTTGCGGGTGAGCTGCCCGCCGCTGTAGTTCCAGGCGCTGATGACCGTACGGGTGTAGTAGCCGCGCGCCTCGATCAGCGAGGGCTTCGAGCCGTCCAGATAGGCGGTGCCGGCCAGGAAGCGGTCCACGCGGTTGCCGTACGAGTCGCCCCACGAGGACACCGTGCCGCGCGGCGGGACGTAGTCGACGGTGGAGGCCGCCGCGCCCGTCTGCCCGTTGAACATGGTCAGGAACTCGGGGCCGTCCAGCACATAGCCGCTGGAGTTGCGGTAGTCGGCGGAGGCGCTGCCGATGGTCTTGCCGGTGCCGTCGACCGTGCCGTCCGCGGTCTTCATCGCGACCTCGGCCTTGCCGTCGCCGTCGTAGTCGTACACCTGGAACTGGGTGTAGTGAGCGCCGGAGCGGATGTTGCGGCCCAGGTCGATCCGCCACAGCCGCTGCCCTTGCAGGGTGTAGCCGTCGACGATGGTGTTGCCGGTGACGCCGGACTGCGAGTTGTCCTTGGCGTTCGTCGGCTGCCACTTGAGGACGATGTCGAGGTCGCCGTCGCCGTCCAGATCGCCCACCGAGGCGTCATTGGCCTCGTAGGTGTAGTCCGAGCCGCTGGACGGGGGCGAGATCGGCACGTCGTAGTAGCCGGAGCGGAACTGCACGGCGCTCGGCGAGGCGGGCTGCTCCGTACCGCCCACGATCGCGCGGACGGTGTAGTCGGCGCTGTTGGGGGCGTCCTTGTGGAGGTAGTTGGTGGTGGTGATGGGGGAGGAGTTGACCTTGACGCTGCCCCGGTAGAGGTTGAACGTGACGTCGTCCGGGTCGGTGGCCAGCCAGCGCCAGCTGACCAGGTTGTCGTTGCCGGTGTGCACGCTGACCAGCCCGCGGTCCAGCTTCTCCAACTGGGCGGCCTGGATGGCGGCCTTGGGGGTGCCGGCGCCGGTGCCGGTGCTG
>NZ_MUNE01000200.1 GCF_002154605.1 Streptomyces milbemycinicus | reverse complement strand
CCATTCGACGCACCGTCCTGGTTGACCGCCGAACCGCGGACCAGCGCGAGCACCGGGTGGCCGTGGCGCTGGGCGTCGGAGAGCCGTTCGACCAGCAGGATGCCGACGCCCTCGGCCAGGGTCATGCCGTCGGCGGCGTCGGAGAAGGCCTTGCACCGGCCGTCCACGGCCAGCGCCCGCTGGCGGCTGAAGGCGAGGTACGAGGCGGGGGTGGCCATCACGGTCGCGCCGCCCACCAGGGCGAGCGAGCTCTCCCCGTCGCGCAGCGACCGGCACGCCAGGTGCAGGGCCACCAGCGACGACGAACACGCGGTGTCCACGGTGACGGCGGGGCCTTCGAGGCCGAACACATAGGACAGCCGGCCGGAGAGCACACTGGGGCTGCTCCCGGTGACCATGTGGCCCTCGGTGCCGTCCGCGACCCCGGTGCCGTAGTCCTGGAAGGTCGATCCGATGAAAATGCCGGTGAGGCTGGAGCGCAGCGACCGCGGGTCGATGCCGGCCCGTTCGAAACTCTCCCAGGCCGTCTCCAGCAGCAGCCGCTGCTGCGGGTCCATGGACAGCGCCTCACGCGGCGAGATCCCGAAGAACGCCGGGTCGAACTCGCCAGCCGAGTCCAGGAAGCCGCCCAGTGTCGAGTACGTCCTGCCCGCCCGGTCGGGGTCGGGGTCGTACAGCGCGGCGGTGTCCCAGCCGCGGTCGGCGGGGAACTCCGAGATGGCGTCGGTCCCGTCGGCCACGAGCCGCCACAGCTCCTCGGGGGAGCGTACGCCGCCGGGGAAGCGGCAGCTCATCCCGATGATGGCGATCGGCTCGTCGTCGTGGGCCGAGGAGAGCGCCACGGGCCCGGTGCCGGCCGCCCCGGTGCCGAGGATCAGCGTGCGCAGATGCCGGGCCAGGGCCAGGGGGCTCGGGTAGTCGAAGGCCGTGGTGCTCGGCAGGTTCAGGCCGGTCAGGGTGACCAGGCGTTTGCGCAGTTCGACCGCGGTCAGGGAGTCGAACCCCAGGTCGCGGAAGGCGCGCTCTTCGGGTACGCCGTCGGCGGAGGCGTGCCCGAGTACGGCGGCGGCCTCGGCGCGGACCAGGCTCGTCAGCAGCCTCTCCTGCTCGGCCTCGGTGCGCCCGTGCAGCCGCTGGGCCAGCTCCGACGCACCGTCCGCGGCCCCGGACGCGGGCCGCTCGCCCGCCTGTGCCCGTGCCTGCTCCCGGGCCTCGGGCAGATCGCCGAGCAGCGGACTCGACCGTACGGAGGTGAAGACGGGGAGGTACCGGTCCCAGTCGACATCGGCGACGGTCACGGTGGTGTCGCCGTGCACCACGGCGCGGCGCAGTTCGGCCATGGCCCGCTCGGGTGCCAGGAAGCGCAGGCCGCGCCGTTTGAGGCCGTCCGCCATCGCGTCGTGGGTGGCCATACCGGACTCGGCCCACGGGCCGAAGGCCACGGAGGTGGCGGCGAGTCCGCGGGCGCGGCGGTGTTCCGCCAGCGCGTCCAGGTAGGCGTTCGCCGCGCCGTAGGCGCTCTGGCCGCCGCTGCCCCATACGCCCGCGATGGAGCCGAACAGCACGAACAGCTCCAGGTCGCGGTCGCCCAGCAGGGCGTCGAGGTGGGCGGCCCCGGCCAGTTTCGCCGCGACCGCCTCCTCGAACTCCGCGGGCGCCATGCCCTCCAGGGGTGCGGCCGAGGCGATGCCCGCGGTGTGCACGACCCCGGTGAGCGGGGAGTCGGCGGGGAGGTCCGCGAGGGCGGCGGCCAGCGCGCCGCGGTCGGCGGCGTCGCAGGCCACGATGCGCACCCCGGCTCCCAGGGCCTCCAGTTCGGCGCGCAACTCATCCGCACCGGGGGCCTGTGCGCCCCGGCGGCTGGTCAGCACCAGGTGTTCGGCGCCGGCGCGCGCCAGCCACCGGGCGACCTCGGCCCCCAGGGCGCCGGTGCCGCCGGTGACCAGGAGGGTGCCGCGCGCGGTGAAGTCGCGGGGGGCGGGCAGGTCGTCCACCGTACGGTGGGCCAGTCGGCGGGCGGACACGCCGGTGGCGCGGATCGCCACCTGGTCCTCGTCGTGGTGGGCCGAGGCGGGCTCGGTGGATCCGGCCAGCACGCTCATGAGCCGCTGGGCAGCGGGCCGGTCGACCACCCCGGGCAGGTCGACCAGTCCGCCCCACCGCCCGGGGTGTTCCAGGGCGGCGGCCCGTCCCAGACCCCAGATGGCCGCCTGGAGCGGGCTGGTGACCGGGTCGGAGGGCCCGGTGGACACGGCGCCCCGCGTGGCGTTCCACAGCGGGGCGGTGACGCCGAGGTCACCGAGCGCCTGCACCAGGGCGACGGTGAGTGCCAGTCCGGCGGGCAGGGCCGGTTGGTCGGGGGCGGGGTGTTCGGCGACGGCCAGCAGCGAGAGCACTCCGGACACCTCGTCGAGGCGCACCCCGTCCGCGGCGCCGTCCGCTCCTTGAACGTCGCCCTGGAGGTCTCCCTGAACGTCCCCGAGCCGTTCGGCCAGGACGGCTCGGTCGGCGCATGTGTCGTCCAGCACCACCCGGTGGACGCGGGCGCCATGGACGCGCAACGCTTCCACCACGTCGTCCTGGAACGGGTCGTCGGGCGCCCCGTCCGCGGTGACGACCAGCCAGGTGCCGGCCGCCACCGATGCCGTGGACACCCGCAGCGGCTGCCACTCCACCCGGTACCGCCAGGAGTCCAGTACGGCCTTCTCATGCCGGTTCTGGCGCCAGGTGGAGAGCGCGGGCAGCAGCGCGTAGAGCGATGCGTGGTGTTCGTCCTCCAGCCCCAGCACGGTGGCCAGTTCCGCCGCGTCCCTGCGCTCGACCGCGCTCCACAGCGCTTCGTCCGCCGGATCCGCGACCGCCTCCGGGCTCAGGGGCGCGGCGGCGGTGTCGGGCCAGTAGAAGTCGTGCTGGAAGGCGTACGTCGGCAGGTCGACACGGCGTGCCCCGCTGCCGCCGAAGTACCCGGGCCAGTCCACGCGCACTCCGCGGACGTGCAGCTTGGCCAGGGCCGCCGCGACGGTCGGCTCCTCGGCGCGGTCGGCCCGCAGGGCGGGCACCGCCTCGGCCGTGGACTCCTCGCCGAGCGTGTCCTCGGCCATCGCGGACAGGACGCCGTCCGGGCCGAGTTCGAGGAAGGTGGTCGCGCCCGCGTCGCGCAGGGTGCGTACGCCGTCGGCGAAGCGGACCGTCCCGCGGACGTGTTCCACCCAGTAGTCCGGGGTGCGGATCTGCTCGTCGGTGACGATCTCGCCGGTCACGTTCGACACGATCGGGATGGTCGGCGCCGCGTAGACCAGGCCCTGTGCCACCTCGCGGAAGCCGTCGAGCATGGCGTCCATGCGGGGCGAGTGGAAGGCGTGGCTGACCCGCAGCCGCTTGGTCTTGCGGCCCAGGTCGCGGAAGTGTGCCGCGACCTCGAGAACCGCCTCCTCGTCGCCGGAGAGGACCAGCGCGGACGGACCGTTCACGGCGGCGACCGCCAGCTCGTGGTCCCGGCCGGCCAGCAGCGGTGCCACCTCGTCCTCGGTGGCCTGTACGGACACCATCGCCCCGCCGGCGGGCAGGGCCTGCATCAGCCGGGCCCGCGCGGCCACCAGGGCGCAGGCGTCCTGGAGGGACAGCACACCGGCGGCGTGGGCCGCCGCCAGTTCGCCGATCGAGTGGCCGGCGACGTAGTCGGGTCGGACGCCCCACGAGAGCATGAGCCTGAAGAGCGCCACCTCGACGGCGAACAGGGCGGGTTGCGTCCAGCCGGTTTGGTCCAGCAGCTCGGCCTCGGGCGTGCCCTCGTCGGCGAACAGCACCTCGCGCAGGGGGCGGTCCAGGTACGGGTCCAGCTGGGCGCAGACCTCGTCCAGCGCCCGGGCGAACACCGGGAAGTCCGCGTACAGCTCCCGGCCCGCCCGGGCCCGCTGGCTGCCCTGGCCGGAGAAGAGCAGCGCCAGCTTGTCCGTGCCGCCCGACTCGCCCTCGACCACGGCGGGGTCGGGGCGGCCCTCGGCGAGCGCGGCCAGCGCCCGCAGCAGCCCGGTCCGGTCCGGCGCGACCACGGCGGCGCGCTGTTCGAAGGCCGAGCGGGTGGTGGCGAGCGAGAGCGCGACATCGGCGGCGTCCGGCCCGGGGTCGGTGTCCACGCGGGCCGCCAGGCGGGCGGCCTGCGCCCGTAGCGCCGCGCGGCCACGGCCGGAGAGCAGCCAGACAACGGAGCCGTTGCCACCCCGGGATGCGGTCTCCTCGGGCTCGGGGGTCGGCGGCGCGGGCTGTTCGACGATCAGGTGGGCGTTGGTGCCGCTGATCCCGAACGAGGACACACCCGCCCTGCGCACCCGGCTCGTTGACGGCCACTCCACCGCACGGGTGAGCAGCTCGACCGCGCCCGTCTCCCAGTCCACATGTGACGACGGCGCGTCCACGTGCAGCGTGCCCGGAAGCACACCGTGCCGCATCGCCATCACCATCTTGATCACACCCGCCACGCCCGCCGCGGCCTGGGTGTGCCCGATGTTCGACTTCACCGACCCGAGCAACAGGGGCTGTTCGCGGTCCTGCCCGTACATGGCCAGCAGCGCCTGCGCCTCGATGGGGTCGCCCAGCGTGGTGCCCGTGCCATGCGCCTCCACCGCGTCCACATCCGAGGCCGACAGACCGGCAGTGGCGAGCGCCTGGCGGATCACCCGCTGCTGGGACGGGCCGTTCGGCGCCGTCAGACCGTTGGACGCACCGTCCTGGTTGACCGCCGAACCCCGCACCACGGCCAGCACCTCATGCCCGTTGGCCCGCGCGTCCGACAGCCGCTCCAACACCACCACACCCACGCCCTCGGACCAGCCCACACCGTCGGCCGACTCCGAGAACGCCTTGCACCGCCCGTCCGGCGACAACCCCCGCTGCCGCGAGAACTCGATCAGCGACGCGGGCGTCGACATCACCGTGACGCCGCCGGCGAGCGCGAGCGAGCATTCGCCCTCCCGCAGCGCCTGCGCCGCCAGGTGCATGGCCACCAGCGAGGACGAACACGCGGTGTCCACGGTCACCGCCGGGCCCTCCAGACCCAGCGTGTACGACACCCGGCCCGAGGCCACGCTCGGGGACGTTCCGCTGCCCAGGAAGCCCTCGAAGTCGCCGCCGCCCGCGAGCACGGTGCCGTAGTCGTTGTACATCACTCCGGTGAACACACCGGTCCGGCTGCCACGCAGCGACACCGGGTCGATCCCGGCCCGTTCGACCGCCTCCCAGGAGGTCTCCAGCAGCAGCCGCTGCTGGGTGTCGGTGGCCAGCGCCTCGCGCGGGCTCATATTGAAGAAGGCCGCGTCGAACTCGCCCGCGTCGTAGAGGAATCCGCCCCCGCGGGTGTAGGTGGTGCCGTGGTGGTCGGGGTCCGGGTCGTACAGCGTCTCCAGGTCCCAGCCGCGGTTGGCGGGCAGCCCGGAGATCGCGTCGGTGCCCTCGCTGACCAGCCGCCACAGGTCCTCGGGCGAGCCGACGCCGCCCGGATAGCGGCAGCCCATGCCGACGATCACGATGGGGTCCTCGGCAGCCGTGACGGGATTCGGCCGTGCCGGGTCGGGGGCTGCCGCGGCACGGCTGCCGAGGAGTTCGTCGCGTATGTGCACGGCGAGCGCGGTGACCGTGGGGTAGTCGAAGACGGCGGTGGCCGAGGTGCGCAGCCCGGTGGCCTCGCTCAGCCGGTTGCGCAGCTCGATCGCGGTCAGCGAGTCGAACCCCAGGTCCTGGAAGGGGCGGTCCGGGTCCACGGCCTCGGGGCCCGCATGGCCGAGTACGGCGGCGACCTGGGGGCGGACCACGTCCACCATGGCCCGGGTGCGCTGGTCGCCGTCCAGTCGGGCCAGCCGCTGCGCCAGCCCCGAGGCGGTCCCCGAGCCCGCCACCACCGCCCGGCGGTGGGCCTTGCGGACCAGTCCGCGCAGCAGATGCGGTACGTCGGCAGAGGCGCGCAGCGCTGCCAGGTCGAGCCGTACGGGAAGCAGGACAGGATGGCCGCTGGAAACCGCGGTGTCGAACAGGGCGAGCCCCTGCTCGGGCGAGAGGGCGGGGGTGCCCATGCGGGTCAGCCGCCGCAGGTCCGTCTCGGTCAGGGAGCCGGTCATCCCATCCGACAGGGCCCAGGGCCCCCAGGCGAGGGACTGGGCCGGCAGGCCCTGGGACCTGCGGTGGCGGGCGAGTGCGTCCAGGAACGCGTTGGCCGCCGCGTAGTTGCCCTGGCCTGCGGTGCCGACTGTGCCGGCCAGCGACGAGAAGACGATGAACGCGGACAGCTCAAGACCGTCGGTCGCCCGGTGCAGGGCCCATGCCGCGTCGACCTTGGGCCGCAGCACGGCGTCCATACGCTCGGCCGTCAGCGAGCCGATCATGCCGTCGTCGAGCACGCCCGCCGCGTGGACGACCGCGGTCAGCGGATGCTCGGCGGGGATCCGCGCCAGTACGGCGGCCAGCGCGGCTGGGTCGGCCGCGTCGCAGGCCACGACGGTCGCGTCCGCCCCGTGGTCGGCGAGGTCGGCGACCAGGCCGGCGGCGCCCTCGGCCGCGCCGCCGCGGCGGCTGAGCAGCAGCAGATGGCGTACGCCGCGCTCGGCGGCCAGATGGCGGGCGACCAGGGCGCTAAGACCGCCGGTGCCGCCGGTGATCAGGACCGTGCCGTCGGTGTTCCAGCCGGGCTCCGGATCCGTAGCGGTTCGCGTGTCCGCCGCGTCCGGCAGGGGCGCGGTGACCCGGGCAAGCCGCGGGGCCAGCACGGTGCCCTGGCGGACGGCCAATTGGGGTTCGTCCGCCGTCAGTGCCAATGCGGGAAGGATGGCCGAGGGGTCCTCGGGGTCCAGGTCCACCAAGGTGAAGCGGCCGGGCGCCTCGGCCTGCGCGGAGCGCACCAGGCCCCAGACGGCGGCCGCGGCGAGGTCGACCGCACCGGTGTCTTCGCCGCGAGATTCCCCGGACGCGGCTGCTCCGCGGTCGGCGGCCACCGCCCCACGGGTCACGAAGACCAGCCGGGTGCCCGCGGGCCCCTCCTCGGCCGACCAGACGCGCAGCAGGTCAAGCGCCCGTGACGTCAGCGTACGGACCGCGTCGGCCATCTCCCCGGCGGTGTCGCCGAGCACCGGGACCAGCACCGTACCGGGCGATGCGCCATCCGGCCCGGTCAGAGCGGCCGGGTCGATCAGGGCAGCCGGATCGGTCAAGGCGGCCGGGTCGTCGTGGGCCCGCGCCTCGGTGCCGGCGGCCCGAAGCGCCTCGGCGAGCCCCAGGACATCCGGGCCGAGCACCACCACGGTCCCGGACGCGGCCACCGCCGGTGTCCCGTCCGTCGCCGAAGCGGGCAACGGCGTCCAGTCCACGCGGAACAGCGAGTCCCGCCCGGCCGTGGCACCGTCTCCGGGGGCGCCGGCCGGCAGGGCGCGCAGCGTCAGCGCCTCGACGGAGGCGACGGGTTGGCCGGAGGGATCCGCGACCGCGATCGACAGGGTGCCGTCGGCGGCTCGGGACATCCGTACGCGTATCTCGGACGCGCCGGTCGCGTGCAGGGACACGCCCTCCCAGGAGAACGGCAGGGCGGTGCCCCGGCCCTCGGGGTCCGGGTCCCGGCCGGGGTCGGCGAGCATCGCGTGGAGGGCGGCGTCGAGCAGTGCGGGGTGCAGCCCGAACGAACCGTCGGGGGCCTGGGCCGAAGGCTCCAGCGCCACCTCGGCGAACGTGTCCGCACCGCGTCTCCAGGCCGCCCGCAGCCCCTGGAAGAGCGGCCCGTACTCGAGGCCGTTCTCCGCCGCCAGCCGGTCGTAGAGGCCGTCCAGCGCGAGGGGTTGCGCATCGGCGGGCGGCCACTGGGCGGTGTCGAAGGCGATGTCGTGTCCGCCGGTGGTGAGCACGCCCGTGGCGTGCCGGGTCCACGGCAGCTCGTCGGTGCCCTCGCCGTCGCCGTCGGGCCGGGAGTAGAGGTTCAGGGTCCGCCGGCCGGACTCGTCCGGGCCGCCGACCCACATCTGCACCTGGACGCTGCCGTGTTCGGGCAGTGCCAGTGGCGCGGCGAGGGTCAGGTCCTCGACCCGGTCGCAGCCGACCTCGTCACCCGCGCGGATGGCCAGTTCCAGGAAGGCCGTCGCGGGGAGGATGACGGTGCCGCGCACGGCGTGGTCGGCCAGCCAGGGGTGGGTCCGCAGGGAGAGCCTGCCGGTGAGCAGGAAGCCGTCGGAGTCCGCCAGGGACACGGCGGCGGCCAGCAGGGGGTGGTGCGCGGCACCCATGCCCGCGGCCCGCATGTCGCCCGCCGGAGTGGCGAGGGCCTTGGGCCAGTACCTCCGGCGCTGGAACGGATAGGTCGGCAGGTCCACCCGGCGGACACCGGTCCCGGCGAAGTAGCGGTCCCAGTCGACCGGGACGCCGCGTACGTAGAGCCCGGCCAGGGCGGCGGTGAGGGCCACCGGCTCGGGGCGGCCCGGCCGCAGCAGCGGTACGGCGGCGCCGGGCCCGTCGGAGCCCCCCTCCGCGTCCCCGCCCAGATCCCCGTCGGTGGCGGTGTTTTCGAGGCAGGTCCGGGTCAGCGCGGACAGGACGCCGTCGGGGCCCAGTTCCAGGTATGTGTCGACGCCGTGTCCGTGCAGCCAGCCGATGCTGTCGGAGAACCGCACAGCCTGGCGTACATGGTTGACCCAGTAGTCGGCGGACGTCAGCTCCTGCACCGTGGCCTGGGCGCCGGTCAGGTTCGATACCACCGGCACGACGGGCGCCTGCGGCGAGAGTTCCGCGACCACGGCGCGGAACTCCGCAAGTATCGGCTCCATACGGGGCGAGTGGAAGGCGTGGCTGACCCGCAGCCGCTTGGTCTTGCGGCCCTCGCCCGCGAAGTGCGCCTCGATCTCGGCCACTGCGTCCTCGTCGCCCGCCACCACGACGGCCGAGGGGCCGTTGACCGCCGCGATGGAGACGTGGTCGGCGCGCCCGGTCAGCAGCGGCGCCACTTCGGACTCGGTGGCCTGTACGGACGCCATCGCCCCGCCGGCCGGCAGCTCCTCCATCAGCCGGCCGCGCGCCACGACCAGCCGCGCCGCGTCGGCCAGCGAGAACACCTCGGCGGCGTGGGCGGCCGCGATCTCCCCGATGGAGTGCCCGGCCAGGAAGTCGGGGGTGATGCCCCAGGACTCGACCAGCCGGAACAGGGCGATCTCGACGGCGAACAGCGCGGGCTGGGCGTATGCGGTGCGGTCCAGCAGGGCGGCTTCGGGGGTGCCCTCGGCGGCGAAGAGCACGTCGCGCAGCGGGCGGTCGAGCCAGGTGTCCAGCGCGGCGACGGTGGCGTCCAGCGCCTGGGCGAACACCGGGAACCGCTCCGCCAGCTCGCGCCCCATGCCCAGCCGTTGGCTGCCCTGCCCAGCGAACAGGAACGCCAGCTTCCGTGTGGCTCGTGCGGTGCCCCTGACCAGGCCGGCGGGGGAATCGCCCAAGGCCAGCGCGGACAGCGCGGCGGCCGCCGTGGCGCGATCGCCCGCGGTGACGACGGCCCGGTGTTCGAAGCCCGCGCGCGTGGTGGCCAGCGAGAAGGCGAGGTCGGCGAGGCCGAGCCCGGGACGCGCGTCCAGGTGGGCGTGGATCCGGGCAGCCTGCTCCCGCAGCGCCTCGGGGGTCCGGCCCGACACCGGCAGCGGCACCACGCCCGGGTCGAGCAGCACGACGGGTTCGGGCACCCCGGCGGGGTCCGCGTCCGGGCCTGGCCCGGCCGCAATGCCGCCCGGCCCGGCCGCGGCGCCGTCGGACCCGGTCGGCTCGTCCTCGGCCGGTGCCTCGGCGGGGGCCTGTTCAATGACGGTGTGGGCGTTGGTGCCGCTGATGCCGAACGAGGAGACCCCGGCCCGGCGCGGCTCCCCGGTGACCGGCCAGGCGGTCGGCTCGGTCAGCAGTTCCACGGCGCCCGACTCCCAGTCCACATGGGTCGAGGGCCGGTCGATGTGCAGGGTGCGCGGCAGCACCCCGTGCCGCATCGCCATCACCATCTTGATGATGCCCGCGACACCGGCCGCGGCCTGCGTGTGCCCGAGGTTCGACTTCACCGATCCGAGCAGCAACGGGCCCCGGTCGCCCCGGCTCTGACCGTACGTGGCCAGCAGCGCCTGGGCCTCGACCGGGTCGCCCAGCGTCGTACCGGTGCCGTGCGCCTCCACCGCGTCGATCTGGTCGGCCGAGAGCCGTGCGTTGATCAGCGCCTGCTCGATCACCCGCTGCTGAGAAGGGCCGTTGGGCGCGGTCAGGCCGTTGGACGCGCCGTCCTGGTTGACGGCCGTGCCCCGCACCACCGCCAGCACCTCGTGTCCGTTGCGCTGGGCGTCCGACAGCCGTTCCAGGACGAGTACGCCGACGCCCTCGGCCCAGCCGGTGCCGTCCGCGGTGTCGGCGAACGAACGGCAGCGGCCGTCGGCCGACAGCCCGCCCTGGCGGCCGAACTCGATGAAGGTGGCCGGGCTCGACATGATGGTGATGCCGCCCGCGAGCGCCAGCGAGCACTCCCCCGCGCGCAGCGACTGGGTGGCCAGATGCAGGGCCACCAGCGACGACGAACACGCCGTGTCCACGGTGACGGCCGGTCCGACGACACCGAAGGTGTACGAGAGCCGGCCGGACATGACGCTCGTGGTGTTGCCGGTGAGCTGGAAGCCCTCCACACCGTCGGCCGGGCCCACCCGGTAGTCCTGCGCCATCGCGCCCACGAACATGCCGGTGCGGCTGCCACGGAGGGTGCCCGGTTCGATACCGGCCCGCTCGAACGCCTCCCAGGCGGCCTCCAGCAGCACCCGCTGCTGCGGGTCCATCGCCAGCGCCTCGCGCGGCGAGATGCCGAAGAAGTCCGCGTCGAACTCGGTAGCCGAATCCAGGAATCCGCCGGAGACGGCCGTCCCGGCCAGCTCGCCGAGATCCCAGCCCCGGTCGGCCGGCAGGGCGGTGATGCCGTCCGCACCGGACTCGACCATGTGCCACAGGTCCTCCGGGCCGTTCACCCCGCCCGGGTAGCGACAGCTCATGCCGACGATGGCGATCGGCTCCTGTGCCGCGGCCTCGATCTCGCCGAGCCGGCGCCGGGTCCGCCGCAGATCGGCGCTCGCCCGCTTGAGATAGTCCCTGAGCTTCTGTTCGTTGTCCATCTCACTCAACCCGTCTCGACGCTGGCGGCAGGCAATCCGCACCGGCAGGGGAGGGATTCGTCGCGACCGAACCCACCGGACATACGCGGCCGGGGTGGCGCCGGGGCCACCGACCGGGGCCGCGACCGGCCGTTTCCCCCCACTCGGGAAACGGCGGTCGGCGGCCCCTCGGGGTGGCCGCAGGTGATGGCGGTCAAGGGCTCCCCCCGCCCAGTGTCATCACAGGCCCGCGAGGAAACCCCTAGTTCCCCACCCCCGGTGGCCGGGGAACCGGTGGAACGCGCGAGAACACCAGGGAATACCTGGGATTGCGAGGGAAACACCGGGGAACACGACAGTGCCCGGTGGCGTTTGGACACGCCACCGGGCAACCTATGCGGCGGCATTCACCAGCTCGTGGCCGAGAGGAGATCGCCGTAGTCGCGTTCGCGGGAGGCCTGGCGGAGGTCGGACTCCACCATCATGTTCATCAGTTCACGGAAGTCCACGGTCGGCTCCCAGCCCAGCTCGGTGCGGGCCCGTGCGCTGTCGGCGCACAGCGTCTCCACCTCGGCGGGGCGGACCAGGGTCGGGTCGATGGCCACGTAGTCCTCCCAGTCCAGGTCCACGGACTCGAAGGCCATGCGCACGGCGTCGCGCACCGAATGGATGCGACCGGTGCCCACCACATAGTCGGACGGCTCGTCCTGCTGAAGCATCAGATGCATCGCACGGACGTAGTCCCCGGCGAAGCCCCAGTCGCGCACCGCGTCCAGGTTGCCCAGGAAGAGCTTGTCCTGGAGCCCGAGCTTGATCTGGGCCACCGCCAGCGAGATCTTCCGGGTCACGAACTCCGCGCCACGGCGCGGCGATTCATGGTTGAACAACATCCCGGAGACGGCGTACATCCCGAAGGACTCGCGGTAGTTGCGGGTGATGAAGTGGCCGTACGCCTTGGCCGCGCCGTACGGGCTGCGGGGATGGAAGATCGTCGTCTCCCGCTGCGGTGTCTCGGTGACCTTGCCGAACATCTCCGACGACGACGCCTGATAGAAGCGGATCCCTCCGCGACCCCCGCCGCCACCGCGGGACTTGTCCAGCCCGCTCACCATGCGGATCGCCTCCAGCATCCGCAGCACACCCATGGCGTTGACCTCGGTGACCAGTTCGGACTGCTGCCAGGACATCGGTACGAACGAGATGGCGCCGAGGTTGTACACCTCGTCGGGCTGCACCGCGTCGAGGGCCGCCACCAGGCTCGCCTGGTCCATCAGATCGCCGTCGACAAAGGTGACGTCCGAGGCCAGTCGGCTGATCCGCAGCTTTCTGGGATTGGCCTGGCCTCTGATCAGTCCCCAGACTCGATACCCTTGCGCAAGGAGGTGCTCGGCCAGATACGAACCGTCCTGGCCGGTAATTCCGGTGATCAATGCACACTTGGACATGAAGGATCCCTTCCACGACCACGGAAAGACCGTCGAGTGGTTTTTTCGCGCAGTGGGCGGCACAGGGAATTCGGCGCATTCCACTGCTTGAGGCACACCCGCAATGGCCATGGGTCGGCTGCCCGGATCCGAATGCGAGGTTGTCTAGCTCAACCTTCACAGCCGCTCCGGAATGATGTCAAGGAAGCGCGAATACGCTAGGGGATTTCCGAGACTTGGGGTCCGTCGCCGGATACGCCACCATTCACGTCTTCGCAGGCAGCAGGGGGATACCGGCCAGTTCAAGGCGCTTAAGTGATCGTGATCAGGTCCACGCACCGAGACTCACCGCACAGCGCGATCACGCCCTCCTCTTACACTCAACGCCCCATGGCCAAGCGGGCTCGCACTGATGCCCGACGCGGGCAATCGGGCAAGAACGGTCACCGCAATGTGACATACGGGCAGCGAAAGAGGGCACGATTCAGATATACACTTGGAACTGAACCTAACACCCGTCACTGGGCCCCTTCGCGGTACGACCAGTTTGACGCTCACGGGGGCAGTACGAAACGTGACCGCACAACTGTCGCTGAAAGCCCACTTAAAGCATGGCCAATTGACGTCGTCGAGGCCGATTATCAGGTCAGCGCCCTGATCAATTCACGGGCAACGTCCCTCGCGCCGTCGTTGAAACGACCGAAAGAGGTGACTCCTCTTGACCCTCCCCCACACCATCCCGGTGACTTCCTCGACCTCCGGTCAGAGTGACAACGGGATCCGGACTCGCGTGTCCACGGCCGAGCACGGCACGGGCATGGCCACCCTCGACTCGGACCTGCGGGTCCAGGCGGGCAACGACGACTTCTTCCGCTGCTTCGCCGGATCCTCGGCAGAGCTGTGTGGCCGGAACCTGTTCGAGCTACTGCGCCCCAGCTCGCCCGCCGTCCTCCGGGAACACTTCCTGAGGCTGCACGACGGTCGGCGGAGCCGCTTCAGCGAACGGGTCGTGGGACACCGTTCAAGCGGACACCCGTTCTCGGGCGTGCTGACCGCCACCGCCGTCCAGGGCTCATCGGACGGGCTGTCCGCCATCGTCGTCCTCGTCAAACCGGACAACCACACACCGGAGAACGAACCCGGCACCCAGCGCCGCCTGTTGCTCTCGCCACTGGAGGCCCGGATCCTGGAAGGCGTGGCCACCGGCGCATCGACCATCCAGATGGCCTCCAACCTCTATCTCAGCAGGCAGGGCGTCGAGTATCACGTGGGCTCGATGCTCCGGAAGATGAAGGCCCGCAACCGCGCCGCGCTGATATCCCGTGCGTACGCGGCCGGCATGCTCACCGTGGGCACCTGGCCGGCCCGGGTCGTCTCGGACTTCGTCAAGTAGCGCTGGACGGCGACTTGTCGTTCTCGGGCATCGTCAGGTGGACGCGGTGAGAGGGGGCGGCAGAAAGAGCCCGCCCCTGGCGCAGCCCCTGACCGTCCGCACCGCGACGGTGCACCAGGACACGACGAGGAAGACATAGAGAACGGCGGAAGCACCCTGCAGGGCGGCGGAACCGGTACGCATGGCCAAGGCGCTCGTACCGGTGACGCACGTACCCACGGGGAAGGTGAAACTCCACCAGGTCAAGGAGAAGGGCAGCCCGGCACGCACCGTCCGCGCGGTCAGAGCGGCCGCCAGAGCCAGCCACATCATGGCGAACCCCCAAGCGGGAAGTCCGTAGAGCAGGCCGAAGACCTCGGCGCCGGTGGCATAAGGCCGAGGCAGCGCCAGTGGGGCGACAGAGCCGAGCGCGTTCGCCGCGGTGACCGACTGCCCGAGCGGCCCGAGCACGATCCATACGGTCGGCACGAGGGCGGCGGGCTGTGATGTGTGGTGCACCAGGCGCGACCAGATCTGGACCGTGATGATCAAGGCGGCGAACACGCTGATGCCGAACATGGCGTAGCAGGCGAGCACCAGGGTCAGGCGGAGCTGACCTGCCGCGGCGTACGGCACGAGCAGTGCCCCGTTGGCGGCGGAGACCATCGGAGGGACCACGGGCATCAGCCAGCCGCCGAAAGCGCCATCCGGCGCGACGGAGTGCCGGGTCATGGCGCGGTAAGGGATCCAGACGCTGGTCACCAGCCCCAGGACGGTCCCCGAGAGCCACAGCACGGTGTCCACGGCCAGGGCCGTCGGCAGGCCGATCCAGTGTCGGCCGAGGGTGAGTGTGCCGGCCCCGACCGTCATCAGGGCCATGGCCGGCGCGCCCCAGAAGTGGGCCGTGACCGGGTGGTCCGCGTGGGCCCTGGCCCGGGTTGGATGGCGGCGCCAGTGGACCGCCCAGGCCGCGGTGAGGGCCACCAGCAGGGCGGCGGCCAGTAGCCAGACGAGCGTGGCGGCGGGGCGCAGGCCCGTGACATGTACGGGCAAGGTCACGGCGGCGTTGGCCACGATGCCCGTTCCCATGACGGAGGCGTACCAGTTGGGGCCCAGATGCTCAAAAATCTGCGCGGGATGCCGCAGGTCTCGCAAGAGGCCGAAAGGCAGGCGCGGCCGCGTGGCGGCGGACACGCCCGGAGCGGCGGTGTCGGGTATCGGGGGCATGGGGCCAGACTGCTGCCGACCTCGCCCGCCCGGTAGGGGCCGATCTTGGATGGGCTCATAGAATCGGCTTATGCCTCTCCCCCGCCAGGTCAGCGACCTCTCCCCTTATGACCTGCTGCTATCGGTGGCCCGGCTGGGCAGTGTCGGCGCCGCGGCGCGGGCCCATGGCATCACCCAGCCCGCGGCGAGTGCCCGGCTGAGCAGCCTGGAACGGCGCTTGGGCCTCGCGCTGCTCCAGCGCACCACCCAGGGGTCGCGACTCACGGCTCACGGCGCTCTGGTGGCGGACTGGGCGCGTACCGCCGTGGATGCCGCTGCCGCGCTGGACGCCGGGATCACCTCCCTGCTTCGCAGCAGCGGCAGCAGGCTGCCGGTGGCCGCCAGCCTCACCGTTGCCGAGTACCTGCTTCCGCGCTGGCTCGCGGCGCTGCACGTGGCTTCTCCCCAGACGGCCGTGGCTCTCACCACCGGCAACTCGGAGGATGTCGCGGCCGCCGTCCTGACCGGGGACGCGGAGGTCGGCTTCGTCGAGGGTCCTGAACTGCCCGAGGGGCTACGAGCCCGGACAGTGGCGCGCGACACCCTCACCGTCATCGTCGCGCCCGGCCACCCGTGGTCGCGCCGCCGCTCCGGTATCGAACCGCGCGAGCTCTCCGCCATGCCGCTGGTCAGCCGCGAGCAGGGTTCGGGCACGCGCCGCTATCTGGAACACGCTCTCACCCGGCAGGCGGGAGCCTCCCTTGCCCAGCCGTTGCTCGAACTGTCGTCCACCACCGCCATCAAGTCCGCTGTCATCGAGGGAGTCGCGCCCGCGGTGCTCAGTTCGCTGGCGGTCGCGGGGGAGCTCGCCGCCGGCACTCTGCGACGGGTGCCGATCAGCGGCCTCGCGCTCGCCCGCGAGCTCCGCCTGGTCCACCCGGCGGGCCGTCCTCTGGTCGGACCCGCTCAGGATCTGGCCGCCATCGCCACCCGGGCCCAGTAGACCGCGCTCACCCGGCCTTACGGGTCGTGCTCCCCGCGACGGAGCCAGGGGGCCGGCCCGGCCTGACGGCGGCATCAGCGGGGGCGCGCGTGGGTGCTGTCCGCAGGGATGCCAGAAAAGACGATCTCCAATCCGCTCCCCCGCTTCGCTCGTGAAGAGCAGTCCGGCGATATCGCCATCATCGGGCTCAGCTGTCGATTGCCGGGTGGCATCGCGGCGCCCGAGGAGCTGTGGGCCGCGCTTGCCGCCGGGCGCGATCTGGGCTGCGTCGTCCCGGCGATGGAACTGGCCACCGCGGCCGGCGTACGGCAGCTCGCCCCGCGCATTCTCGGACGCGTCAGGCGGGGCGCGTGACCATGCCCCCGCCCTTCCCCTACGCGGTCTTCGGCCACAGCTTCGGCGCGCTGCTCGCCTTCGAGGCCACCCACCGGCTCCGGGCGGACCTGCGCACCGAGCCGGATCTGCTCGCCCTGTCCGCCGTTCCACCGCCGAACCGCGCCGGTCTCGACGACCACATCGCGCGCAACCTCGGCTCCGGAATCGCCGCCATCACCGAAATCATGGGGTGGGAGGAGCCGACCGACGACGCACTCACCCGGACCGTTTACACCCCCTTCCTCGCGGATGCGGTGGCACTGCTGCAACACGCACGGCAGATCTGGCCGCCGCTGCGCGCGCAGTTGAGCGTCTTCGGCGGAAATGACGACCCGATGGTCGACCCAGAGTCACTGCACGAATGGAGCGCCTGTACAACGGCCGGCACCCGGGTCCACCGCTATCCCGGAGGCCACCACTACCTGCGCACCCGAATCCCCGAGGTGGTCGCTCAGCTCACCCAGGACCTGCTCGCCGCGTACCGGAATCCGGCCTGGCGTCCGGGGTCCGTGTGATTCATGCGCGGATCGTGCCCAACCAGCCGATTGTGCCTCTACGCTAAACGCTCGTGACGATGGGTATGCCGAACAAGCGCGATGCACGAACGCGTTTGTCGGGTGCGAGGGGGGACGCACGTGTCGGAGCGGTTCGCGGAAAACCGTGCGCGGCGCCGGGTACTGGGGGAGATGGTGAATGTCTTAGGAGACTCGGCGGCACTGGCCGACGCCCGAGGGCGGCACCAGTGGCGGCGTGAGCTGTCCGAGGAGTTCGGCGGGCTGGAGCTGGAGCCCTATCCGACCGCTCATCAGGAGTTCTTCGAGGCGGTGCGCGCCTGCGGCGACCGCCCCGGGGGTCTTGCAACGCTTTCGGAGATCACCGGCTTTGTGGCCCCGGCACTCCCCCATCGGCTGCTGCCCCTGGTCGATGAGTGGGATGCGGCCGATCTGTATCGGGGGCGTGACTGGTCGGCGCTGCGGCAGGCGCTCGACATCGGCATACCGGAGTTGAACGCGATCGTCGCCGAGGTCTGCGGGGACCGGTTCCGCCTCCCTCCCCACTGCACGACCGCCTGGCATGCCTTTCTCCATCTGGCCTGCCGCAACACCCCGCCCGGGGGTCTGCCGCCCAGCATGGTGCTGCTGGAGCACCTTGCCCTCCATGCCGATCTGGCGGCCTCGGTCGGCGAGTTATACGCCTGGAATGAGCACTTCGCCCACGAGTGGGATCTCGCTGACGGCGAGGACGGGCTGATCGCGATGCGCACGGGCCCGGCCAGTGGCCGTACGGCTGATGTTCTGCACTGCGGCGTCCCGGGCGCCCGAAGCATGGACGGGCTGGACACCGAACCGGAGCGCCCGGTGATCAGGCTGTATGTCAAGGTGGCGCCCGATCTGACCCCGGTGGACGCCAAGGGCAGAAAGCAGGGCCGCCGGGAGGCGCGTTACACCCTCGCCGCCCGGGTGCGCTACGCGGAGTCCTCCGGGCTGCACCGTGAGCCGCAGGGCGAGCCCGGCGAACTGGTGACACGCAGCAGGATCCCCGTCGCGGTCGCGGAGCTGCTGACCCGGATGGCGGAGCTTTGGCAGTCGCGCGCCGAAGACGTGGTGTTGGAGTTCTTTTTACCCACGGAGCTGCTGAACGAGCCCGTCGAGTGGTGGAATCGGAACCCCCAACTAGGCTATGCGAACCCTATTTTGAGCAAGTACCACGAAATATTCATCCACAGCCTCGAGCGAGTGCAGCGGCGCGAGCTCCATCACGCCTGGCGCATGCGCTGGGCCCGGTGGCGGAGTCGGCCCGAGCAGGCGGACGTCCACTGGTGCGACGCCGAGGGTCGCTCGACCGATGAACACCTCGCCCTGCTTGACGCGCGGATCGGGCGGCGGGACGAAGTGGTGGCGATGGTGCTCAGCGAGCCCCCGAGACCGAGAAGCGGTCTGGGGCTGCGCGAGCTGCGGCTCGGGCTCGATCTCGGGGTCCCCGTGCTGATCCACCATCGTGCGGACAGCCTGTCGGAGGCCTTTCGCAGCGTGGTCCGCGAAGGACTGGCCGAGGACGGTCTGTCGAAGCTTCCCGAGCGTGCGAGACAGTGGAAGAGCGACTGCGCCGCAGGTGGAATCGGTTCGCAGGATGACCCGGTCAGGGATCTCAGCGTGATCTGGGACAATCCCGAACTGCTCCTGGACGGTGGGCCGTGTGCTCCCGCCACCTTCGTAGGGGGGATCGATTGAACACGCCCGAGAGAACCGGAGGGGCGGACGTGCCGGCCGCCACCGCCGCAGTCCGGTACCAGGGGACGGGAGCGGTACTGCCCGATGTCCCGTACGAGGAGCGCCAGTGGCCGGACGGGCCGCGCTGGCGGACCTTCCAGGGCGGCCCCTGTCTGCCTCAGCCGCCCGACGACGACGAGGCCGACCGGCGGCTCGGCCCCATCGGGGCGGTGCGCAGACCCTCGGCGGAGGAGGTCCGCCTGGTCAACGCGGCGATCCTGCTGCGGCGTCCGCTGCTGCTCACCGGCCGCCCCGGCGTGGGCAAGTCCACCCTCGCCTATCGCATCGCCCGTGAGCTGAGGCTGGGCCGGGTGCTCCAGTGGCCCGTCACCTCCCGGACGACCCTCGCCTCGGGTCTGTTCGAATACGATGTGATCGGCCGCGCCCAGGCGGGCCAAGCCTGGTACGCGGCACGGCAGCACAACGGCCCGGCGGACGGCCCAAACGGGGGCGACCCGGCTTCCGGTGACGAAGCCCGCGTGGACATCGGCGAGTTCATCCAGCTCGGCCCGCTGGGCACCGCGCTGCTCCCCCACCGCTTACCGAGGGTCCTGCTCATCGATGAGCTCGACAAGGGCGACGCCGACCTCCCGAACGACCTGCTCACGCTCTTCGAGGACGGCTGGTACGCCGTGCCCCCACTCGTACGGGTGAAGCGCCGGTCCCCCGAAGTGATCGTCCACACCGCGGATCCGGGCAGAACCGCCCCCATTGTGGACGGCCTTGTCACCACTCGATCATTCCCTCTGGTCATCATGACCTCGAACGGGGAGCGCGAGTTCCCGGAGGCGTTTATGCGCCGCAGCCTCCGATTCGATATACCGGACCCGGGCCCGGAGGCACTGGGCGAGCTGGTCGCCGCGCACTTCGCCGACCAGTTGGGCGATATGCACGACAGGCTGGTCCGGGACTTCATGACACGCAGCGAGCAGGTGCACGGCCTGGCAGCTGATCAGCTGCTCAACGCCGCCCATCTGGCAACCTCCGGCGCGTATACGCCTGCCGAGGGTGACAACGCCGAGTGGCAGGCCCTGCTCAGCGCCATCTGGCATCCCCTGAGTACCGACGTACGCGCCGACGGGGCGGAACCGAGTGCCTGAACGTCCGCCGGTTCCCGAGCGGTCCGGGGCGGACGGTGCGGCTGACGGCCCTGCCACCTCCCCGGACCACGGACGTCTGCCGGTCGGCGGGCTGCGGTGGTGGGAGGTGGCGGATGCGCTGTGGCTGGTCCGCCACCACCCGGAGCTGGCCGGGCCGTCGCGCTCCGACGCTCCGCCGCCGGCCGACGAGCCACCGGCGCCCGGGGAGCCCCAGCCCGCCGCGCCACTGCCGGAGCCGGAGATCCAACCACCGGCCGCAGGACGTTCCACATCGCCCACGGGCGGCGGCAGCGAACCACAGGGACGGTTACCGGAGGGCCTTCCACAGCCCGAGCCGCCGCCATCCCCTGTGCTCCTTCCCACCGATGACCCCGCGCCCGCGCGATCGGCCCGCTGGTCCGGCACCCATGCCGGCCGGCGGTGGCCATCACCGCGCCCCGGCGCGGCCGACGGCAACCCCACGGCCGAGGTGGCGTCCGCGTTACGCCCCCTGCGCCAGTGGACGCGTTCGACGCGCCACCAGGAGCTGGACGAGGAGGCGACCGCCGAGCGGCTGGCCGAGGCCCCAGGGCTGCCCCCGGCGATGAGCCCGGGTGGCGAACGCCGCTGGGACGCGGTCCTGGTAGTGGACGCGGGCCCGCAGATGACGCTCTGGGCCGCCCTCGCCCGGCGCCTCATGGCGGCGCTGCGCCACCACGGCGGCTTCCGCGATCTGCGGCTGCGCTTCATGGACACCCACTCCGACCGCCCGGGCGAGGTCGTGCTGCGGGGTCCGAACCGCCGGCCCGGGCCCCAGCCGCCGAGGAGCCTGGCCGATCCCACCGGGCGCCGGATCGTGCTCGTCCTCACCGACGGCCTCGCCCCCGCCTGGCGCGCGGGCGCCGTCCAGAAGGCGCTGGCCATCTGGGGCCGGCATCAGCCCGTGGCCGTACTCGTGACGCTCCCGCAGCGGCTGTGGCACCGCACCGGCCTCGACCCGCGGCGGGTCCGGCTGCGCGCCTCCGGCCCCTGGGCCGGGAGCGCGCGGATGGACTGGGAGTTCGCCGAGGCCCCCATCGCGGGGCCCGCCGCGGAAGCGCCCGGCGGTCGGCGCCCGGTCCCGGTGCCCGTCCTGGAGGTCGCCGACGAGTGGATCGCCCCCTGGGCCCGCTTTGTCGCCGGCGAGGGGCCGCGCTGGACCGAGGTAGCCGCGCTCCTCGTGCCCCCGCGCCGATCCGAGGCCCCCGCCCCGCGGCCGGAGTGCACCAGGCCCCCCGCCGGCGCCGCGGAGCGCGTCGCCCGCTTCCGGGTGTGGGCCTCACCGGAGGCCTTCTCGCTCGCCACCCGGCTGGCCGCGGTCCCGCTCGACCTTCCCGTCATGTACGCCGTTCAGCGCCGCACCCCGCCTCGAACGGGCCCGGTCCATCTGGCTGAATTCTTTATGAGCGGTCTTGTCGAGCCCGTGCCCGAGAGCGGCGGGAATTCTTTTCTCTTCGGCCAGGGAGTACGTGAGGAGCTGCTTGCCTCGAGCACCCGGCAGGCGACGGAAATGGCGTCAAGGATCGCCGCGGAGTTTCTGGCACCACACAGCGGTGCGGCCCGTGAACTGCTGATCCACCTCAGCGGTGGGGATGTTCCACCGGAACCCGAGGTCACCGGGGACAACCTCCATTTCCGAGAAATAGAACATGTCGTACTGGAGGCGCTGTCCGGGGCCCATTTGCGTCGGGCTCGTCGAATCCAGCACGTCATCCGCACCACCCGCGCTTCATCGGATCAAATGATTGACCCAACGGCGCGCGGAGAGATCAACCCTGCCGAACACAACGAAGGCCCTGTCACAGTGAATATTCCAGGAACGCCCGAGACGCCTGTCCCCTCACAGCAGGGAGGTGTAGGCGGCGACGGCGCACTTCGAGGAGGTGCGAATTTGACCGCGGTTTCCCAGGGCGCGACGACGCCGGATTCGGGCGCGTCGCTCGAGCGAGGCTCCTCCGGACCGTCGACACGCCCCGCCGTCTGGGGGAACATGCCGCCGCGGAACCTCGTCTTCACCGGGCGCGAGGCATTGCTCGAGCGTTTGGAACGTGATCTCCGTGACGGCCCGACCGCGGTGCTTCCGCATGCGCTGCACGGCATGGGCGGTGTCGGAAAGTCCCAACTGGCCCTGGAATACGTTTATCGACATGCCGCCCGATACGACGTCGTCTGGTGGATTCCGGCCGAGCGGCCCACCCAGATCGCCCAGGCGCTGGTGGAACTCGCCCAGCGGCTGCACCTGCCGGTGACCGTCGAAGCCATCACCGCGGTGCCCGCGGTCCTGGAGGCGCTGCGCACCGGGAATCCTTACGGAAATTGGCTGCTGGTGTTCGACAACGCGGAAAGTCCGGAATCGGTGCAGGAGTTCTTCCCGAGCAGCCCGGCAGGCGGCCCCTCCGGCTCCATTCTGGTCACCTCCCGCAACCCCCAGTGGAACACGCTGGCCCATCCGCTGGAGGTGGATGTGTTCAAACGCTCCGAGAGCATTCAGCTCCTGCAGCGTCGCAACCCCGATCTCCCCGACGCGGAGGCGGACCAGCTCGCGGAGGTCCTTGGCGATCTGCCGCTGGCAGTCGAGCAGGCATCGGCCTGGCGGGCGGAGACCGGAATGCCGGCGGCGGAATATCTGCGGCTCTTCGAGGAGAAGCGGGCCGAACTGATGTCGGTGTCCCCGCCGACCCACTACGAGCAGACGGTGGCCACCGCGTGGAACGTCTCGCTGGACCACCTGGCGAGCAAGAACCCGGCGGCGCTGCAACTGCTGCAGATCTGCGCGTACTTCGCCTCCGAGCCGGTGGCCCGGTCGCTGTTCTCCGGCGCCGCCGTCGAGCCCATCGCCCCGGACCTGGACCGGGCGCTGACCGACCCGCTGCGGCTGGGCCGCGCCATCCGCGAGATCAACCGCTACTCCCTGGCCAAGATCGACCACCGCAACAACTCCATCCAGATGCACCGTCTGGTGCAGGCCGTGCTGATCGCCCGGATGACCGAGGAGCAGCGTGAGCGCATGCGGCGCGGTGCGCATATGCTGCTCGCCGCCAATGCCCCGCGCGACCCCGGGGACCCCGAGCACTGGGGGCGGTTCGCCGATCTGTATCCGCATGTGGTGGTCTCCAGAGCCGTGGACTCGGACTCCCGGAACGTGCGGCAGATGGTCATCAACCTCGCGCAGTACCTCTACTTCTGGGGCGACCACGAGGCCGCGCGCGACTTCGGCCAGCACGCGTACGACATCTGGCGGGAGAAGTACGGGGAGGGCGATCAGCACACCCTGCTGCTCTGCCGCGATCTGTGGTACGTGCTGTGGCGGATGGGCCGCTACCAGGAGGCCTCGGACCTGAGCGAGCGCATGCTGGCACAGGTGCGGGAGCTCGGCGCCGACGCGGAGGAGGAACTGCTCTCCACCCTCGGCCAGGTGGCCGCCGACCGCCGTGCCCGGGGCGACTTCCGGGGATCGCTGGAGATCTCCGAGGAGGTGTACGAGCGGGCCGTGCGGGCGTATGGCGACGAGGACCCGCTGACGCTGATCCATTCCCACAACATGGCCGTCGCTCTGCGGGCTTCCGGCCAGTTCCACCGCGCGATGGAACTCGACCAGGAGACCTATCGGCGTACCGTGCTGCTCTACGGCGAGGAGACGTACGACAGCCTGCTCTCGGAGATGGGGCTGGCGCTCGACCGGCGGGAGGCAGGCGAATACGCCCTGGCGGCCCGGATGTTCGAGGAGCTGGTCGACAAGTTCCGCAGAGTCTTCGGCGAGATGAACCCGAACACGCTGCGCACCGTGGGACGGCTGGCGGTCTCCCGGCGCAAGGCGGGAGACCACCCCGGAGCGCTGGAGCTCAGCAGGCCGGTGCGCAAGGCCCTCACCGAGCGCTACGGCGAGCGCAGCCCGGACTCCCTGATCTCCTCTCTCAGCCTCTCCGTGGATCTACGGCAGACGGGAGCCCTCGACGAGGCCATGCAGCTGGGGCAGTCGACCAGGGAGCTCTACGAGGAGGTCTTCGGCGAGGACCACCCGGACACCGCCGCGGCCGATGTGGACCTGGCCATCACCCTGCGGCTGCTCAACGAGGTGGACACCGCGCGCGCCATCAACGAGTCGGCACTCCGGCGGGCCCGCGCGGCCCTTGGCGACACCCACCCCTATGTGCTGATCGCCTCCGCCAATCTGGCCAGTGACATGTTCGCGCAAGGTGATGCCGCCGCGGCCGCCGAACTCGACCGCGAAAACCTCGAGGTGATCAAGGCCACCCTGGGCGAGACACATCCGACGGCACTGGTCGTGATGGGCAACCTGGCCTGTGATCTCAGGGCGCTGCGCCAAAACGACAAGGCCGAGACCCTGCATGCCACGGCGGTCAAGGAGCTCCAGGCCAAACTCGGCGAAAGCCACCCCGCCTGTGCCGACACCGCGGCCTGGCGGCGCGGCAACTGCGATGCCGACCCCATGCCGCTCTGAGGCCACCGGCCGCGAGCCGGGCGTCGGCCTCAGGCCGGCGACTCGGCCGCACGGCCGACCCAAGCGGCGACCGCGACGGGGTCCGCGGGCTCTCCCGTCGCGTCCCCGATCGCCCGGTGCACCGCACGGACCAGTTCCGGACACCGAAGCAGCGCCAGGCCGGCCGCCCGGTGCCCGCCGGAAGAGTCCAGCGCCAGCCGTAGCCCCGCCCAGGCCCCGGCGGTGGAGTGGAAGACCGCCCCTCCGCCGGGCGCCGGACCCGGTCCGGCGCTGATCTCCCGGACGTACAGCTCCCTCGCGGCGATGGCGTCCCCGGCGACCAGGAGCAGGTCGGCGGGCCTGGCGCCCTCGACGGTCGCGGCAAGGCGCTCGGGATCCGCTCGGAGCTTCGCGAGTGCGGGTTCCATGAGCCGCATCCGGGTGAGGACGGCCCGGGCGTCCAGATTCCTGGCGGTGGGGTCCGGCACCAGGCGCGGCGCCGGGCAGCCTTGCCAGGGGATGACCCGCGGAATCGGGCGGCCGGTGTGGCCGCCCGTGATCCAGTGGTCGACCAGCTCTGCCACCAGCGAGGCATCCGGTGCCAGATGGTGCAGCCGCCAGCTCACGGCGTGGTCCTCGGCCACCCGCTCGGCCTCGCCCACAAGCGCCTTGGGGACGGAGGCGTCCGCCCAGTCCGACACGGTCTCGGCCAGCTGCCCCAGGAATCGGCGGCCGAGCCGGGTCAGCTCCCGATCCTTGCCCAGCGGAGGCAGCACCCGCAGCAACTGCTCCCTGCGCAGGGCGAACTCGAACTGGGCCAGCACCGCCTCGTCCGGCGGCGCACCACCGCCGAGCACATACCCGCGCCAGAACCGAGCCACGGCGGAGAAGGCGTAGACCCCGTGCAGCATCCCGTTCAGCGGCCGCGGGTCGTCCCGCCACGGCGCGTACAGCCGCGGCCGGTCCTCCTGCGTGTGCAGGGAGTACATATGCATCAAGGCGCTGAGTTTGCTGTGCTGGATCTCATGCGTGAGGATCGCCGCGAACTGGGCCACGGCAGCGGGCTCCACCGCCGTCGGCTCCGAGGCGGCAAGGCCACCCATGCCACCGCCCATGGTGGCGCTGTGCCAGCGGAAGGGCGTCGACGCGGGCAACGGCTCGATGGAGCGGAGGCAGGCGGCGACGTCCTCGGCCGCCTGCGGATCCGCACGCCCCAGCAACGGCCAGGCGTGACCCAGCAGTTCACCCCAGCGGTCGGCCTGCTCGGCCGGCGAAGGCGAGTGCTCCGCGGCAGGGTCCGCGGGGAAGATGCGATACGGGCCGAGGTCGCTGAGGTGAACCTCCATCGGCCCTTCGGGGAGTTCGAGTACGAACGTGGTCGGCGGCTGCCATCCGAGGGCGGCCTGTCGGCAGGGAAGGGCCACGTGGAGCGTTTCGTCGCCGAGGCGGAGCGTCAGCGCGGCACCGTCGAAGTCCGCCTGTACGGCCCCCGGACCCGCTGAGCCGGGGAGGGTGGCGCGGCCCAGCGAGGGCAGCCAGACCGTCCCTGAGCGCGAGGGGAGGCGGAGGGAGAAGGACAGGCCGGTCCGTATGGCGGAAGCCGCGGCGATGAGATGGAGTTGCCCGGTGTCCACCCACAGGGGCTGATCCTCGTCCGGCGGGACCTCATCCTCACGTAATCGGCGCAGCGTGTGCTGGAGCCAGACGCCGGTCTCCGGCAGCAGAAGGAGGTCGTCGGTCACCGCGCGGCTCAGCCGCTCGGCCTCGCTGAGCAGTTCCCATGCGTGGTCGAGGTGTTCCAGGGGGCCGATGGCATCCGGACGGTCGGCCGCCATGGCCATGAGCAGTCCCAGCAGAAGCAGCCGATGGCTGCGCTCCGCGTCCCAGAGGTGGGCGATGACCGCCGCCCCACCGCCACCGGCGGCCAGGGCGTCGAAGTGGCGCGGCGGAAGCCCATGCCGCGGAGCGCGCGCCGAAGTCGGAGGACGGTGCCGCTGGAAAGGATCTTCGCCGCCGCTGCCGACTGGTGTCACATGTTCCAACTGGTCTTGGTGTCACCGGCGAGGACAGCGGCCGAACCGCAGAGCTTACGCAGCAGCTGCGCTTCGATCTGATCCCACTCCAGACCGCGTTGGGCGCGTAGGTTCTCAAAACTGACCCCCGTCAGATCGAGCAGTTCCGACTCGATCACGGTCCCAGGCCGATCCATCCCGCGCTGACCTCCCCGATTCCGGGCCTGAACTCTCCCGTCCACCCATCATGTCCCAGCGCGGGAGCGACGGGTAGCCGCGTCTCGGACACCTTTTCGCCAGGGTCACCGCTCAACCGCCGTCGAAACCGGGCATATCGGCCAGCACCTCGGCCAACTCGCCCAGCGCGTACGACCCGGAGTCCACCATCTCGACGGCCTGCCACAGCAGGGTGAGACCGCCGGGAAAGGCCAGACAGGTCTCCACCACGCCCACCAGGTCCACCCGGGTGATCGGCGATCGGGGCAGACTGCCGTGGATCTCGGGTGGGAGCAGTCCGAGGACCTGGGCGCGTGCGGCCGGATCGGACATCACCGGGACCGCCTCCAGCGCCAGAACCAACCGCTTGCGCTGCTCGAGGCCGGGCCGGGCGCCCGGCCTCGCGGGCGGCTGCGGGCCCTGCCCCTCGCCGTGTCCTCGCTCCGGCATCCGTTCGCCCCCTTCGACGCCCGGAAATGGACTCTATCGCTGACGACCGAGGTCATCACGCTCCGCACCGAGCGGGTGAAGCTGGGTAGAAGGGGCTGTGGCATCAGGGCGTGGTACGTCCGATGGCCATCCGCTCCAGCTGCCCCAGCCGCTCGGTGATGTGGGCGGCCGCGCCCTCCATAAGGGTGTCGGCGATGGCCTCGACCGTGCGGGCCCGCCAGGGGTGCAGTGCGGTGCCGGCGACGGCCTGGTTGAACGCGCCCATCGCCGGCCCGCAGTGGACCAGATAGTCGACCTTGGACTGCTGATCGCCCGTCACCGCGAGCCGCAGGCCGCGCGTGAAGTACCCGCGGAACACGTCGGCCAGCGCCGCCTTGGGATCCGTGTCCGCCACCGCCGCCGTAGAGCGCTCACCGTGCAGATATCGGTCGAGCACCTGGGCCTTGGTGTCGTCATCGAGTTGAGCGAGGGAGTCGTGCCGCCGCCAGAGCTCGTACAGCCGGGCGGCCCGGGCGGGGAAGAAGAGCCCGCGCCTGAGGTAGCGCGCCTGCACTCCGGCCTCGAACAAGTCGCCCCACGGGGCATTGTCCACCTCGTGCTCCCGCGCCTCCTGGAGGATGTCCTTCACCCGGTCGCTGGTGGCCGCCTCCACGGAGCACTGGTTGACCGAACCGGTGAGTACGAAGTCGGCCCCCATCAGGAAAGCCGCCGCGGCCGCCTCGGGGGTGCCGATGCCACCCGCGCAACCCACGTGCACCCGGTGGCCAGGCAGGGCCGCCTCGTCGCGCAGCCGGAGCACCGCCGGCAGCAGGGACAGCAGGTCTGCCGTGCTGGTCAGCCAGCCGCCGTCCGCCTCGACGCAGAGGTCGTCCGCCATCGGCCGGCCCGCCGCGGCACCGGCCTCCTGCTCGGTGACCGCTCCCGCCTCCAGGAGCCGGCGCACCAGTGGTTGCGGGGGCGGGGCGAGGAACTGGGCAGCGAGGTCCGCCCTGGACACCTTCGCCACGATCCGGCCGCCCTTGAGCCGGAAGCGGACCAGCTCCTCGGTGATCAACGGGTATCCGGACGCCTCGACCAGGTCGGCACCGTGCCGCAGCAGCAGATCGACCAGCGCGCCCTCCTGCTGCGGCGCCCTGTGCTGGTAGAGCAGATTGACGCCGAACGCCCCACCGGGGCCCAGTTCGTCGACCACCGCCTGCAGTTCGCGCGTCACCTCGTCGAGGGTGAGGCCACCGGTGCCGAGGAAGCCCAGCAGGCCCGCCTTCGCGGCGGAGCGGAGCAGCTGCCTGCCGGAGACGCCGCCGTACATCGACCCCACCAGATAGGCGCGCCGAAGCCCGTACCGCTCCCGGAAGCCGGCCGCGCCGAGCGCGTCGGCGGCGATCGCCGGGGCGCTGCGCGCCAGAGCGTTGCGCGCCGGTGTGGTGTCCGTGGTTGGTGGGGTAGCGACCGCGGACGAAACCGCGCCGCCCGACAGCGGGGCGGCCATCGGGAGCGGTGCGGCGGCGGCCCTGATACGGGTGATCAGCTTGGTCAGCACCTGACCGGGTCCGAGCTCGACGAACTCGAAGTCGCCCTGGCCCATCAGTCTGCGCACCGTGTCGGTCCAGCGCACCGGCGAGGTGATCTGCGCCGTCAGCCGCTCGCCCAGCGTGTCGGCGGTGTACGGCATGGCGTCGACGTTGGCGAGCACCGGGATCGTCGGCGGGCGCAGGGTGAACCCGTCGAGGAAGCGGCCGAATGCCTCGGCCGCCGGTCGCATATAGCGGGAGTGCAGGGGTGCGCTGACATTGAGCCGTACGGTTCGGGCGCCGGCGGCTTCGAAGGCGGAACAGGCCGTGTCGATCTGTTCGGCGGGGCCGGAGAGGACGAACTGGTCCATGGCGTTGTAATTGGCCAGGTCCAGACCGTCGAGACCGGCGTCGGCGAGGACCCCCGTGACGGTTGCCTCGTCGACCCCGACCACGGCCGCCATCGAGCCACCGCCTGCGGCGGCCATCAGCTCACCGCGCCGCTGCACCAGCCGCAGCCCGGTCTCGAAGTCGAAGACCCCGGCGGCGAACAGCGCGGCGTATTCGCCGAGGCTGTGCCCGATCAGATAGTCCGGCGGCGTCGGGTCCTCTTCGAAGCGCGCGAGATAGGACAGCACGCCGACCGTATAGAGCGCGGGCTGAGTGAACTCCGTACGCCCGAGTTGGCGCTGCGGGTCCTTGAGGCACAGCTCCTCGATCGAGTAGCCGAGCACGCGGTCGGCGATCGCGGTCTCCTCGGGGAACCGGTCGAACAGGCCCTTGCCCATCAATCGCCGCTGCGACCCTTGCCCCGGGAAGCCGTAGACCTTCATTCCGTGCACCTTCCTCGACGGCCGCGTCGGTGCCGCGCGCAGCCGGACCTCTTCCAGCAGATCGCTGTCCTTGCCGAACGGGTTCAGCAGCGGCAGTGATTCGGAGCGCGTCCCCTCGGGGAGGTGGAAGCGCACGAAGTTGTGCAGGCTGCTCGACGGTCCGAGGTCGAGATAGCGGAACTCGCCCCGCTCCCGCAGCGCCGCCATGGCGAGCCCGAACTCGATCGGCTGCCGGGCGACCTGCCAGAAGTGTTCCGCGCCCGGCCGCTCCACCAGCCCGCCGTCCACACAGGAGATCCAGGGGATCCGGGGCGGTGTGAGCGTCACCCCCGTGAAGTTGTCCCGGCATTCGTCGAGCACGTCGTCGACCAGCCGGGAGTGGAAGGCGTACTCGACCGGCAGGCGAAGGTACGGCACATCGGCGGCCAGCAGCGCGGCCTCCGCTCGGGCCAGCACCTCCTCCGCGCCCGAGACCACGAAGTTGCCCGGATAGTTACGGGCGGCGATCTCACAAGCGCGCAGCGCGGGCACCCGGTCCAGCACCTCGAGCTCGGCGAGCACCGCGAGCATGCCACCGGGTGGGCTGCCGCGCAGGGCGGCGGCCTGCCGGGTCAGCAGCCGCAGACAGTCGGCCGGGGCGAGGCTGCCCGCGACGACGGCCGCCGCGTACTCGCCGAGGCTGACGCCGAGGACGTAGTCCGGCGTGATCCCCAGCGCCGACAGGGTGTCCGCCAGCGCGAGTTCCAGCATGACGATCGTCGGATGGGTGATCCGGGTGTCGATGAGCAGTTCGCTCTTGGACTTCCCCGGATCGTGGATCCGGGCGAGCACCGACTCGCCGAGCTCCTCGGCCACCACGGCGTCGTAGCGGAGCAGCGCCGCGCGGAACACCTCGTTGTGCTCGAAGAGCTCCTTGCCCATCTGGTAGTACTGCGACCCCTGCCCCGGGAACATGAAGACGACGGGCAGGGAACCCCCACCACCGTCACCGAGGCTTTGCCGCTCAGCCCGTGGCAGCACGCTGGACCTCCTGTCGTGGTTCCCAGACGGCGCCGCCCGCCAGGAACCGGTCGATCACCGTCAGCATCGGGCCGGTCATGGCGGTGGTCACCAACGCCATCACCATCAGGGAGAGATACAGGGCGGGGCTGATCACTCCGGCGTTGAATCCGGCCTGCAGCAGCACGATCTCGGTGAGCCCCCGGGTGTTCAGCAGGGCACCCAGGCGCAGTGCCCCCGTACGCCCCTCACCGCCCCAGCGGGCGAAGACATACGTGCCGCCGATCTTGGCGAGCACGGCGAGGACCGTGGCCACGATCGCCACGAGCCACGGCATGCCGGTGGCTCCCTTCCACACCTTCAGACCGGTGGTGACGAAGAGGACCGGCACCAGCCACAGGCCCAGGGTGGACACCCAGCGGGCCGGCGCGTCCCAGTGCGCCGAGCCGGTCGGGATCATCAGTCCCACCACGAAGGCGCCGAAGATCGCGGTGAGCCCCCAGGACTCCGCCGCCGCGGCGACACCGAGCGCGCCCCCGCCCAGCAGTACGGTCACCACCCACGGCAGCCGCGCGCAGAACCGCTCGGCCACGGGGAGCAGCAGCAGCCGGCGGACGAGCGCGGTCGCCGCCAGGCCGAGTACGAGGACAACGGCAGCGGTCGCGATGCCCTTCGCGCCACCGCCCTTGGCGAGGCCGAGCACCACCGCGAGCGCCAGCCACGCCAGCGCATCGATGATCACTGCCGAGGTGAGCGCGAGCCCGCCGACGCGGGTGGTGGTCAGGCCGCGGTCGGCGAGGATCCTGGCGAGCACGGGCACGGCCGAGACCGTCATCGCGATCGCCAGCATCAGCACAAACGCGGGGGTGGAGGCGTCCCCGCGGAACTCGGGCCGGTCGTACCACAGAAGCCAGCCGGCGAACGACAGACCGGCCACCACGGACGGTACCAGGCTGCCCATGGTCGTCCAGGCGATCGCCCTGTCCTTCAGCCGCGAACCGTCGAGGCGCAACTCGTGGGCGACACCGACCAGGAAGAACACCACCCCCGCATGCCCGGTCTGGCGCAGCACCTCGAGCACGGGCCCCGGCAACAGGACCGACTCGGCGTGTGGCCAGACCAACCCGAGCAGGGCGGGCCCCAGCAGCATGCCCACCGCGATCTCGCCGACGACCGGGGGCTGCCGGACGGCGCGCGCCGTCAACCGGCCCAGGTAGCCGATCAGCAGTACGACGGCGATGGCCGCAAGCGCGTGGCCGGCCACCAGGAACGTATGAAACGTGATCATGCGGGCCTCGTTTCTGCCGCGCCGACGGCATCCCCCGGCTGGTAGCTGTCCCAGAACAGACCGGCGCCGGTCCCGGCGGATGCGGGGGCGGCCACGGTCACCCCCGTCCTACCGGTCCCCTGAGTCCCCTGGGTCTCCTGGGTCTCCTGGGTCTCCTGGGTCTCCTGGGTCTCCTGGGTCCCCCGGATGACGATCCTTCGGTTCAGTGCGGGTTCCGGCAGCGGCGCCCGGGTGCTGTCCGGGGCGCCCGCGGGTGCCGGGGCGATCAGCAGATGCGCGTTGGTGCCGCCGTCGGCGAAGCAGTTGAGCGCGGCGACCTCGGCCGAGCTCGGCCACGAGCGGGGTTCCCGGGGGAAGTACAGCGACGAGGCGGCCAGGTCGAAGTGGGCCGGTGGCTCCTGTCCCGACCGGAACGGCACCTGCTCCCGGTGGTGCAGCATCAGCACCACCTTGATGAAGGCCGCGATCCCCTCGGCCGCCAGCGGATGGCCGATGTTCGGCTTGATCGAGCCAAGCGCCACCCTCCCGGGCCGGCCGGTGCCGTAGACCGACTCGACCGCCTTGAGTTCGAGCAGGTCGGTGACGGTGGATCCGGAGCCGTTGGCCTCCACCCAGCCGATGTCCTCCGGCCGATGGCCGGCGCGGTCCAGCGCCTCCTTCATGACCTCGGTCTGCGCCTGAAGGTTCGGCGTGGCCGGGCCCGCGGTCCGCCCGTCGTTGTTGATGGCGATGCCCTTGAGCACCGCCAGCACCCGATCCCCGTCGGCCCGGGCGCGGTCCAGGGACTTGAGTACGACGACGCCGACCCCCTCGCCGAGCACCAGACCGGCCGCCCTGCGGTCGAACATATGGAACTCCGCCCCCGGGTTCAGCAGTCCGCGCCGGCCGAACACCTGGTGTGCCCGGTCGTCCGCGAGCAGGCTCACCCCGGCGACCACGGCCGACTCGATATCGCCCGCGCGCAGCGCCTGGGTGGCCATGTCCATCGCCACCAGGGCGGAGGAGCAGGCGGTGTCGATGACCAGGCTCGGGCCCCGGAAGTCGAAGAACTGGGAGAGGTTGGCGGCGAGGTAGTTCTGACCGGTGACCACGACCGGGTTCTTCGCCCGCTCCAGCCGCTCGGCGTCCGGCATATGGCCGCCCCGGCCACCCACGTACACCCCGATCCGGCGGCCCTTGAGCTCCGCGGGCCGGTACCCGGCGTGGTGCGCGGCCCTGTTCACCTCGTCCAGCAGCAGCAGCGCCTGCGGATCCATGGCCGCGACATCCTCCTCGGACAGCAGGAAGGACTCCGGATCGAAGCGCAGCTCGTCGGGGAGGAGTCCCGCGTGGTAGTCCATCGGCCGGCCGAAGCGCTGTTCGGGGATGGGGCGCAGGGCCGAGCGTCCCTGCCGCAGCAGCTCCCAGTACTCGATGGCGGACGCGGCCTCGGGGAAGGTGCAGGACAGCCCGATCACCGCGATGTCCGCGGTGGTCCGGGCCGGTCCAGTGGCGGACTGCGCCGTGACAGGGGCGGCGCCGACGGCGGCCGGCGCCGGCTCGGCCCAG
>NZ_MUNE01000020.1 GCF_002154605.1 Streptomyces milbemycinicus | reverse complement strand
CGCCGGACGGCGGGGAGACGGTGGCGCTGCTGTGGCAGGCGGCCGTGGTGACCGTCGTCGGCTTCGTGTGCTGGTACGTCGGCGTCCAGCGGATCGGCGCCGAGCGGGCCACGCTGTTCTCGGGCCTGATCCCGGTCTCCGCCGCCGCGACCGCACCGCTCGTCGGCACGGGCGGCTACGGCCCGGCGCAGGCGGCCGGGAGCCTCCTGGTCGCCCTGGGCGTGGCCCTGGGCTCGAACCTGGTGGGGTCAGCGGCTCCCGTCCAGGATCACGCGGGCGACGAGGGCCGGGTCGTCGTTCATGGGGACGTGGCCGCAGCCGGGGAGGCGCACCAGCCGGGCGGCGGGGATCGTACGCTTGGCCCGGACACCCTGACGGGGCAGCAGCACTCGGTCGCGGGTGCCCCAGCCGATGGTGACGGGCACATCGGGGACGTCGTCCGCGAACACGACGCCGCGCCCGGACGCGAGGGTGGCCTCGAACCCGGTCGCCTCGCGCATGGCCCGCGCCTCGGCGACCACCGCCTGGGCTGAACGCCGCCCGGGCCGGGCGTAGATGGTGCCGGTCAGCGCCGCTCGCCCGGCCGCCGTCCGCGCGATCCGGCCGACCAGCGGCAGCGGTATCGCCCGGGCGGCGACCCGCATGGCCGTCAGCACCCCGAAGGCGTAGCGGCGTTCGGCCTCGTTCCAGAACCGCGCCGGGGCGAGCGCGGTGACCGACCGTACGAGCTTTCGGCGGCCGAGTTCGAGGGCGAGCAGCCCGCCGAGGGAGTTCCCCGCGATGTCCGGACGGTCGAGGTCGAGCGCTTCGAACAGCGCGGCGAGCACCGGTGCCATGTCGTCCAGGTCGTATCCGACGCCGTCCGGCAGCGCGGGGGACTCCCCGAAGCCGGGCAGGTCCACGGCCGTCACCTCGCGCTCGACGGCGAGGATGTCCAGCACCGGCTCCCAGGCCTGCCAGTGGTGTCCGATGCCGTGCAGCAGCACCAGGGGCCGGCCGGTGCCGCGCCGCTCGTAGACGACGCGCGCGGGCTGCGGCCCGGTGGGCGTGTCGATGGGGAAGGTGATGGTGGCGGCCATAGGGCGGCTCCTCGTCGGTTCCGGGCGACAGGCGTACTCGCGTACTCACGCGGTGAGTTACGAGACAGGATGTCAGCAGGTGTTACCCCTGGGTAGACCCGGTGCGGGCCAGGCCCCGGCCGGGTGGGATGATGGCCGCGTGGCCACTTCTGACACCGCGGCCGAGGCCGCGACGGACGTCTTCGAAGAGCACCGCTCCCTGCTGACCGGAGTGGCCTACCGCATGCTGGGCCGGGTGACGGACGCGGAGGACGTCGTCCAGGAGGCGTGGCTGCGCTGGTCCGGGGCCGACCGCGAGGCGGTGCGGGAACCCCGCGGCTATCTCGTACGGATCACCACCCGGCTCGCCATCGACCGGCTGCGGCAGGCGCAGGCCCGCCACGAGTCGTACGTCGGCCCGTGGCTGCCCGAGCCGATCGCCACCGACTTCGGCCACACCGTCCCGGACACCGCCGAGCGCGCGGTGCTCGTCGAGTCCGTCTCGCTGGCCGTGCTCGTGGTCCTGGAGTCGCTTTCCCCGCTGGAGCGCGCGGTGTTCGTGCTGCGCGAGGCCTTCGGCTTTCCGTACGGGGAGATCGCCACCGCCCTGGACCGTACGGAGGCGGCGGTGCGGCAACTGGCCGGGAGGGCGCGGCGCCATGTGGACGAGCGCAAGCCGCGGTTCGAGGTGGACCAGCGGCAGCGCCGCGATCTGACGGAGCGTTTCCTGGCCGCCGCGCAGGGCGGCGACCTCGAGGGGCTGCTCGCCCTGCTGGCGCCCGATGTCCGCCTCATCGGCGACACCGACGGCAAGTCCAAGGCGCCGCTGCGGATCATGGAGACGGCGGACAAGATCGCCCGCTTCCTCACGGCGGTGGGCCAGGACATCGCCGTCCCGGACCCGGAGCTGATCTTCACCGAGCTCAACGGCGGCCCCGCGATGATCCTGTTCTCGGCCGGCCGGCCCGACGCGGCCGTCTCCCTCGATGTCGCCGACGGCCGGATCCAGGCCGTTTACATCATGCGCAACCCCGACAAGCTGACACACCTGACGGAGTTGCGGCCCGGCGACGGCGGTCAGTGAACGGACAGCCCGCCGTCGACGAAGAGCGCCTGCCCGGTGACATAGGCCGAGGCGCGGCTCGCCAGGAACACCGCCGCGCCCGCGAAGTCCTCGGCCAGGCCGTTGCGCCCGACCATCGTGCGCGCGGCCAGCGCCGCCACCTGCTGGGGGTCGGCGGACAGCCGCGTGTTGAGCGGTGTCATCACGAACCCCGGCACCAGTGTGTTGCAGGTGACGCCGTACGGTGACCACGCCTCGGCCTGTGACCGGGCCAGCGACTCCAACGCCCCCTTGGAGACGCCGTACGCGCCGCTCTGCACAAACGCCCGGTGCGCCTGCTGGGAGGTGATGTGGATGATCCGCCCGAAGCCCCGTTCGGCCATCTTCGGGCCGAACCGCTGCCCCAGCAGATAGGGCGCCTCCAGGTTCACCGCCATCGTGGTGTCCCACACGTCCTCGCCGAGCTCGCTCATCGGGGGCCGCAGGTTGATCCCGGCGCTGTTGACGAGGATGTCGGGCTCCCCGAACGCCGCGACCGCCTCCTCGGCCGCCGCGCGCACTCCGTCACGCGTGCTCAGATCGGCGCTCACCCAGGCCGCACGGCAGCCATCCGCCTTCAGTTCCTCGATCGTGGCGGTCAGCTCCGCTTCCCTGCGCGCCACGACGACAACGCTCGCACCCGCGCGCGCCAGGGCCCCGGCGATGCCGCGGCCGATGCCTGAACTGCCGCCGGTCACCACGGCGACCTGGCCGTTCAGGGAGAACAGCCCGGAGAGATAGGAGTCTGAGGTCATGGCGGCATCCTAGGCGGCCCGTTGATTGGTCTTGACCAAGGCGGGGCGCCGCCTTATCGTCGCACTAGATACTGCAACAACCTTTAATAAAGAAACACACATATCAAGCACGCGGATCTGTTGTGGAGGACAGGGTGGGGACCACGCAGCTCGAAACGGTGCCGGAGCCCAAGTACTGGCACCTGAAGACCGTGCTCAGCGAAGCGCTCGACTCGGAGTTCGCGATCGGTGAGATCCTGCCCAACGAGCGTGAGCTCGCGGCCCGCTTCGGCGTGGCCCGCGCCACCCTCAGGCAGGCCCTCGAACAGCTCGAGCTGGAGGGCAGGCTGCAGCGCCGCCGGGGCGTCGGCACCACCGTCGCCCCGCCCCGTATGGGCGTCGCGGTCGGCGACCGGGCCCACAGCTGGGAGGATGCGGACGACGCGGCCTGGCAGCCCGTCGACAGCACAGAGGCGGAACCGCCCGCCGCGGTCGCCCGGCTCCTCGACGTACCGCCCGGGACCCTGGTGCACACCGTGCGCCGGACCCGTGTCAGCCACGGCCAGCCGATCGCCGCCGAGCTCCTCTACGTCCCGTCCGACTCCGTCGCCGGCCTCACCGCCATCGACACCCCGCCCGGCGCCCCGCGCGCCCGCGCGGTCCTGCGCGAACTGCGCCGCGTCGCGCTCGAAGGCCGCGAGCAGTCCGTCGAACTGGGCTCCGCCCGCGCCGACGACGCCAAGCAACTGGACCGGCTGCCCGGCGCCCCCGTCCTCGTGGTCACCACCCGCTACACCGCGGCCGGCCACACGGTCGCCGTGGCCGTCGCCACCTACCGCGCCGACACCTGCCGCCTCACCTTCGGCGACGGTCCGGCCGTGGAACTCCTGGCGAGCTGACCGCTACCGGGCCTTCGCGGGGCCCAGCTCGCGGATGATACGGACCAGATCGTCCGGGGCGGCCGTGAGGCGCACCGGCTCGCCCGCGTCGTCGAGTTCGGCGATGTGCCAGCTCCGGGGGACGGTGTCGCCATCGCTGCCCCGGGCGCGCCGTACGCCCGCGACGCTGAGCCGTTCCACCGGTATCCGCTTCGCCGCGAACCGTCCCGGGCCGGGGTGGGGTGTCACCGCGGGCGGGCCGCCGCCGAGGACGATATGGGTGCCGAAGCCATGCGGGTTGTAGTCGGTGTGCTCCAGGAAGCGGGCGGCCAGAAACGCCTCCGTCTCCTGCTCGGCGGCACCATCGGTGACCTGGGTCTCGGCGGCACCTTCGGTGACGTCGGCCGCTGCGGGCGTACGGACCCGGGTGGCGCGCCAGGCCCAGATGAACAGGCCCACCGTGACCAGCGAGCCCGTGGCCGCCCAGATGATCGAGCCGGGGGAGGCCAGCAGGGTCGTGGGGTGGAGATAGCACAGCGGCAGCAACCACAGGGCCGTACCGGCGAGCGCTGCCGCGAACGGTACGGCCGACGGGAGGACTTCGTCATCCGGAAGCCGGCGCCCGCGCAGCCGCAGCAGCACCTGGGCTCCGGGGTAGCCCGCGGCGAGGACGAACACGGCCGCCATGACGGCCACTTCACCCGCTGCGGGGATATGCTCGCGCCACATATGGCCCGCTCCGGCGACCTCCCGCACCTGGCCGCGCCAGACGGTCAGCCGGACTCTGTCACCGGCCTCGAAATCCTCGGCCGCATCGCTCGACACCTCAAGCCGCTCCAGTGGCCGACTGCCGGTGAAGTACAGCCAACTGGGCTGCTTGAGCCCGTTGACGTCGGTCCGCGCGATCACGGCCGGCAGAGTTGTCAGGCATGTGTCGCGCTCGGTGGCGGGCGTCCGGGCGGTGCACGGGGTGGCGGACCGCCACGCCCGCTCGTCCGACACCATCCCCGGCACAAACCACGCGGCCACCCCCGCGCCCGCCACCAGCAGCGCACACAGGCTCAGTGACCCGGCCCAGCCGCGCCCGGCGGTGCGGTGCGAGACGACGGGGATGTGGTCCGACTCCGGGGCTCCGTAGCGGCGGTGCAGTGCGCGGAGCGCTTCCAGCTTCGCGTCGAAGTCCGGGTCCTGGGGCGACCAGCTCCGCGGCAGGGGCAGCAGCCGCTTGTGCCCGTCGCGCAGCAGCAGGCTGATGCGACGGGTCTCCTGGGCCCGGGGGGTGTTCGTGTACTTCAGATGTACGCGCAGGTCGGCGACGTCACCCCACGGCACGCTCCGGCGGCGCAGCAGCGTCCGCGTGTGCAGGCCGTGCGCGTCGGCGCTCACCCGGGCGGTGGCACCGCGCAGCGAGACGATGCCCACCAGCGCGAGCACCAGCCCGCCCGCCGACCACACCACATCCCAGCGCCCGCCCCAGAACACCAAGCGCACCACGGCCAGGCCCGCCCCGGCCGCCCCGAGCCCGACGAAGAACCACAGGGGGCGCTTCCAGGGAGAACGGCAGGTCACTTCCCAGGTGTCGGTCATGAATAAATCCTGCCACCGGCCGGGCCGCCCCGCACCGCCTCAAAGCCGCCGTCCCAGCCAGCGCAGCGAGGCGAGGCCCAATGCGGTCATCATGGCCACGATGTTGCGATCGGTGCCCGGTCCGGCCGAGGCGGCGGAGCGCAGCAGAAAACCGGCGTGCGCCGCCAGCACCGAGTCGACGTGGACGCGGTCGAGTGCGCGTATCAGCGGGTGGCTCTCGGCGATCGGCTGTGGATCCACGCCACTGAGGGATGCGCTGGAGAGCAGCGTGACGAGATCGCAGTGACGGGGCCCGATCCAGGCGTGCGGCCAGTCGACGACGAACACCCGGTCCGCGGTCAGCATGATGTTGAACGGGTACAGGTCTCCGTGCAGAAGTGTGTCGCCGTCCAGGGAGGCGTTCGCTTCCAGGGCGGCGAGTTCATCGAAGTGGCGGGCCGCCCACGGTGACAGTTTCTCAACCTTGGCCCGGGCGGCGGTGTCTTCGGCCAGGGCCGGCCACCCGCCGAGGCGCGGTTTGCTCAGGATCGCCGCCTCGACGGGTGATGGCGTCAGTGCCGTCGCCATATCGGTGACTGCCGCGATCACCCGGTCCAACTCGTCCGGCCGCCACGGCTGAGCGGGTAGGTGTCCCGGGATCTCCTCGAAGACCAGGACCACCCAGGTGCCGTCGTCGTAGGCTTCCAGCAGCCGTGGCGCCGGCGCCTCTGGGGGAAGCCGCCGCGAGACCGCGATCTCCCGGCGGTGGAAGTCCGCCACGGCCGGCGCCGTCGACGAGCTCGCCGCCTTGATGAACGCGCGTCGGCCGTCCGCCAGTCGCACCCGGGCGGCCAGCCCCTCGGAGAACCCGCCCGGCTGGCTGACAGCGGTGGCCACCGGGCTGCCGAGCAGCCGCTCGATCCGCGCGGTCAGCCCGCGTGGCATCGCCGCCCAGGCCATCCTCCGGCTGCCGGTGGCCGAAGGCAGGCCCGGGGCCGCCGGGGCGAGATCCGCGTCGGGATCGTGTGCCATGCTGGTCTACCTGTCTTCGACGTGGGCGACTGCGAGGCCGGATCGGATCGGGCCGTACCGGGTCAGTCGACGAGCAGGGCGTCCATCTGGCCGACCGCCTGCTGCAGGCCCTCGGCCATGCCCATCTCCAGCATCCGCTCCATCTGCTCCCGGGAGTCGTAGGCCGAGCGCAGCTCCATCCGGGTGCCGCCGTCGGTCTCGGTCAGCAGCACCTGCACGGTGGTGGTGGGCATGTCGGCGGCCGGTGTCCCGTCCGGGTTGGCGAAGCCGTCGGTGAACTCCAGGGACGTCGGCGGGTTGACCGAGGTGATGCGCCACCAGCCGTGGTGCTTATCGCCTTCCGGGCCGGTCATGAAGTAGGCGACTTCTCCGCCCGGGGTCAGATCGTGCTGCTCCATGGTGGCCGGGTAGGTCGGCGGTCCCCACCAGCGCTCCAGCTGCCGCGGGTCGGCCCACAGCCGCCACACCCGTTCGACCGGCGCGGTGAAGTCGGCGATCAGGGTGAGGGTCAGACTGTCGAAGTCCTTGTCCAGGCTGGTGACACTCATCGGTCTCGTCCTTCCGTCGGGTTGTTGTCCTGGGGGTCGGAGTCCTCGGCGAGCAGGCCGGCCATCCGGTTCACTCGCCCGCGCCAGGCCGTCTCGAGCTCGTCGAGCACCTGCCGCGCGCGGACTATGGCCTCCGGGTCGGTCCGCACCAGCTGCTCCCGTCCGCGGCGCTGCTTGGTGACCAGCCCGGCCCGTTCCAGTACCGCCACATGCTTCTGCACCGCGGCGAAGCTCATGGGGTAGACCTCGGCCAGCCGTGACACCGACAGCTCGCCCCGTACACAGCGGTGGAGGATGTTGCGCCGGGTGGCGTCGGCCAGCGCGTGGAACAGGCGGTCCACGGTCTCGTCGGTCGATTCATCTACAACCATTTGGTTGTAGGTTAGCTCTGTGGACCACGCGGCGCAAGGCCGCTCGAGTCAGGTCCGGTCGGAGGCGAACTTGAGGCGTGGCGGGGGCTCGGTCGTCTCGTCCCAGGCGCGGCGCTCCGCGTGGTCGAGCCAGTCCAGATACCACTCCGCGAACGACACATGCCCCGTTCTGCCACGCGGTTCGACCGGGGCGACGCCCTCGCCGAGGGCCCGTATGTCGTCCCACATGGTGCCGCTCAGGGGGCCGGTGACCACGAGGAGCGAGTAGTACGCGCAGCCCTGGTCGCTGATGCACAGGGTGCCCTCGGTCACGGCGTCGAGCAGTTCGTCGTGGCGGGCGTCCCAGGCGGCGTAGGTGGCGGCGAAGGTGTCGTCGTCCTGGCCGTCGGTCCCCCGCGGCTCGGCGCACATGTGCTCGTCGAGCTCGGCCGAGAGCTCGGGGCGGAACGGCAGCGCGCAGTGGCCGGTGGCGGGCGGAGTGTCGGGGCCGGGGGGTTTCATCGGGAACAGCCCGTAGTAGGGGCCCGCGCCACCGGCGCCCACCTCCAGGAGGAACGTACGGTACTCCTCGGGCAGTTCGGTCCCCAGCCGCCGCTCCACCGCCCCCAACTGCTCCTCGGTGAGGACGGGCAGCAGCTCGAAGTTGTGGCCGTGGTCGGGGAAGTCGGCGCCGAACACCGCCCACCACCGCGGCGCCTTGCGCAGCGCGAGCACACGCTCCCGCACCCCTGCCCAGGTCCCGCCCATCGCCCCTCCTCGGGAATCCAGCACGGCCACCACCGTACGCCGATGAGACTCAGCGCCCCCCGCGGCGGGTGGTGACCGTGGACTCCACGGCGAAAAGCTCCTCTTCCACATGGTCGAGGGCCAGCCGGAGCGCGCCGGTCACCACGGCCGCCTCGCCGAGCAGGGACTGGGCGACCTGGGGCGGGCGGAGGCAATAGCGGGCGAGTTCGTCGCGCAGGGGGTCGAGGATGCCGTCGAGCCCTGAGGCCCAGCCGCCGACCACGACGACCTCCGGGTCGAGGGCCTGGACGAGGGCCGCCACATCGTGGACGAGGCGGCGGATGAAGCGGTCGACGGCCGCGCGGGCGCGGGTGTCCCCGGCGCGGGCGAGGGCGAAGACCCGGGCGACCTGGTCCTCGTCGAGGGGGTTGAGCGGTTCGCCGGTCGTGGAGAGCATTTCTTCCGGGGTGGCCTCGCGGCCCAGCAGATGGAGGGCGCCGATCTCGCCCGCGGCGCCGCCGAAGCCGCGGTGGAGCCGGCCGCCGATCAGCGAGCCGGCGCCGGGGCTCAGGCCCGCCACGACATAGACGACGTCGTCGGAGCCGACGGCCGCGCCCTTCCAGTGTTCGGCCACGGCGGCGGTGTTGGCGTCGTTCTCGACGAGCACCGGGCAGCGGAAGGAGCGCCGCAGCCGCTCCCCGAGGCGCAGACCCGTCCAGCCGGGGAGGGCCGTACACAGGTGGACGGTGCCGTCGGCGTCCACGATGCCCGGGCTGCCGACACCCACCGCCCGCAGCGAGTAGCGCGCCACGCCGGCCCGGCGCAGCAGGTCGGCGACGGCGGTACGGACCCGGTCCAGGCGCTCGTCGGCCGACGCCTTCTCGGACACTTCCCGCACCGTGGAGCCGAGCGGACGGCCGTCGAGGTCCGTCAGCAGGGCGCCGACGCGGTGGGCGCCTATCTCGACGCCCAGCAGATGGCCGGCCTCTGCCCGGAAGCGGAAACGCCGGGCGGGGCGCCCCTGGCGGCGGACACCGCCCTCTTCCGCGGGCACCTCCACCACCAGGCCGTCGGCGGTCAGCCCCTCGACCACGCCCTCGACGGTGGGGCGGGACAGGCCGGTCACCCGGGTCAGATCGGTGAGGGTGGCGCAGCCGGGTGCTGCCCGGTCGACCCCGCGGTCGGCGCCACGGTCCGCTCCACGGTCGTCGGCGCGGTCGGCGCCACGGTCGTCGGCGCGATTGGCCCCGCCGTCGGGGTCCGTGCCGTCGCCGGGGTCCTGGACGTCGGGGGAGACGGTCGCCGCGCGCAGCGCGTGCAGGACGACGGCGGAGTTGATGCGCCGCAGCAGGGACGGATCCCCGCCGGTGAGCCGCCCCACGTGGGCCTCCCTACTGTGCGTGTCTGCCGGATCGTAGCCGCTGGACGGGGGCGCGGCGAGAGTCCCGTCAGCCGGGCACCACGAACCCCGACTCGTACGCCGCGATCACCGCCTGGGTGCGGTCCCGCGCGCCCAGTTTCGCGAGCACCGCGCTGACGTGTGTTTTGACGGTCTCGGCGCCGATGACGAGATGGCCGGCGATCTCGGCGTTCGTCAGGCCGCGGGCCATCAGCCGCAACACCTCCGCCTCGCGTTCGGTGAGCGCCGCCCGGTCCATCGCCTCGCGGGCGCGCTTGTTGCCGCCGCGGGCCGCGGCGAAGGACCGTACGGCCGCCGGGAACAGCAGCGACTCGCCCTCCGCGGCCAGGCGCACCGCGTGCACGATCTCGGCGGGGCGGGCGCGCTTGAGCAGGAAGCCGTCCGCGCCGGCGCGCAGCGCCTCGTAGACGTACTCGTCGTTCTCGAAGGTCGTGACGACCAGGATCCGGGGTGGGTCGGGGACCGCCCGCAGCACGGCGCGGGTCGCCTCGATGCCGTCGAGCAGTGGCATCCGGACGTCCATCGCGACCACGTCCGGCCGCAGTTGCCGCACCAGTGGCACCACCGAGGCGCCGTCGGCGGCCTCGCCGATGACCCGGATGTCCGGCTGGGACTCCAGGATCGCGCGCAACCCGGCGCGCACCAGCTGCTCGTCGTCGACGAGGAGGACGCTGATCGACACCAGATCACCTTAATGCGCGTTTGCCGGTGTGCGTTCGGCCAGTCAATGTCCCTCAGGCCATGGTGTGCGCGCGGCTCCGGTCCGCCGGGAGGGTCACGCTCAGGCGCCATTCGCCCTCGTACGGGCCCGCCTCCGCCTCGCCGCCCAGCAGCGCCGCCCGCTCGCGGATGCCACGCAGGCCGCTGCCGAGGCCCGTGCCGACGGACGTCTCGCCCGGACGGCTCTGGTCCGGGCCCGGCAGGGGGTTGCGTACGTCGAGCCGCAGCAACCCCGTGTCCGCGGCGACATCGACCCGTACGGCCACCGGCACCGGGCCCGCGTGCCGCAACACATTCGTCAGCGCCTCCTGGAGGATGCGGTAGCCCTCGCGGGACACCGGGCCGGGCAGCTCCTCCAGCGGGCCGGACACCTTCGCGTCGAGCGTCGAGCCCGCCGCCCGCGCCGACTCCAGCAGGCGCTCGGCGTCGGTGAGGCCGGGGCGGTCGGCCGGGCCCCGCGCGGTGTCCTCGCGCAGCAGCCGCAGCACCCGCTCCAGATCCTCCAGCGCATGCCGCCCGGTCTCCTCGATCGCGGCCAGGGCGCGGTCCGTGAACTCCGCCGAGCCCGCCGCCCGCGCCGCGCCCGCCTGCACCACGGCGACCGTGAGCGCGTGTCCGATGGAGTCGTGCAACTCGCGGGCGAGCCGGTTGTGTTCCAGCAACCGCTCCGTACGCTCCTCCAGCGCGGCCAGCCGCTCCGCGGCCGACGGGCCCAGCAGGCGGGTCGCGGCCGCCGTCATCAGGCTCCCGGCGGCCACGACCAGGGCCATCAGGGCGGCCAGGGGGAGCGGGGCGAGCAGCGCGTACCACCAGTGGTGGCCGCCGATCCGTACGCCCATGACCACCGTGGATGTGCCCTGGGACGCCGCGGAGACCAGCGCCCCCGTCAGGGCGGGCAGTTGGACGCTCAGCAGCGCCGTCAGACAGCCCGCCTCCAGCCGCAGGACCAGCCACAGCGCGGTACGCCCCCGGTCGCCCCAGGACGCGGACGGCGCGGCCGCGATCCTCGGGGCGAGGTGGCCCTGCTGGTGGCGCGCATGCTCTCCGGGGGTCAGCAGCAGGCGTGCCTGCAACCCCTCCGCCAGCCGGGTGGCCGGCACCATCGCGACGGCGACCAGCGGCAGCACCGGCAGCACGGGCAGCCACAGCATGTCGGCGGGGCGGAGGCCGAAGAGCCCCGGGTAGACCAAACCGCACACCGCCGCCACCACGGCCCCCATCAGCAGATGCAGCCAGCGCGTATAGGTGACCGCCCGGGTCAGCGGGGCGACGACGGTCCGTGCGGCGCGCGGGACGCGGGTGGCGAGGGCGGTGAGGGCGGTGAGGGCAGTGGGCGATGTCGACACGTCGACCATCGTGCCCTGCCCCCCACTTCCGCGCCCTCCCCCGCGCGGGGGAGCACGACCCCGCTCGCGGGGGAAGCCACGGCCGAGCAGGCACGGGACCGTGGAGACCATGATCACCGCGACGTCGATCGACGTACATGAACTCACCAAGGACTACGGGGCGGTGCGCGCCGCGGACGGACTGACCTTCCGGGTGGAACCCGGCCGGGTCACCGGCTTCCTCGGCCCCAACGGCGCCGGCAAGTCCACCACCATGCGGATCGTGCTCGGCCTGGACCGGCCGGACTCCGGCACCGCGACCGTCGGCGGCCGCCCGTACCGCGCGTACGACGAGCCGCTGCGCCACGTCGGCGCGCTGCTGGACGCGGGCGCCGCCCACGGCGCCCGCACCGCCCGGGACCACCTGCTCTGCCTGGCGCTCAGCAACCGCGTCCCCGCGAGCCGGGTCGACGAGGTGCTGGAGGAGTCGGGGCTGGCCTCGGCCGCGAAGCGGCGCGTCCGGACCTTCTCGCTCGGTATGCGGCAGCGGCTCGGCATCGCGGCGGCGCTGCTCGGCGACCCGCCGGTGCTGATGCTCGACGAACCGGCCAACGGGCTCGACCCCGAGGGCATCATCTGGATCCGTACGCTCATGAAAAGGCTGGCCGGGGAGGGCCGCACCGTCCTGGTCTCCAGCCATCTCATGGCCGAGACCGCGCTGACCGCCGATCACCTCGTCGTGCTCGGGCGGGGCAGGCTGCTCGCCGATATGTCCATGGACGCGTTCATCAAGGAGCACAGCCGACCGCGGGTACGGGTGCGCACCACCGAGCCGCAGCGGCTGCGCTCGGAGCTGACCCGCGCGGGGCTGACCGCGGAACCGGACGGGCCGGACCTCTGGGCGGTCGACGGGGCCACACCGGAGGAGGTCGGCACGCTCGCCGCCCGCCACGGCATCCCGCTCCTCGAACTGGCCGACGACAAGGCGTCCTTGGAGCAGGCGTATCTGCGGCTCACCGCGGACGAGGCGGAGTACACGGCGGCTAACACAGCGAAGCAGGAGGTTTGAGAGTCAATGTCAGTCAAAGCGGTGCTGCACTCCGAGTGGATGAAGATCCGCACCCTGCGATCCCTCTTGATCGCCCTCCTCGGCGGTCCGGTGGCCACCACCGCCATCTCGGCGCTGGTGAGCGCCACCGAAGATGGCAAGCGGAGCGACTTCGATCCGGTCTTCTCCTCCTTCTTCGGCCTGGCTTTCGGGCAGATCGCCGCCGTCAGCTTCGGCGTGCTCGCGGTGGGACACGAATACACCGGCGGAGGCATCCGCGTCTGGCTCGCCGCCGTCCCCCGGCGCGGCCTGTACTACGGGTGCAAGCTGACTGTCGTGGGCCTGTGCGCCCTGGCCGTCGGCCTGGTCACCGGATTCGCGTCGCTGCTCGTCAGCCAGGCGCTGCTCGGTGATAAGGGCGTGGGCCTGAACGCCCCGGGAGCGCTGCGCGCGGCGGTCGGCTGCGGGATCTATCTCGCCCTGCTGACGGTGCTGGCCTCGGGCGTCGCCGCCGTGCTGCGCAGCTCGGTGGGCACGTTGGCGGTGGTCGTGCCCATCGTCACCTTCCTCTCCCCGGTGTTCGGCGCCACATCCGCCACCAGGTTCCTCCCCGACCAGGCCGGTCAGCAGGTCCTGCACACCGCGCCCGAGGGTCCGTTGGGCGCGTGGACGGGGCTCGGGGTGCTGGCGCTGTACGCGGCGGCCGCGGTGTTCTGCGGCCGGCTGGCGGTCGAGCGCCGGGACGCCTGACGGGCGGCCAACTGCCCCGCCCCGCCCGACTGTCGCCCCTTGGCTGTCGGACCTCGCTTGTCAGACCTGGCTTGTCAGACCTCGCTTGTTTAATGAAGTCATGACCAGCACGGCGGACCATCTGGCGATCATCGACCTGCTGCGCGCCCGGGACTTCCCCGACCGGCGCGGTGTCGTCGGGGCCGTGGCCGGCGGCCCCGGCTTCCATGTCGCCGACCTCCGCGTCAGCGAGGACTTCTGGGACGCGGATCTGGAGCGCCTGATCGAGGTCGAGGAGGAGTTCGAGGCCGAGCTGCGGGCGCTGGTCCAGGTGCTGTCCTTACGCTGGGGCCAGCCCGAAGTCCTCGACCTGGCCGACCACTTGGAGCGCGACGCCATGGGCGAGCCGGTGCCGGAGCCGCTGCGGTCGCTGTGCGGCTATGTGGGGCGGGTGTACGGCTGGCGGACCGACGGGCGCTGGATAGGGCTCGGGATAGGGCAGGGGGACCGTGAACTGCCCCTGCAACTGGTCGCGGCGATAGGGGAGGCCGGCGTGCGCTGAACCGCTGTTGTCAGCCGTCAGCCGTCAGCCGTCAGCCGTCAGCCGTCAGCCGACGGTCGCCGGTCGGCCGTCAGCCGCCACCGTCGGCGTACGCGGCGGTGCGCAGCCGGCCGAACTCCTCGGCCATCGTGGCCAGGGTCCAGTGGGCGTTGAGCCCGCTGGGGTTGGGCAGCGCCCAGATCCGGGTCGTGCCGATGGTGCGCTCCTGCGGGCCGATCTTGGCCCGCTTGTCGCCGAAGGCGACCCGATACGCGGTCACCCCGGCGACGCCCAGCCACCGCGGGCGCAGCCGGGCGACCTTCTCCGCCAGGATCCGCCCGCCCTCGCGGTACTCCTCGTCGCTCAGCTCATCGGCCCGCGCGCTGGCGCGGGCGACCACATTGGTGATCCCCAGGCCGTACCCCAGCAGCTCCTGCTGTTCGGACGGCTGGAGCCGGCGCGGGGTGAAGCCGGAGGCGTGGAGGACGGGCCAGAACCGGTTGCCCGGGCGGGCGAAGTGGTGGCCGGTCGCGGCGGTCATCAGCCCGGGGTTGATGCCGCAGAAGAGCACACGGAGGCCGTCCGCGACCACGTCGGGCACGAGGCGGTCGCGGGCGGCTTCCAGTTCGGCGGGGGTCATCGCGGGGTGTCCGGCCAGGTCAGAGGATCGACCCGGGCGTGTACGCCGCCGCCTCCGGGTGGCGCTTGACGATCTCCTCGATCCGGGCGACCACGGCGGCGACCTGGTCGGCGGCCGCGCCCGTGAAGGACAGCTTGTCGGCCATCAGCGCGTCCAGCCGGCCGCGGTCCAGCGGGATCCGCTCGTCGGCGGCGAGCTTGTCGAGCAGTTCGTTGCGCTCGGCGCCCTGCTCGCGCATCGCGAGCGCCGAGGCGACCGCGTTCTCCTTGATGGCCTCGTGCGCCACCTCGCGGCCCACCCCGGCCCGCACCGCCCCCATCAGCACCTTCGTCGTCGCGAGGAAGGGGAGGTAGCGGTCCAGCTCACGGGCGATGACGGCGGGGAAGGCGCCGAACTCGTCGAGCACCGTCAGGAAGGTCTCCAGCAGCCCGTCGAAGGCGAAGAAGGCGTCCGGCAGCGCGACGCGGCGCACCACCGAGCAGGACACATCGCCCTCGTTCCACTGGTCGCCCGCCAGCTCGCCGGTCATCGAGGCATAGCCGCGCAGGATCACGGCGAGGCCGTTGACGCGCTCGCACGAGCGGGTGTTCATCTTGTGCGGCATGGCGGAGGAGCCGACCTGGCCGGGCTTGAAGCCCTCAGTCACCAGCTCGTGCCCGGCCATCAGCCGGATCGTCTTGGCGAGCGAGGAGGGGGCCGCGGCCAGCTGCACCAGCGCGGTGACCACCTCGTAGTCCAGCGAGCGCGGGTAGACCTGGCCGACGGAGGTGAAGACCTGCCCGAAGCCGAGGTGCCCGGCGATCCGCCGCTCCAGCTCGGCCAGCTTGACCGTGTCGCCGCCCAGCAGGTCCAGCATGTCCTGCGCGGTGCCGACCGGGCCCTTGATACCGCGCAGCGGGTAGCGGGCCAGCAGCTCCTCCAGCCGCCCGTAGGCCACCAGCAGCTCGTCGGCCGCGGTCGCGAAGCGCTTGCCGAGGGTCGTGGCCTGCGCCGCCACGTTGTGTGAGCGCCCGGCCATGACCAGCTCGGCGTGTTCGGCGGCCAGCTTCCCCAGCCGGGCCAGCGTCGCGACCGTACGGCCTTGGACCAGTTCCAGGGAGAGCCGGATCTGCAGCTGCTCCACGTTCTCGGTCAGATCGCGGGAGGTCATGCCCTTGTGGACGTGCTCATGCCCGGCGAGCGCGTTGAACTCCTCGATCCGCGCCTTCACATCGTGCCGGGTGACCTTCTCACGCTCGGCGATCGAGGCCAGATCGACGGTCTCCAGCACCCGCTCGTAGTCGGCGAGGGCGGCGTCCGGCACCTCGATCCCGAGGTCCTTCTGGGCGCGCAGCACGGCGAGCCACAGCCGCCGCTCCAGCGTCACCTTGTACTCGGGGGACCACAGGACGGCCAGCTCCGCCGAGGCGTAGCGGCCGGCCAGGACGTTCGGGATGCGCGGCTTACCAGTCACGGGCAGACAGTCTACTGGGCGTATACGCAGGCCAGCGCGGTGGTCATGGCGAGCCGCGGCCGGCTGCGGGTCAGCCCCGGTCAAGCTGCGGCTCAGCCCTCGTACGGCAGCAGCTCGGCCCGCTTCGGCGGGAGCCCGTCGCCCGAGGAGCGGCCCGTCAGCCGTCGGCCGATCCACGGCCCGAGGTGTTCGCGGGCGAAGCGCGCGTCCGAGGTGCGCCGGGCGACCCAGCCGGGCCGTACGGCGGGCGGCAGCGGCGCGTTCCAGTCGGCCTCCGGCTCGTGTCCCAGCGCCTGCCAGACGGCCTCGGCCACCCGGCGGTGCCCCTCGGTGTTCAGGTGCAGCCGGTCGTCCGCCCACATCCGCTGATCGCCCAGCGCCTCGGAGGCGAAGAGGTCCACGACGATCGCGCCGTGCCGCGCCGCCAGCTCGTCGATGAAGGAGAACAGCCGCTCCATCCGCGGCAGGAACCGCACCAGCACCGGCCCGCGCCGCCCCGGGCTGCGCATCAGCACCAGCTGTTTGCAGCTGGGCGCCAGCCGCCCCGCGGCCTCCTCCAGCAGCCCGCAGACCCGCTCCACATCGCATTTGGGCCGCAGCACGTCGTTCAGCCCGCCGACCAGCGTCACCAGGTCCGCGCCCATCGCCGCCGCCGGCTCCGTCTGCTCGTCGACGATCTGCCCGATGAGCTTGCCGCGCACCGCGAGGTTGGCGTAACGGAAACCGGGGGTGCGGGCCGCGAGGCGCGCCGCGAGCAGATCGGCCCAGCCCCGGTAGGAGCCGTCCGGCAGTCCGTCGGACATGCCCTCGGTGAAGGAGTCGCCGACGGCGACAAAGCTGGTGTGGGTGGTGTTCATCCGCATGGCGCGGGTGATCCTATCCCGCGGGAGCCCGCGGGTCCCCGCGGGCTGCGCACGGCGGCGGGCGCGCGCATGATGAGCCGCATGGGGATGATGACCAACATCTACTTCGAGGGCGGGGCGCGCAACGGCACGACCGCCAGCTGGAACCTGGAGCCGGGCGCGGACATCTACGACGACAACATCTTCCGGCCGCCCGAGCTCTACCGGCGGACCAGCAGGACGAAGGTCATCGGGCGGATCGAGTACACGATTTTCCGCTACGACCCCTCCGCCACCCGGCCCGCCTAAGGCGCACGCGAAACCCGGCCCGCGCGCACCCCGCGCGCCCGGCGGATCCCTCGGTTGGCTCGTGCCGGGTTCCGGATGGGGCGCATCGGGGCAGTCTGGTCGGCGTGGATGCCTTTGAATGCGACCGTACGACCATGGCCATCGTGGCCGCCGCGCTCGCCGACGACGGAGAGGGGGCCGTCGCCCTGCTGGACCCGCTGGAGCGGCGGGATGTGTGCAGAGTGGCCGTCCGGCTGGCCGCGATGGCCGCCGACGCGCTGCTGGCCGTGGCGGAGGAAGGGGGCGGGGGCAAGGCCGAGGCGCTGGCCCACTGGCAGGCGTGCATCATCGCGCACGAGTCACGGCGGGACGAGTGACGGGAGGCGGGGG
>NZ_MUNE01000002.1 GCF_002154605.1 Streptomyces milbemycinicus | reverse complement strand
GTCCTGCGGCTGGTCGCGGGCGTGGTACATCTTCGCGCTGCTGAAGTACCTGGCCCGCGACCAGCCGCAGGACCGTGCCGAGCACGAGGAACACGAACAGCGCACAGGTGATGTAGAAGCCGATCATGATGACGGCGAGCGACTTGAGCGCGTCCACGCCCGTCTCGCCGACCACCCCGGCTATCGCGCCGAAGGCACCCACCGGGGCCACCCACATGATCATGGACAGCACGCGGAACACCAGCCGCTGTATGTGGCCGATCCCACGCAGCACCGGTTCGCCGCTCTTGCCCATGGCCTGCAGCGCGAAGCCGACCAGCAGCGCGATCAGCAGGGTCTGCAGCACCTCCTGCACGGTGAAGGCGGAGACGAGCGTGGTCGGGATGATCCCGAGCAGGAAGTCCGTGGTGGACTCGTGGGCGCCCGCCGCCTGGCCCTGCCCGGCCTCTGCCGCCGCATGGGTCAGGTGCAGGCTGCTGCCCGGCTCGAGGATGTTGCCGACGACCAGGCCGATGGCGAGCGCGACGGTCGACATCACCAGGAAGTAGCCGAGCGCCAGGCCGCCGACCGCGCCGACCTTCGCGGCCTTCCGCACCGAGCCGACGCCGAGCACGATCGTGCAGAAGATGATCGGCGAGATCATCATCTTGATGAGACTCACAAAGCCGGTGCCGATCGGCTTGAGCTCCACGGCGGTGTCGGGGGCGACGAAGCCCACCAGGATGCCGAGCCCGACCGCGGCGATCACCGCGATGTAGAGGAGGTGAATCCGGTCCTTCTTCGGCCGCCCGGCATCCGTACCCACGGAATCCGGCGGCGAGGTCTGCGCAGCCACGGTGCTGCCCCCTTCTGCTCTGCCGTCCAGCTGTCCCGGCTGATGCGTCGTGCGGCTCGCACTTCGCCCTGAACGGTCCCGAGGACTATGCACCCCGCCTGTGATGGCGGTCACCCTTCCGTTCATTTCGTTCACGAAACGGCCATGTGCACACTGTGTGGCATGCGCGTCCCCCGTCCCCGGAGTCTGGCAGGCCAGCTGTTCGCCATGCAGGTGGTCCTGGTCGCCGTCGTGGTCGCCGGGTGCGCGGTCTTCTCGTACGTCACCGGCCGGAGCCAGGCAGAGGAGTCCGCGCGCCGCCAGGCCACCGCCGCCGCGACCGCCGTCGCCGACTCGCCGGCGGTCGCCGAGGCCGTACGGTCCGACGACCCCACCGCCCGGCTCCAGCCGTACGCGGAGCAGGTGCGCCATGACACCGGTGTCGCCTTCGTCACCATCATGAATACGCGGGGCATCCGCTGGACCCATCCCGATCCGGCCCGTATAGGGGAGGAGTTCCTCGGCAACACCGGGCCCGCGCTGCACGGCCGGATCTTCGACGAGACGTACACCGGCACCCTGGGCGCGTCCGTGCGCGTGGTGGCCCCGGTGCGCGACGCTCAGGCCGGGGGCAAGATCACCGCGCTGGTCAGCGCGGGCATCACCGTCGACACCATCAGCGCGCAGGTGCGCCGCCAGATGCTGGCGCTGTTCGTCGTCGCGTTCGCCGCGCTGGCGATCGGCGGCATCGGCACCTACGTCATCAATGCCCGGCTGCGCCGCCATACCCACGGTATGAACGCCGGCGAGCTGAGCCGGATGCACGACTACCACCAGGCCGCGCTGCACGCCGTCCGCGAAGGGCTGCTGATGCTCGACGGGCGGCGGCGGATCGCACTGATCAACGACGCCGGCCGGGAACTGCTCGGCCTGTCCGAGAACTCGGTGAACTCGGTCGGCCGCTACGTCTCCGACCTCGGCCTGCCCCCGTCGCTGACCGGCGCCCTGCTGGCCGCCGAGCCACGGGTGGACGAGCTGCATCTGACCGCCCAGCGGGTCCTGGTCGTCAACACCTCCCCGGTCAGCAGCGGAGAGCAGCGCGGCACGGTCGTCACACTGCGCGACCACACCGAACTCCAGGCGCTGTCGGGCGAGTTGGACTCCGTACGCGGCTTCGCCGAGGCCCTGCGCTCCCAAGCGCACGAGGCCGCCAACCGGCTGCACACCGTCGTCTCGCTCATCGAGCTGGGGCGGGCCGAGGAGGCGGTCGACTTCGCGACCGCCGAACTGGAGCTGGCGCAGGCGCTGACCGACCAGGTGGTGGGGGCCGTCGCCGAACCGGTGCTGGCCGCCCTGCTGCTGGGCAAGGCCGCCCAGGCCAATGAGCGCGGCGTGGAGCTCGTCCTCGCCCCCGACACCCGTATCGACGACGGGCTGCTGCCGCCCGGCCTCCCGGCCCGCGACCTGGTCACCATCCTCGGCAACCTCATCGACAACGCGACGGACGCCGCCGCCGAGGGCGCCGGCCGCGGCGCGGCCCGCAGCGCCCGCGTGACGGTCACCGCGCGCGCCGTCGCCGACGAGCTGACGCTGCGCGTAAGCGATACGGGCGCCGGTCTTGACCCGGCGACGGCCGAGGCGGCCTTCGGGCGCGGCTGGAGCACCAAGTCCGCGGGGCGGGGGCTGGGGCTCGCCCTCGTACAGCAGGCGGTGCGGCGCAATTCCGGCACGGTGGAGGTGTCCCGGACGCCGGACGGCGGCGCGGAATTCACGGTCCGAATGCCGCTGACGGAAGCCGCGCTCGCAGAACCAGGGACCTCCCTCACGAAAGCCATCCCGAAGCAGCCCTCCCCACCGGAACCCGCCCAAGAGCCACCCGCCCAAGAAGAGGAACCCGCCCGATGAGCCCGAGCCCGTCGCAGGCGAACCCGGCGCGGCCCGCCCCGATACGGGTCCTCGTCGTCGAGGACGACCCGGTCGCCGCGGACGCGCACCGGATGTATGTGGAGCGGGTCCCCGGCTTCTCGGTCGTCGGCGTGGCGCGGACGCGCGGCGACGCGCAGCGCCAGCTGGAGCGCACGCCCGCCGATCTGTTGCTCCTGGATCTGTATTTGCCCGATGGACATGGTCTGCAGCTGCTCCGGGCGTTGCGTGCGACAGGTCACACCGCGGATGTGATCGCGGTCACCTCGGCCCGTGACCTGGCGGTGGTCCGCGAGGGCGTCTCGCTCGGGGTGGTGCAGTACGTACTCAAGCCGTTCACATTCGCAACGCTTCGGGACCGGCTGCTGCGCTACGCGGAATTCCGCGCGAGCGTGGGCGAGGCCAGCGGCCAGGACGAGGTGGACCGCGCGCTGGCCGCACTGCGCGCGCCGCAGCCGGCCGAGCTGCCCAAGGGGCTGACCCCGGCCACTCTGCAGGCCGTGACCGACACCCTGCGCGCCGCCGCGGACGGGATCTCCGCCGCCGCGACGGCGGAGGCGGTGGGGATCTCGCGGATCACCGCGCGCCGCTATCTGGAGCACCTGGTCGACGCGGGGCGCGCGGCGCGGGCGCCGCAGTACGGGCAGGTCGGCCGCCCCGAGCTGGTCTACCGCTGGCTGACTGCCGGCTGACCGCCGACCGACCGCCGACCGACCAAGCAATAGGAAACTTTCCTATCCACCATCTTGTCGGCGCGGCGACGGCTCGCTAGGTTCACAGCCGCAACCCCCCGCATGGACGGATGTTCGGTACACATATGCTCCCCCCGAACCCGTCGCCTCCTCCCCTCACCCCCCTCAGGAGGACCACACCGCCATGAAGATGTCCAAGCGCAGCCGCAGGCTCGCCCTCACCGCGACCTGCGCGCTGATAGCCACCGGCGGCGCGGCGACCCTCGCCGCGACCGGCGCCCAGGCCAGCCCGACCGCGAAGGCCGCCCCGGCCGCGAAGGCCGCCCCGGCCGTGAAGGCCGCCGCCAGCGGCCAGACCGGCCCGTACCTCTACCTGGGCTGGGGCAGCCCGCCCAAGGCGACCGATGTGATGTCGGCCACCGGCACCACCCAGTTCACGATGGCCTTCATCCTCTCGGACGGCGGCTGCAACCCGAAGTGGGACGGCTCCCGCGCGCTCACCGGCGGCACCGATCAGTCCACGATCAACTCCATACGCTCGGCCGGCGGCGATGTCACGGTGTCCTTCGGCGGCTGGAGCGGTAACAAGCTCGGCGAGAAGTGCTCCTCCGCCTCCGCGCTGGCGGGCGCGTACCAGAAGGTGATCGACGCCTACAAGCTCAAGTCGATCGACATCGACATCGAAGCGAGCGAGTTCGAGAACGCGACGGTCCGGCAGCGGGTGATCGACGCGCTGAAGATCGTCAAGCAGAAGAACAGCGGCATCAAGGTGTACGTCACCTTCGGCACGACCACCAGCGGCCCCGACTCCAACGGCAAGGACCTGGTCAAGCGCGGCGCCGCGTCCGGCGTCGACGTGGACGGCTGGGCGGTCATGCCCTTCGACTTCGGCCAGGGCTCCGTGGACATGGCGGCGGCCACCAAGTCGGCGGTCGACGGTCTGAAGAACACGGTCGCGAGCGCGTACGGTCTGTCCTCCGACGACGCGTACCGCAAGGTCGGCTTCTCCTCCATGAACGGCAAGACCGATGTCGCTGGTGAGACGGTCACCCTCGACAACTTCAAGTCCGTGGTCTCGTACGCCAAGAGCCACCACCTGGCCCGGGTCAGCTTCTGGTCGCTCAACCGCGACCGCAAGTGCGGCTCCGGCGGGGACGCGGACGCGTGCAGCGGCATCGACCAGGGGACGTACGACTTCACCAAGGTGCTGGCGGGCTACACCGGCTGAGGGCTTACCGCCTGGTTCCCTCCGGGCTGGCGTTCGATCAAGGGCGTTCCTGGTCAAGGGGATTGACCTTGACTCGGGCCCGACCGTACGGTCGGGCCGCAGCCCCAGAGGCCAGCAAGGAGGTCGTGCCAGTGCGCCCCACCGCCCCACTGATCCTCACAGCCGCCGCCCTCGTCGCCGCCGCAGGACTCACCGCCTGCGGCGGCGGCTCGGGCAGCGACCCGGACACCGTCAAGATCGCCTACAACCGCAGCACCGACAACAAGATCAGATTCAAGGACAACTTCCTGGCCGGAGTGAAAAAAGAGTTCGAGAAGGCGAACCCCGGCAAGAAGGTCAAACTGATCCCGATCCAGGCCCAGGACAACGACTACGCCACCAAGGTCCAGCAGATGATGCGGTCCCCCAAGACCGCGCCTGACCTGGTCTACGAGGACACCTTCCGGATCAACTCCGACATCACGGCGGGTTATCTGCGCCCCCTCGACGAGTATCTGGCCAAGTGGCAGACCTGGGACCAGTTCGTCGACACCGCGAAGGCGGCGGCCAAGGCCGAGGACGGCAAGACGTACGGCATCCCGGACGGCACCGACACCCGCGGCCTGTGGTTCAACAAGAAGATCTTCGCCAAGGCCGGACTGCCGGCCGACTGGCAGCCGGGGAGCTGGGACGACATCCTCGCCGCCGCCCGCACGATCAAGAAGAAGGTCCCCGACGTCATCCCGCTCAACGTCTACACCGGCAAGGCCCCCGGCGAGACCGCCGTGATGCAGGGCTTCGAGATGCTGCTGTACGGCACGGGCGAGAACCCGCTGTACGACCCGAAGGCGAAGAAGTGGGTCACCGGCGGCAAGGGGTTCGAGGACGCCCTCGGCTTCATCAAGACCGTCTACGACGAGAAGCTGGGCCCCGACGTCTCCGACGCCCTCGACCCCAACGTCGGCACCACCGTCTCCAGCGAATGGCTGCCGGAGGAAAAGCTCGCCATCGACCTCGACGGCTCCTGGCTCGGCCAGAACTGGCTGAAGACCGGCGGCAAGCCATGGCCCGAATGGTCCAAGACCCTCGGCCAGGCGGCCATGCCCACCCAGAACGGCCAGGCACCCGGCAAGGTCAGCATGTCCGGCGGCTGGACCTGGGCGATCACCGCCAAGTCCAAGAACCCCGACCTGGCCTGGAAGTTCATCGAGCAGATGCAGACCAAGAAGAACGCGGTCGAATGGTGCGTGGTCGACGCACAGATCGCGGTCCGCAAAGACGTGGCGAAGGACCCGCGCTATCTGTCGTCCATGCCGGGGATCACCTTCTTCACTGACCTGGTGAAGTACACCCACTACCGGCCGGCGCTCCCCGTCTACCCCCAGGTCTCCACCGCGATCGGCGAGGCCATGGAGTCGGTGACCACGGGTGACGCCTCCCCCGACAAGGCGGCCGAGTCCTACGGCGACCAACTCAAGACGATCGCCGACGGCGCCACGGTGGCCAAGGACTGATGGCGACCGCGACCAAGGTGGCGGCGGCTCCGGCGGCCCCGGCCCGCCCGAGACGCCGCCCCCTGCGCTGGCTCCCCCTCGCCCCGGCGACGGTGCTCCTGCTGCTCTTCCTCGGCGGGCCGATCGGCTACTGCGTCTACATCGCCTTCACCAATATGCAGCTCACCGGCGCCGCCACCACGGACTTCGTCGGCCTCGACAACTTCCAACGCGCCTTCGAGGACGACAACTTCCGCAACGCGGTCATCCTCACCCTCGTCTTCACCCTGCTGTCCTCGCTGATCGGCCAGAACACCCTGGGGCTGGCCCTCGCCACCGCCATGCAGCGCGCCTCCAAGCCCGTACGGACCATCACCGGCTCGATCGTCATCGCGGCGTGGGTCGTACCCGAGATCGTCGCGGGCTTTCTGCTGTACGCCTTCTTCCGCCGCGAGGGCACGCTCAACGCCATCCTGGACTGGCTCCACCTGCCGTCCCAGAACTGGCTCTACACCCTCCCCATCCTCGCCGTCTCCTTCGCCAACGTCTGGCGCGGCACGGCCTTCTCCATGCTCGTCTACTCCGCCGCGCTCTCCGAAATCCCCAAGGAGATCAACGAGGCCGCGGAGGTCGACGGCGCGAGTGGGCCGCGCCGCTTCTGGCACATCACCCTGCCGATGATCCGCCGCTCCATCGGCACGAACCTGATGCTCAACACGCTCCAGACGCTGTCCGTCTTCGGCCTCATCTGGGCCATGACCCGAGGCGGCCCCGGCAACCGCAGCCAGACCCTGCCGGTCTTCATGTACGACCAGGCGTTCAACAAGTCCCTGATCGGCTACGGCACGGCGGTCGCGCTGCTGTTGCTGCTGGTGGGTGCGGTGTTCTCGCTGGTCTACCTGCGGTTGATGCGCGACGAGGTCTGAACGACGGCCTCCCGGAAGGCGGTCCAGGCGGCGGGCGCCACGCGCAGTATGGGGCCCTCGGGGTGCTTGGAGTCGCGTATCGCGACGGTGTCGGGGTGGTTGGTGGCCACCTCGACGCATTCGTGGTCACCGTTGCTGTAGCTCGACTTGCGGAACTCAAGCGTGCTCATCTCTCACACCTCTTCACGGAGAACGTTGATGAATGTCTTGCTCTCCGACTCAGTGAGGGCGCTTCGGGAGATCTCCTCAAAGAGATCCTGGTGCTGGGCGGCTTCGTCGCCTCCCTCAACCCACAACTGGCCGAAGGCGGTTTCTGTATACACCACGTCCATGGCACCGGGCTCAGCGAACGAAATGATGTTGAAGGCTCCGTTCATGCCCAAGTGCGCCCCGGCCGTGAACGGCAGCACCTGAACCGTGATGTGGGACCGATCCGTGACGTGGCAGAGATGCACCAACTGCGAGCGCATGACCTCCGGCCCGCCGACATGTTGCCGGAGCGCACCTTCATGGATCAGCGCCCGTAGTGCCAGCACAGGTTCTTCGGTGAGCCGCCGCTGACGGGCCACTCTGGCGGCAACGAACTGTTCGCCCTCGTCCGGGTGGCCGCGCATCGAGTTGCCGAGGGCCAATGCGCGGGCGTAATCAGGGGTCTGCAGCAGACCGGGCACAAGGCTGAGCTGCCACGTCCTGATGCTTGTCGCCACGTTCTCCAGGGCGACGTACTCCTGCATTACTCCGAGGTTCGGGAAGTCGTCCCACCACCCCTTGGCCCTGCGGCGCTCGCGGTCGACCCGCGCCAGCTCCAGCAGCCCGCCCACAACCGCAGGATCGCTCACGCCGTAGAGCTCGCACAAGGCCCGGATGTCCGGGTCGCGCATGGGGACCCAGCCGCGCTCCATCTTGGCGACCTTGGTGGTGGATGCCGTGAGGGCTTTGGCGGCGTGCCCCTGCGTAAGCCCCGCCTCGGTACGGAGCTTGATGAGCTCACCGCCGAGTCTGCGCCCCAGAACGGTTGATGTGCTGTTCCCCTGCATCAGCTGACTCGTAGTCACGTGCCCAGTCTGGCGTCAGCGGATACACCCTCGCAAACCAGATCGGAGGATTTCCTCCAAGAGGAACTTGTGTTGATCTCGCAGACGACGCTACGGTCCGTGATGAACCGCTCGCGCAGCGAGGCGAGTCGGCGGGCCGCGACCCGCCATGCCCTCGCGCGCTCGGGCCAATTCCCGCCGCCTGCTGGAGGTGCGTGATGGCATTCGCGCCGCAAGACCCACGGATTCCAGACCCCAACGACCCCGTCGTCCATCACGACCGCGTCGACTACTCCCCGTTTCCCAAAAGCGTGACCTTCGCCCGCCGCTACACCGCCAGACTGGTTGCTCACTGGGGCCACCCCGCCCTCGCTGACGACGCCGCGCTCATCGTCTCCGAGCTGGCCAGCAACGCCGTGCTGCACGGCGGCGTCCCTGGGCGTCACTTCCGCGTTCAGCTCACCCTCACCAAAACCCTCCTGCGCATCGCCGTATCCGACGCCAAGGGTGAACGCCTCCCCCAGCCGCGCCGCCCCACCCCCGACGACAAGTTCGGGCGCGGGCTCCTCATCGTGCGCGCGCTGGCGACCCGCTGGGGCGTACGGGAGCGGACCGTGGGCAAGGAAGTCTGGGTCGAACTCGACCTGGCAACCTCCCCGGTCGAACTCTGATCGGACCACGGATGCCGCCGGACGTCCCGTACGAGCAGCAGCAGTTCGCGTCGCTGATGACCGAGAACGGCGTGCTGGCCATGGAGCCCGAGGAAGCCTCCGACATGGCCGCGCGCATCCGCGACCGCATCGCAGCCCGGGGCGGGCTCGGCGCACACGGGTGACTTACCGGTAGTAGGCGTCGATGGGGGTGCGTGCCTCGTCGAACAGGGCCGGGCCGTCCTGCGTCACCGTGGGCCAGTCGCCCGACTGCGGGTTGAGCTCGACAAGCTGCTCGGTGGAGAGCGCGTAGACGACCCGGCCGACGCCGGAGCGGACGATGCCGCCGCCGCACATGCCGCACGGCTGGCAACTGGTGTACAGGGTGGTGCGTGCGGCCGTGTCCGGGTCGAGTTCCCGGGCCGCCCAGCGGGCGAGCTTCAGTTCCGGGTGGGCCGTGATGTCGTTGTCGCGCCGCACTGTGTTGTGGGCCTCGGCGAGGATCGTGCCGTCCGGGCCGGCGAGCAGGGAGCCGTACGGGGCGTCGCCCAGGGTGACGGCGCGGGCCGCGATGCCGATGGCGCGTCGCAGGAGAGTTTCGTCGGCGGTGGTGCTCACGATGCTGTCCTCCAGTGTGTGGCCACGGCGGTGAGCGCCCGCCAGGCCGCGTCGGGCCGACGGGTCTCCTCCGGATCTCCGTGGTAGGGGTCGAACACGACGGTGTCGGCGCCGAGCGAGCGGAGTTCGTCGAGATCGTCGAGGATCTGCTCGATGGTGCCCACGCCGACCGGCCGTTCGGGGTCGTCGACCACAGTGGTGGTCAGCCGCAGGGCGATGCGGGGGGCGAACCCCGGCATCGCGTGGTCGGCCAGGACCGAGCGCATCCGGGTAAGTGGGAGGCGCAGCGGGTGCCAGGCGTCGCCGAACCTGACGGCGCGCCGGAGCGCCGCCTCGCTGTGGCCCCCGACCCAGACGGGTACCGCTCCGGTGCTGGACTCGGCCTCCGCGCACCAGGCGTCCCGCAACGTGCCCAGGTACTCGTCGGTCAGCCTGCCGCGCGCGGTGAACGGCACGCCGAGCGCGTCGAACTCCTGACGTGCCCAGCCGACCCCCACCCCGAGGACGAACCGGCCGCCGCTGAGCCGGTTGAGGCCGGTGGCCATGCGCGCCACCAGCAACGGGTGCCGGTAGGGCAGCACGAGCACGGTCGTGCCCAGCCGCAGCCCGGTGGTGATCCCGGCCAGCCAGGACAGCGTGGTGAACGGCTCATAGAACGGCTCCGGGTACCGCACGGCCACGTCCGGGGTCACGGCCACGTGGTCCGACACCATGAGAAGGTCGAAGCCGAGCCCCTCCACGATTCGCGCCCACTCGCGCAGCACGCCGGGATCGGTCCCCGGCCCGAAGTTCGGTACGTTGACGCCAAGTCGCATAGCCCGAGGCTATCCCCGCGATCATGGAGCACGGAACCGAAACTTCCTGGCAGCAGCGGGAGTCTCCCGTGGTTTTCCCGGTAGAATCGCGGAATGGCCGTGAACCTTGATGAAGTCGACTGGGCGATCATCGAGCAGCTGCAACGGGAGGCTCGTATCTCCCTCAGTGAGCTGGGGCGGCGCGTGAATCTCAGCTCGTCGGCCACTACGGAACGGGTGCGGAATCTGGAGTCGCTGGGGGTCATCACCGGTTACCACGCGGTGGTGGACCTGGCCAAGGTCGGTTATCCCGTGCTCGCCGTCGTCCGGCTGAAGTACCCGGGTAACCACCACCAGCCGTTGCGCCGGCTGCTCGCCGAGCGGCGGGAGATCCTGGAGTGCCTGCGCACCACCGGCGACGACTGCTACACCCTGAAGGTGGCCGCGACCTCCATGGAGCATCTGGAGACACTCGTGGACGAGCTGGCCGGCTTCGGCAGCACGACCACGAGCGTCGTCTACAGCCAAACACTGCCCTATCGCGGACCCAACCGGCCGTGACCAGCAGCGGGACCGCTGAGCCGGTCATCCTGAGTGCGATGGAGCTGATGTCCGATCCGGACCTGGCAGCCCGGTTCGCGGAGTCGGCCCACCGGATCCTGGCGGATCTGGTCCGCGGGGGTGCCGCGCTCGGCTGGGTCGAACCGCCCCCACGCCCAGAGGTGGCGGAACTCCTCGGCCAGGTCGTCGCCACGGTGCGGGCCGGGGATGGCGCCCTGCGCGCCGCCTACCTCGACCGTCGGCTGGTCGGTCTGGGGTACTGGCTGCGCTACGCCCGACCGACCCATCGGCCGCATGCCGATCTGGAGAAGATCGCGGTGGATGGAGCCGCCCATGGGCGTGGCATCGGCCGGGCGCTGACCGCTGCCTTGATCACCGACGCCCGGCGGGCGGGTATCGAAGTCCTCACCCTGGACGCCCGTGGCGACAACACCAAGGCCCTGGACCTCTACCGGTCGCTGGGCTTCAGCGAATACGGCCGCCTGCCCGACTTCGTCGCCGTCGGCGAACGCCGTTACGACAAGGTCTTCTACATGATCGATTTCCGCCGCCAAGATCGCACCGCCCCGCACTCCTAGGGCCGTTAGCATCGGCATGGTCCAGTTACCGAGAACGTGGCGGACGGCGGACGGTCACCCGAAGCGGTAGATGCCGGTCCGGTTCAGGCCTCCCCCCACCCCCTCTCAAAGAAATACTTGATGCAGAGCAAGCATTTTTTTGAGAGGGCGGCCCCGGGGAACAGCGGTTGGCGCTAAGCGATTGATCTTGCTGGCTCCTCAGTCCGTGTGGGCTGGAGGACCTGGTCCTGGAGGCGCTGGCGGAGGTCGACTTCCTCCGGGGTGAGCGGATCGTCTGGCCGCCGGATGCGGACTCGGCGGGGGCGGGGGATGTCGTCGACGTCCTGAAGGTCGGCGAAGTCGGCGCGGGCCGCTGCGACGGCTTCGGGGTACGCCTCCTTCTTCTCGTGTTCGGCGAGTGCGCGGTAGATGCTCGCGACGCTGGGGGCCTGGCCCTTGCGCTTGCCGGTGGGGATGATCAGGTCGGGCTGGATCTGCTCGACTGACTCGCCGTTCGCGCGGCGCCGCAGCACGGTGTGCAGCATGTCGTCGGTGATGACGGGTGGCCGGCCGCCGTGCTTGCCCTTGCGAGCCGCCGCGTCGAGTCCTTCGAGGGTCGACTCCCGGATGTTCTCCCGCTCGGTCTCCGCCATCGCCGCGAAGAACGCAAACAGCAGTCGGCCCGGCCCGCGGGGGTCGTACATCCCTGGCAGGGGCCCGGCGAGCATCTCCAAGACCAGGCCGTGGGCAGTGAGGTGGTCGGCGAGCGCGGTGAGTTCGGCGGCGTCGCGGCCCAGGCGCTTCATCTCGTACACGGTGAAGATGACCCGGCAGTGCGGGGCGTGGGCCTTGATCTGGCGGGCGAGCGCGAGCGCGGCCTCGAACTGGGGCCGGACGCGAACCCGGGTGCTGATCTTCTCGGAGAACACTTTGTCGCGCGGGATGCCGTGCTTGGCCAAGGCGTCGAGCTGCGACTGGAGTTCCTGGGTGAGCGTCGAGCACCTTGCGTACCCGATGCGGATGTCTGCGTTCGAGGTGTCCGGCGCCAGGGCGAGCGGGACCGAAGTGCCAGGGCGCCACGGCTGGCCCGGCCCGCGGTCGGCGGGGGTGGGCACGCGCAGGAGCTTGGCGAGTCGGGGCACCTTCGTGAAGCGGCCGGTGTGGTAGGTGCCGGCGACCGCGCCGGAGCGCGAGCGGCACGGCGAGCCGGGTTCGGCCCGGCAGCGCGGGCAGGGCTGGCGCTCGACCTCGTCCGCGTCGCTCGGCGAGGCTTCTTGAGGGACCGCCATGCCCCCGTTGTTGTCACAAACGATTCTCAGAAGTACCCCGAACCCGTCTTTGAGTGAGAACGAGTTCTGCGAACCGAACCGGTGCTTCGCGATCGCCGGGCCGCCGTCTTGGATCTTGCTCGGGCAAAGGACTGTTTATGAGAATCGGGGCAGGGGGCCGCGCTGCGCCATCCCGGAGAAACGGGACCAGGCCGCCGCCCACTGGAAGAAGATCGTGCGCCTCGCCTTTCCCGGCAGGCGCTGACAGGCGAATACCGACACGCGCCAAGGTGGCGTTAGGCGGGCTGCAGGGCGGGCGTTGCCGGAGCGGCCGCGACCTTGCGGGTCTCGCGCATTATCAGCAGGCCGTTGACCACCATCAGTGTCGCGGTCAGGCAGTGGACGCCGAGCGCGGTGGCCACGGAGCCGTGATGGGCCAGCACGGTGGCCATGTCGCCGTACGCGGCGAGGGCCTCCACCAGCAGCACCCAGCCCAGCGCCCGGCGGTGGCCCGTCACCAGCAGGATGCCCAGGACCAGGGCCAAGACGACGTCGCGGATTCCCTTGATGATCAGGAAGCCGCCGCCGTCGCCGGACGGCCAGCTCGGCAGGCCGAAGCCCGGGGCCGTCGTCTCCGGGCTCAGGATGAATTCCGTCCCGAACCAGAGGATGAAGAGGATGAAGGCGGCGGCCAGGACGGTGTTGATCTTCTTCAGCGGCATTGTTCTTCTCCTTGCGAGTCTTCGTCGGCTTGGTGAGCTTCGTGGAGCTTGCTGAGTCGTGTGGGGCCTGATCAGGCCGCGCGGACGCGGCTGATCGAGGGGCGTAGTTTGTCGGGATCACCGTTGTGGGATCTGAGCGGCAGCTGCATTCCCGGATGTCGGGATTTCGGTGGCCAGCTGCCGCCCGGGGAATGGGGATTGTGCGCCACCGGCGCGGCGTCGGCCCGCGGGGTCAGCAATCCGAAGCCCTGTCGGGCTCACCCCGACGGGGCGAAAGCCGTTGACATAACGGGGCGAATCAGTGCATGCCGGGGCGGCTTCGGTATCAGGTGAGGGCGGCGACCAGCAGGGCGAAGGCGGCGATGATGACGGCGACGCGGACGTAGTGGAAGCGTTCCCAGCGGTGCAGCTGCTGCTTCCAGTCGGCGGGCCGGTTGTCGGGGGTCCAGGTCTTGTTTCGGTTGTTGATCGGGACGAGCAGCAGCATCGACATGACCACGCTGACGATCAGCAGGCCGGCGGCGGTGACGACGAGTCCGGCGCCGTGGTGGTGCCATCCGGCGACAGCCCAGATCGCGCTGAGGACGAGCGAGCCTATGTACCAGAACGGCATCAGGGCGCCGAGCATCCGGCCGCCGTGGGCGTGGCCGAGCTGGCCGCTGTCCTCGGGAAGCGCGTCCAGGATCCGGTTCATGATGAAGGCGACGGAGAACTCCACCCCCACCATCACGCCGACGATCACGGTGGTGACGACCTCGAGTGCGTTGAGCATGATGCCCCCCTGGCATCTAGTGTTGCTAGGTGATGAGGCAACGCTAGTACTACTGCCGCTCGATTGTCTAGCGGTGATAGGATCGAATCATGTCGGTACAGGAACGCAAGCAGCGCGAACGGGCGGAGCGCGAACGTCTCATCTTGGCGACGGCCCGCGAACTCGCCGAGCAGCGGGGCTGGGACGCGGTCACCACCCGCCGCCTCGCCGAGCGCATCGAATACAGTCAGCCCGTCCTCTACAGCCACTTCCGCGGCAAGCGCGAGATCATCGGCGCCGTCGCCCTGGAGGGCGCCACCGAGATGGCCGCGGCGGTGCGGGCCGCGACCTCCGCCGAGGACGACCCGCGCGCCCGGGTCACCGCCCTGGCCCGCGCCTACCTCGACTTCGCCGAGCACAACCCCGCGGTCTACGACGCCTTGTTCCAGCTCGACGGCGGCCTGGCGTACGCGCAGGAGGACACCCCCGAGCCGCTGAAGGACGCCTTCGCCGCCCTGCTCGAGTGCCTCGCCGAGGTCGCCGGGGACGGCGTCCACCCGGGGCTGTTCACCGAGGTGTTCTGGGCATCCCTGCACGGCATTGCGACCCTGACCCGGGCGGGACGGCTGCTGCCGGAGGACGCCGCGCAGAGGGTGGAGCTGCTCGTGGACCGGCTCGCCTTGGTCTGACACACCGTCCCGGCGGGCACGCAGCCGGGGCCCTCGGGCCCCGCCGCTGCCTGCCTGCGGCATCGCTCTTGGTCACTCGCGCCCACACGGCGCAGCCGCAGATCGCCGGGCCCCGTACCCAGACGGGCACCCGGGCGGCGAAGCTGTAGCGGCCCAGGCAGTTGAGGTTGGCGCGCTTCAGCGGGGAGACCCGGGCCACGTCGTCGTCCAGGACGTCATGCTCCCGCTCCTCGGGAGGCAGGGCCCGCAGGTGGCCGACGGCGGCGTCGAGGTAGCGCGTTGTCCAGAGCACGGCGGCATTGAGGACCAGGCCGAGCGCGCCGAGTTGGTCCTCCTGCCCCGTCCTGTATGCCTGCATGATCTGCCCGCGCTTGCCGTGGCAGATGTCGCGGGCGAGCTTGTGCCGTGACTCCTGGACGGTAAGCTGCCGGTTCATCTGGCGCCGGCCGCAATCACGCTCATGACCAGGCGAATCACCCGCCGAAGCTCCCGCAGGAGCGGGCAGCCGCCATCTCACGAAGCGCAATGGGACTGATCAATCCGGCGGTGGCGGTCACCACCGCCACCCAAGGCCGTCCGGCTTCCTCGGCCTGCCGAGTAGGCAATGACTACCGACGCGAGTGGACGCACCCCAAGGCGATCGTAGTCCGGGGATCGAAAACAGGCTCTTAACTTGTTCTTTAACCTCCGTCCCTACTCTGACGCTCCCCCTTAATGGGGTGATCATGACGAGCTGATCCGACACACTGGTTCGATGCGGCACGATGATGAACAGCCTTTGTCCGGCGGCAACGTCAGTGATGGTGTCGTTCGCGTCGGGGACACCGTTCGCCGTCCGGCCGGACCATGGACTCCCGCTGTGCATGCCCTGCTTGCCCACCTGCACGAGGTGGGATTTGGCGCGGCGCCTCGCCCACTCGGCATTGACGATCAGGGGCGTGAGGTCCTGTCCTTCATGCCGGGAGATGTGGTCTGGCCCGATCGGTTCTCGCTGATGGAACCCGCTCGACAACTGGCTCGCGTTGCACGGCTGATCCGGGACTTCCACGACGCTGTGCATGACTTCACGCCGCCGTCCGATGCGCAGTGGCAGACGCTGATCCCCGCTGAGGGCAGTGACATCATCGCCCATAACGACCTGGCCCCTTGGAACCTCGTGGTCGCAGACGAGGCACGGTGGGCCTTCATCGACTGGGACGCTGCAGGTCCCGGCTCGCGCCTGTGGGATGTCGCATACGCCATTCACGGGTTCATCCCGCTGTCCGCGCATCCGGACTGGCAGAGCCCGGACGCGGCGGACCGACTGCGAGTCTTCGCCGACGCCTACGGTCTCGCCGAGTCCGAACGTCGTCGGTTGGTCCCTCTGCTGGGGCGCCGTACGCGTTCCATGCACGACTTCCTGCGCGACCAGGCAGCCCAAGGAGCCCAGCCCTGGGCAAGGCTGTGGGCTGAAGGCCACGGCGACGCCTGGCGAAACGACGCCGAATACGTCGAGCAACGCGAAGACCAGTGGATGCAGGCCCTGCTCGCCGGCTGAGGCATCAGTGCCCGTGCCTGGCTCCCGGCGTCGAACGACATCTCGAACTGGATCACTCACCTGGGCATTCGCCGGACATTGAAGCGGCCTTCGTCTGATCATGTGCTCCGACCAAGGTGCACCGATCGAGACGAAGGCCGTGAGAGTGAGTCTGCTGCCTGACGCCGGTCCCGGGGAGGCGTTCGCGCAAGCGTCACGCTTCCGGGAGGACTTATTCGACTGTCTGACCGCGCGGGGGGACGAACTGTTCGAACTCGTGGACGCGTTGTTGTGCGCGGACGGTCCGGTGACCTCGCCGGTGAACCTCACGCTGGTGGCCGAGCATCGGCGCGGGCACGGCGCGATGTACGAGGCGTTGAACTGCGGGAACGTGGACGTGCCCCGGCTGCGGCAGGTGCTGGCCGGTCTGCCGATGCCGCGGGCCGCCGACGGGCGCCTGGTCCTGGCGGTCGACGTCAGCAACTGGCTCCGTCCCGACGCACCGACCAGCGCGGACCGCCTGTTCTGCCACGTCTACGGTCGCAGCGGACGGTCCTCGGACCAGTTCATCCCCGGCTGGCCGTACTCCTTCGTCGCCGCCCTCGAATCGGGCCGGACGTCCTGGTGCCAGCTCCTGGACGCCGTCCGTCTCGGCCCCGAGGACGACGTCGCCGAGGTCACCGCCGCGCAGCTCCGCAGGGTGGTCACGGACCTGATCGAGATGGGCCGCTGGCACTTCGGCGACCGCGACATCCTCATCGTCTTCGACGCCGGCTACGACGCCCCGCGCATGGCCCACCTCCTGGGCGGCCTCCCGGTCGAAGTGCTGGGACGGATGCGCTCCGACCGCGTCATGCGACGGCCGACGCCCTCGCTCAAGGAGTACGCCCTGTCCTATCCCCGGGGCGGGCGACCACCGAAGCACGGCAAGGAGCTCCGCTTCGCCAAGCCGGACACCTGGGGCGAGCCGGACGCGGCCACGACGCAGGTCACCGACCGGTACGGCACCGCCCGCGCGATGGCTTGGGACCGCATCCACCCCCGCCTGACCACCCGCTCCGCCTGGATCGACCACACCGGCGAACTTCCCATCATCGAGGGCACGCTGATCCGCCTTCAGGTCGACCGCCTGCCCGGCGGAGGCGACCCGCTCCCGCTCTGGCTCTGGTCGTCCGCCACCGGCCTGAACAGCGAGGACGTCGACGTGCGCTGGCAGGCGTTCCTTAGGAGGTTCGACATCGAGCATCTCTTCAGGTTGATGAAACAGACCCTGGGGTGGACCCGTCCGAAGCTGCGCACCCCCGAGGCCGGCGAGCGCTGGACTTGGCTGATCATCGCCGCGCACACCCAGATCCGCCTTCTGCGCGAGGCCGCCGCCGACTTGCGGCGGCCGTGGGAGAAGCCCGCCGAGGCCGGTCGGCTCACCCCGGCCCGAGTCCGCCGGGGGTTTCGGAACCTCCGCCCACACCTGCACTGTCCGGCCCGTGCACCGAAACCCTCAACTCCCGGCTCTGGAAGGCCACTTGGTTCGAAGAACCGGCGGCCCGCCACCCGCTACGACGTGGGCAAGACCGTGAAACGACCCGAGAGCATCATCGAACGAAACCGACTCAGACCATAAAGAACAAGCTTAAGGTCCCCACTTCCGACGGGCCCCAGCCGCCGCGATCTGATCTCCGGTCTCGTAGCCGCCCTCGCTGCCCCAGGCGTCCTCGCGTCATGTGGGGTGCCCGACGACCGGAAGACGTCGAGGGGACCGAACTCGACAACGGACGACAAGGAGTTAAGCACGATGAACGAACAGGATCCGGTCGAGCTCCTCATGGACGCGATCAACTCGCATGACCCTCAGCGGGTCGCGGACTGCTTCACCCCGGACTACCGAGCCGAGGTGCCGCATCGACCCGCGGAGGGTTTCACCGGTAACGAACGTGTGCTCGCCAACTGGAAGGCGATCTACAGCCGCCTCCCCGACATACGGGCGAAGGTGCTGCGCCGTGCCACCGCGGGCCCGGAATTCTGGGCGGAGTTTGAGTATGTGGGTACCGGACCGGACGGCGCGACCGTTGTGCTGGGCGGGCCCGCCATCATTTGGGCCCGGGACGGACGGATCGCCCGGTCACGGTTCTACCTGGCTCCGGTCCCGGCTCCGGAGCCCGCGCCGACGGGAGGCTGACCGCTGTACCGGACCGGCGTCGTCAGGCGCTCGCCGTGTTCCGGCCGATGAGAGGGTGTCCGTGATCCCAGTCGTGCACGTCGGTCGGCGTGGGCGCCGCCTCGGCCCAGCCGGGCACGTGGTGGGCCGGCGCCGACGGCCGCAGCTCAGGCGGCGTGACGTCCGCGGGCGTGTACTCCGGCCAGCTCACCGACCAGCAGCGTCGTCCGGCGGGGATGGTCTCAGTGATCTCGCTCATCATGGATCCCTCCTGGTCTCGTGATGGGTTCAGAACCAGGCACTAACTGCTGACCGAGATCGCCGCTGACTCGCATCCCCAGGGCGCCGGAACATGCCAGTGTGGTCGCCACAGAACGCGCGCCCGAGCCCGAAAGGCAGCACACCATGGCCCCTTCCGAGACTTCCGAGACGTCCGAGACTTCTGAGACTTCCGAGACGGCAGCCCTCAACCCCGCCGCCCCCCTGGCAGCCATGCCCTTCGCGGCACAGCTGGGCATCGAACTCCACGAGGCCGCCCCCGACCGGGCCGTGGGCAGTCTGGCCTGGTCACCGGAGGTCTGCACCGCGGGTGGAGTCATACACGGCGGGGCTCTGATGGCGCTGGCCGACTCCGTCGGCGCCGTCTGCGCCTATCTCAACCTCCCGAAGGGCGCCGGGACATCCACGGTGGAGTCCAAGACCAACTTCCTGCGGGGAGTGGCCTCCGGACGAGTCCACGCCGCGGCCCGCCCCCTGCACGTCGGCGGCACCCTCATCGTCGTACAGACCGATCTGCGCGACGACAAGGACCGGCTGGTGGGACAGACCACCCAGACCCAGATCGTGCTCGCCGCGAAGGGCGGCGCCACGAGCTGACCCCGGACACGGCCGACGCGGCCTGCACTCCTTACGAGCGCAGGCCGCTTACGCCCGCAGGCCGCGCAGCAGCAGTTCGCACACCTCCGCGAAGTCCGCGTCGATCTCCGGGGCCAGCCACTCCGACGCGTACATGGGGTCGTGGAAACGCGCCGTCGCGTCCCACAGCGCCCGCGCCGTGGCCGCCGCGTCGCGCGCGGCGAACTCGCCGTCCGCGACCCCGCTCGCCACGATCGTGGCGAGCTGCTTCAGCAGCGTCGTGAGATAGCGGGCGACGGTGCCGCTGTTCTCGCGGGCCAGCTCCATGAAGGTGGCGAACAGCTCCGGGTCGTCGCCGGCCTTGCGCCGCTTGGCCGCGAAGAGGGCCGCCAGCCAGCGCCGCAGGCGGTCCTCCGCGGGGCCTTTGCCGTCGGCGATGGCCGACAGCTCGTCGTGCTCCCGGTCGAGCCACCGCTCGGTGACCGCCTCGCGCAGCGCGGCCTTCGTGGCGAAGTGGCGGTAGACGCTGCCGTGGCTGACCCCCAGCGCGCGGGCGACGTCCACGACCGTGGCCTTGGCCGGGCCGTAGCGGCGCAGTACGTCCTCGGTGGCTTCGAGGATGCGGGCGGGGGTCAGGGGATTCTCGGGCGGCGGCATCAGGTCCCTTACGTCATCGGCTACTTCTCGCTGTCGAGGTGGGTCATCTGCTCTTCCGGATAGCGCGTGCCTGCCGCGGCGCCGGCCGGAACGGCCTCCTCGATGGCGGCCAGGTCGTCGGCATCGAGCGTAACCTCCAGCGCGCCGAGCGATTCCGCCAGGCGGTCGCGGCGGCGGGCGCCGACGAGCGGGACGATGGCGGCGGGCTGCCGGGCGTTCTGGGCCAGCACCCAGGCGATGGCCGTCTGCGCGACGCTGACGCCCTTGCCGTCGGCGACCTCGCGGAGCGCGTCCACGAGGGCGAGGTTGCGGTCGAGGTTGTCCCCGCTGAAGCGCGGACTGTAGGCGCGGAAGTCGTCGGCGGCGGCCTTGCGGTCCCGGCTCCAGTGGCCGCTGATCAGGCCGCGCGAGAGCACTCCGTACGCGGTGATGCCGATGCCCAGATCGCCGCAGACGGGCAGGATCTCGTCCTCGATGGCCCGGTCGAGCAGGGAGTACTCGATCTGGAGATCCACGATCGGGGCGGTGGCGGCGGCCCGGCGGATGGTCTCGGGGCCCGCCTCCGAGAGGCCGATGTGGCGTACGTATCCGGCCTGGACGGCCTCGGCGATGGCGCCGACCGTCTCCTCGATGGGCACGGCGGGGTCGACGCGGGCGATGCGGTAGATGTCGATGTGGTCGGTGCCCAGACGCTGCAGGGAATAGGCGAGGAAGTTCCCGACGGCTTCCGGGCGGCCGTCGTTGCCGCGCCAGCCGCCCGCCGGATCGCGCAGGGCGCCGAACTTCACGCTGGTCAGGGCCTGTTCGCGCAGGGCGGCGGGGGCGGTGCGAAGCGCCTCGTTGATGAGCAGTTCGTTATGGCCCATGCCGTAGAAGTCGCCGGTGTCGAGGAGGGTGATCCCGGCGTCGAGCGCGGCGTGGATGGTGGCGATGGACTCGGCGCGGTCGGCGTCGCCGTACATGCCGGACATGCCCATACAGCCGAGGCCGAGCGCGGAGACCTGGGGGCCGGTGGTGCCAAGGGTGCGGGTCTGCACAGGACGCTCCTCGGGACGGGGGTGGGGTGCGCCCAGGAAGCATGACATGCACAGCTGACAGATTTCAATCTTTGTCAGCCATTCAAGCCGTGCGTGTCGCGTGCCTCACAGGCGCCCGGTCAGCGCCTGTGCCGCGACGGCCAGAAAGTCCCACAGATGCTGCTGGCGGCGGTCCTCGACCACGGCGAGGCAGGTTTCGTACGACACGGCGTCGGTCACCGACCGGTGTACCAGGTCGGGACGGGAGTAGTAGCGCGCGACGCTACGGGGCACCAGGGCGATACCGACCCCGGCCGCGACAAGCTCAAGCTTCTCCTCGATCGTCGCAGCGCACCGCCGCTCGCCGCCCAGGATCGCCTCGCCGTCGAGATCGGCGTGGGCGAGCCGGCGCCGGGACGCCAGGGGATGGACGGCGGGCAGGCAGACGACCTTCGGCTCGCTGCCGATCGGGACGGTGTGAAGCCCGTCCGCGTCGAAGGGGTGGCGGAGATAGCCGACGTCGGCCCGGCCGTCCCGTAGCGCCTCGGCCTGCTCGTACCAGTTCAGGCGGAGCAGTTCGATCTCGACGCCGGGGTGCTCGTGGGCGAACGCGCGGACGGCGGTCGAGACGCTCAGCCCGGGCGTGAAGCCGACGACCAGGCGGTGGGCGCCGCGCGCCGCGCTGTGCACACGGCGGGTGGCGGCGCGCGCGGCGGCGAGCACGTCGAGTGCGTCCTTCTGCAACTGCTCACCGGCCGGGGTCAGCCGTACGGAACGGGTGGTGCGCTCCAGCAGCGCGCAGCCGAGCTCCTGCTCCAGCGCGCGGATCTGCCGGCTGAGGACGGGCTGCGCGATATGCAGCCGGTCGGCGGCCCGGCCGAAGTGCTCGAGCTCGGCGACGGCCACGAAGTAGCGCAGCTTGCGCAGGTCCAGATCCATACCCGGAGGGTATCAATGCGCGCGAAGAGGTATTGGACGAACACCCCTTTATCGGCGGAGAGTTACCTCCGCACGGCGTCCGGGAAGCCGGTTCGCCACTCATCAGGAGGCCCCTTCCATGATCGTCATCACCACTCCCACCGGCCAGATCGGGAGCCAGGTCCTTGAGAACCTGTTCGACAGCGGCGAGCCGATCCGGGTGCTCGTACGCGATCCCTCGCGGCTCTCCCCGCGGATACATGAGCGCGTCGAGGTGATAGCCGGATCGCACGGCGACTCCGACGTCATCAACAAGGCGTGCGCGGGCGCGGATGCCGTCTTCTGGCTCGCGCCGCCGAACTTCCGCACCAAGAGCCTCGATGCCCTCTATCTGGACTTCGCCAGGCCCGCGTGTGAAGCGTTCAAGAGCCAGGGCGTCAAGCGGGTGGTCGGCGTCTCGGCCCTGGGCCGCGGGGTGATCGCGAACGCCGGGCTGGTGTCGGCGTCGCTGGCGATGGACGACCTGATCGCGACCACGGGCGTCAACTTCCGGGCGCTGACGGCACCCTCGTTCATGGACAACTTGCTCCGCGAAGTCGACTCGATCAAGAACCAGGGCGTGTTCCACTCCCCGCTCTCCGGCGACCGCAAGCTCCCCACCTGCGCCACCCGCGACATCGCGGCCGTCGCCGCCGAACTGCTGCTGGACGACTCCTGGAGCGGACGCCACGGCGAGGTCCCGATCCTCGGACCCGAGGACCTGTCCAACGAGGACATGGCGCGGATCATGTCCGAGGTGCTGGGAAAGCCGGTGCGCTTCCAGTACGTCCCCGTCGAGGACTACACGGCGGCGCTCGCCGAAAACGGGGCGTCCGACGCGATGGTACGGGGCATGGCCGACATGATCGTGGCCAAGAACCAGGGCCTGGACAACGCCGAACCGCGCACCCCCCGGTCCACCACCCCCACCAGTTTCCGCCAGTGGTGCGAAGAAGTCCTCAAGCCGGCCGTCCTGGCCTGAACCCGGCCGGATGGGGTCGGCCGGATGGGGCCGGCCGCGTACGGCCGGGGCGGCAACGGCGGCACGTGCTCGGTCTTTTGACCGAGCCGACGGGCCGCCCGCCCTGGTCCCCGGCGCCCTGGTCCTCCCGTTCATCCGACCGATGACCACCGGCTCCGTCCGTGTCCACAATGCGGTGACGGATGAGACAAAGGAGCCGATCATGTCGTACCCCGAACCCCGCTATCTCGGCGAGAACGGCGAGGTCAACGCGGTCTACCGGCCGGTTGACAGCACGCCCGAGCTGGACTCCCCCACGGGCAACCGGACTCACTATCTGGCCACCCACGCCACCACCGGGGGTGAATTCGGGCTGTACCGGGTTGACATGGGTCCCAGGTCGCCGGGGCCCAGCACCCACTTCCACCGCTCGATCTCGGAGTCCTTCTTCATCCTGTCGGGGGCCGTGCAGCTCTACGACGGCGATCGCTGGATCACAGCGCGGTCGGGTGACTTCCTGTACGTACCGGTGGGCGGGTTGCACGCCTTCAAGAACGACTCCGACGACCCGGCGTCCCTGCTGCTGCTCTTCGCCCCGGGCGCACCGCGCGAGGAGTACTTCGAGCAGGTCGCGGAGATGACCCGGCGTGGCGGCAAGGAGCTTGAGGAGTTCCGCATCCGCCACGACAGCTTCTTTGTGGACTGAAGTCACTCGGCGGGGTGGTCGCCCCCGGTATCCCCGGCATCCCCGGCATCCCCGGCATCCCTGGTGACCGTCTCCAGATGGGCCGACAGGTCGTCGACCATGCGGCCGAGGAGAAGGACGAGGTCTCGCCGATCCGCGTCGGACCATCCGGACAGCGCATCGGCGAACCAGCCGTTGATGACCCGCAGATAGCGGTCGGCGAGCCGTTCGCCGGCCGCGGTGAGGGTGATCAGACGGGCCCGCTGGTCGTCGGGGTCGGCCACCCGTTCCACCAGGCCGCGCTGTTCCAGCCCGTGGATCTGGCGGGTGGCGTGCGGGCCGGCGACCTGCATGCGCTGGGCGATCTCCCCGACCCGCAGGGGCCGGTCGGCCGCGTCGAGGATGACCAGGATCGTCACGGCGGGCCGCTCCAGGGTCACCCCGGCGGCCGCGGTGGCCCGTTCGAAGAGCTGTCCGCGGCTCAGCGTGCCGCTGAGCCGGTTCATGGCGGGCAGCAGTCCCCTCAGCCCCTCGTTGTCGTGCGGCACGCGAGCACTCCCTTTGATAGTTACCTAAGTTAGGTATACGTTTGCCCTCGACCAGGCGGCGGCCCCGAGGGGCGTTCGCCTTGAATAAAGATACCTACGTTAGGTAAGGGGCGTCATGACCATGAGCGACGTACTGATCGTCGGCGCCGGACCCACCGGGCTGACCCTGGCCTGCGATCTCGCCCGACGCGGTGTCACCTGCCGCATCGTCGAGGCCGCCGAACGGCCCAGCACCGCCTCCCGCGCCAAGACCATCCAGCCGCGCGCACTGGAGATCGCCGACGACCTCGGCATCATCGACCGCGTCCTGCAGCTGGGGGCCATCAACGTCCCGACCCGGCGCTACGACCGGCAGCGCGTGATCTCCGAAGCCGTGGAAGTGGCCGTGGGCACAACGGCCCCCGACGTTCCGTACCCGCCGGTCTGGCTGTCACAGCCGCAGTTGGAGTCCGTCCTGCGCGACCGTCTTGTGGAACTCGGCGGCCAGGTGGAATGGGGCTCGGCCGTGAGCGACCTCCGCCAGGACGCCGACTCCGTCACCGCGACAGTACAAACGGCGGCCGGGCAGCGCGAGATTCGGGCGCGCTATCTCGTCGGCTGCGACGGGGGCCGCAGCGTCGTCCGGCAGCGGATGGGGGCCGTCCTGCGCGGCACCTCGCACACGGACCACCGCTGGTACCTCGGCGACGTATACATCAAGGACCTCGACCGGCACTGCCAGCACCTCTGGGCGAGCCCCGAGCACGGGATCCTGTCCCTGTTCCCGCTGCCCAGCACCGACGTCTGGCAGTTCCAGGCATCCGTCCCCGCCGACGAGCAGGAGTCCGGCACGCCCACGCTGGAGCTGTTCCGCCGGATCTTCGCCGAACGCGCGGGCCTGCCGAACGTAGATCTCCAGGACGCGGGCTGGCGTTCGCTGTACCAGATCAACGTATGCCTGGTCGACCGGTATCGCGTCGACCGGGTCTTCGTCGCCGGAGACGCGGCGCATATCCACTCGCCCGCCGGCGGGCAGGGCATGAACACCGGCATCCAGGACGCCTACAACCTGGGCTGGAAACTCGCCGCCGTGCTCGGTGGCGCCGACGCCGCCCTGCTGGACACCTACGAACGAGAACGCCGCCCCGTCGCCCAGGCCGTCCTCGACGACAGCACCTCCCGGATGCACGCGATGATGCGCGCCTTCGACGACGGCGACGGTTCGACCGCGCTGCGCGGCCTCACCGACGACTTCACCACCGGGCTCACCATCGCCTACCCCGACAGCCCGCTGACGACCCGAAGCAGCGGCCTCCAGGCCGGCGACCGGGCCCCCGACGCGCCCTGCCGTGACGCCTCGACCGGCCGCGAGCTCCGCCTCTTCGACCTGCTGCGCGGCCCGCACTGGACGCTGCTGTCCTTCGGCCGCGGCCACGGCACGGCCGCGTGGGATGCGCCCGTCCCGCTGCGCGCCTATCGGATGACCGACGACCCGACGGCGACCGGTCCCGACACGGTCATCGACACCGACGGCCAGGCCCGCCGCATCTACGACATGCGCGAAGACGGACTCGTCCTCATCCGCCCGGACGGCTATATCGCCATGCGCGCCGCCGCCCACCAAGGCGAGGCGGCCGTACGCCACGCCACCGCGCTCGCGGCCCACCTCAGCCGAAGCCGCTGACCGCAGTCTTCCCCTCACGGCCGGACGGGCGGTTTCATGTACGGAACGCTGATCGACTGCGCTCAGCAGGCGCGAGGAGGTCCGAGGTTGTCCGCACCGTCCGGCCGCACCTTGTCCCATCCGGCCAAGTCCGCCCCGCTCAGATCCCGTACCGCCAAGCGCCGCACCGCCGGTCCCCGCGCCGCCGGTCCCCGCGCCGCCTGGTCACCCCGCACCCGCCGCCGACTGGCCGCCGACGCCGCCCTGCTCGTCGTCGCTGCGGCCTTCGTGCTCCCGCTGGCCTGGCTGGTCCTGGCCTCTCTCGACGGCGAGGCGACCCTACGTGTCTCCGCCCCCAACTCCCCCACGCTGGACAACTTCCAGGCGGTGTGGACGGACGAGATCACGTTCACGCCGATGCTCAACAGCCTGCTGCTGTGCGGCGGGGCCACCATCCTGACCGTGGCGTGCGCGGCCCTCGCCGCCTATCCGCTGTCCCGGTTCCGCTCCCGTCTCGTACGCCCGTATCTGCTGACGATCCTGTTCAGCACCTGTCTGCCGATCACCGCGATCATGGTCCCGGTCTACGGCCTGTTCGTACAGGTCGACCTGATCGACACGATGTACGGAACCGCGCTGTTCCTGGCCGCCTCGCAACTCCCCTTCGCCATCTGGCTGATGAAGAACTTCATGGACGGCGTCCCGGTCATCCTCGAAGAGGCCGCGTGGACGGACGGCGCGTCCTGGCTGCAGAGCCTGGTGCGCGTGATCCTGCCCCTGATGGGACCGGGCATCACGGTCGTGATGATCTACAGCTTCATCATGATGTGGGGCAACTTCTTCGTGCCCTTCATGCTGCTGCTCACCCCGGACCAACTTCCGGCGTCGGTATCCATCTTCACCTTCTTCGGCAACTACGGCCAGGTCGCCTACGGCCAGCTCGCCGCCTTCTCCATCCTCTACTCGACCCCCGTGATCCTGCTGTACGTGCTGATCGCCCGCCGGATGGGCGGCGGCTTCGCGCTGGGAGGCGCCGTCAAGGGTTGACCGAGGTTGACACTGATCAACCACGGCAATAGCTTTGCATTCAAAGATACTTTGCTTCCAAAGCAAACACGTCTGCGTGCAAGCTACCCGACCGAACGGAGATTCGTCATGCCTCACTTCACCGTGCAGATCCGCGAGGAAGAACTCGACGGAAAGACCGAGCCGAAGCTCATCCGCGCGCTGACCGACGCGGTGGGCGCGGTGTACGGCGAGCGGCTGCGCTCCGTCGCGGTCGTCGATCTGTTCGGCGTCCCGCGCGGGCGCCACGGCATCGGCGGAGTGCCGACCGAGGAGAACGCCCCTGCCATCACGCTGAGCATGCGCGAAGGGGCGCTGAACCACCCGGAGTTCGAGAACGCCCCCGCGCGGCTGATCTCGTCGATCACCGATGCCGTCGTCGAGGTCTTCGGCGAGTCCGTCCGCAAGCAGGTGTCCGTGGGCATCGTCGGCGTGCCCGCAGGACGTTCCGGGGTGGGCGGCGAGGTGGTCTGAACTCACCTGGCGGGCGCGCAGGCGCCGGGCGTGGTCACCCGGCCGGCGTGGTCGGCGCCTCGCATCCGTGGTGTTGGGCCGAGCGCTCCGCGAACGCCTTGAGCGCGGCACGCTCGTACGTCAGGTCCGGCTTGCGGCGGGTGTCGTCCTCGGTGCCGTCCGCGCGGACCAGGAACAGCGCGTCCTCGGCGCCGTCCGGGCAGGAGGCGCTGGCCCAGTAGGCGCTCTGGCCCAGCCGGCCCGAGGGTTCGTCGGCGGGGGTCGGGCCGTCCTGGGACGGGCTGTCGGAGTACTCGGCACGGGTCTCCTCCGCGTACGGGCCGTAGTACGCGTCGAGGCGGTAGCGCGGCGAGCCGTCCCGCGCGCCGAGGGCGCAGGCCTCGCGCGGCGCCCGGTCGCGGGCGGTCTCCCGGGCCGTGGACACCGCGGAGCGGGCGGCCGTCGGGACACCGGCGCAGGTGCCGTCGGCGCCGAGCAGCGGCTCGTACTCGTCCTCGTTGACCGGCAGGCCCACCGTACGGACCGGTTTGCCCAGGCTCGCGCCGCAGCCCCAGTGGTCGTTGGCCGCCTTGGCGGTGGCGGTCGCGGTGCGGACGAAGTCGGGGCGGACGGCGGGGTCGTCGAGGGTGACGCCGCTGAGCTCGGTCTCGACGGTGATCAGCAGACTGGTGCCGCCCTTGCCGCATTCGAGCAGTACGGCGGCGGTCCCCTCGCCGTCCTCGTTGTCGTCCTGCCGCACATTGTCCGTGCCGAAGACACCGGACCAGCCGTGGCCGAGGGGGACCGCGAGGGTGTCCCGCTCGGGCAGGGGGGTGTACATCCCGGCAATACCGTACGTGGTGCGGGGCCGCGGGCCGGCCTCAATGTTCACCTTGACGCTGCCCTTGCCATCGGCCGTCACCTCGCACCGTACGGCGAGGGTGTTGGCCCCGTCCCCGCCACTCCCGCCCTTGGCCTTGGCCTTGGCCTTGGCCTTGGCGTCGAACGTGCCCTTGGTGCGGTTGCTCACGCTGATCTCGCCATCGCCGAGCACCGCGCGGACCTCGTCCTTGGCCAGCACTCCGTCGCAGGCATCGTCGAGCGCCCGGTCGTCGCTGCCGGCGAACCAGACGACCGTGCCCGCCAGCGCGGCCAGCGCCACCACGGCGGCCGCGAGGCCCCACGCGCGACGGCGGGTGAGCCGGCCACCGAGCCACCCCGAAGGGCTCTCGCCGTCCTGACCGCCCTCCGGTCCATCGGGCCCCTCGCCGTCCGGCTCGCCGCGTCGCAGTCTGCTCAGTGCCATTCCTCGACCTCCCCCAGCACCTTCGTATCGCGGCACCCCGCCGACTTCGGCCAGCCGTCCGGCGCGCTCAGATAGCGGTCCAGCGCCGTGCGCGCCGCACGGGAGAGCTTGGCGCGGTCCTTGGCGCCCAGGGTGGCGGTCGCGCCGTCCTCGATCAGGATCGAGGGGATCACCGAGACGCGGTGGTAGGTGTCCCGGCCGCCGCACACCGAGCGTGCCCACAGGGCGAGTTGGGGGTCCTCGACGTAGGAGGAGATCCGGTCCTCGCCCTGAGCACCGTCAGTCCCACCGGCCTTGCCGTCGTCGCCCTTGCCGTCATTGCCCTTGCCGTCGCCGGCGGGCTTTCCCTGGTTCTGGGACACTCCCCACCCCGGCACATGGCCCTCGCGCTCGTACGAGTCGTACGCGGTCCGGCCGAAGATGCCCGCCCAGCTGGCCGCCTCGACGCCGGTGACCTGCCAGTCCGCCGGGTGGCTGCCGTCGTTCTTCTCGGCCTCCGAGTCCCAGGTGCCCTGGCAGGCGCTCAGCACCCGGGACTCCTGGAGGTCGCCGAGCGTGGTCCAGGCCCCGGGCATCACGCCGGGCAGCGAACGGGAGTTGATCCAGCCGCATTTGCGCAGATCGCGGCCGGGCTCCTCGATGCGCTCGGACCGCCAGTCGCCGTTTTCGTCGTGCGACTCGTAGGTGTCCAGCACCTCGGTCGGCGCCTTGAGCGGGGTGCTCCCGCAGCCCTGTGCCTCGGTGATGGCGTTTGCGACGTGGACGGCGGTGCGGAAGCCGGTGAGGGCGGCGGCCCGTTCGGCCCTGGACCGCTCCTCGCGCTCAGCGGCGTTGTCGGCCTCGTGATCGCCGTCGGTGACAAGTGCCGACACGTACAGGTCGGTCGTGGGCCGGACCCGGCCGCGCAGGCCGTCCACGCACTCGGTCACCAGCCAGGCGCCGCGCCTGCCGTACTGGCCGGTGGTGCCGGGGGCCACATAGGTGCCGTCGGTGTGGGCCATGCCCAGGAGATCTTCGGTCTCCATGCCCTCGGGGACGTCGGAGACCAGCGCTTCGGCGTGGACGGTGACGCCGTATCCGTCGCCCCACGACAGCGTGCAGTCGAGCAGCGACCGGCTTGTCCGGCGGGGTTCCAGCATCGTGCCGTGCTGGCTGAGCTCGCCCGCCCGGCCGTCGCGGACGAACCGCTTCAGGTCCGCGTACGGGAGGGTGCCGTCGCATGCCTTTCTCAGCTGGGCGCGGTTGGCCGTGAGATGGCCGCCGTCGCTGTCGCGGTTCACGACGACGAAGACCGCGACCAGCGCTATGACGATTACCACCAGGGCCGTGTGGCGCAGCCACACGCGGGCCCACAACCGACGCATCCCGCCCCCGCTCCTTCGTCCCCCTTGATCAGGTGATCAGATAACCCCGTTGATCAAGCCGGGACAGTACCAGAGCCCGTGTGGCGCACAGCAGGTGTCGTGCGGAGCAGGTGTCAGAAGACCGACTCGGCCTCGTCCATGCGGGGCACCGGAACCGTCTTGAGCTCGGTGACCGCCTCGGCGATCGGCACCATCTCGATGTCCGTGCCGCGCAGCGCGGTCATCATGCCGAAGTCGCCGCGGTGGGCGGCCTCGACGGCGTGCCAGCCGAAGCGGGTGGCCAGCACCCGGTCGTACGCGGTCGGGGTGCCGCCGCGCTGGACGTGGCCGAGGATGACCGGACGGGCCTCCTTGCCCAGGCGGCGCTCCAGTTCGGCGGCGAGGCGGTTGCCGATACCGGTGAACCGCTCGTGGCCGTACTGGTCGATCTCGCCCTTCTTGTAGTCCATCGTGCCCTCGGCGGGGTGCGCGCCCTCGGCGACGCAGATCACCGCGAACTTCTTGCCGCGGGAGAAGCGCTCCTCCACCATCTTCACCAGCGCGTCGATCTCGAACGGCCGCTCCGGCAGGCAGATGCCGTGCGCGCCGCCCGCCATGCCGGACTCCAGCGCGATCCAGCCCGCGTGGCGCCCCATGACCTCGACGACCATGACCCGCTGATGGGATTCGGCGGTGGTCTTGAGCCGGTCCATGGCCTCGGTGGCCACGCCGACGGCGGTGTCGAAGCCGAAGGTGCGGTCGGTGGCGGAGATGTCGTTGTCGATGGTCTTGGGTACGCCGACGATGGGCAGCCCGGCGTCGGAGAGCATCCGGGCGGCGGTGAGGGTGCCCTCGCCGCCGATCGGGATCAGCACGTCGATGCCGTAGTCGCGGGCGTGGTCCTTGGAGGTCTCACAGGCCTCGCGCAGCCGGGCCCGCTCCAGACGGGAGGAGCCGAGGATGGTGCCGCCGCGGGCGAGGATGCCCGCCACGGCGTCCAGGTCGAGTTTGCGGTGGCGGCCGTCGAGCAGCCCCTTGAAGCCGTCTTCGAAGCCGATGACCTCGTCGCCGTGGCCGGCCACGGCACGGTGGACGACCGAACGGATCACAGCGTTCAGGCCGGGGCAGTCGCCGCCTGCGGTGAGAACTCCGATGCGCATCGTGCTGTGTCTCCTGCTGCCTTCGGGTAGGTGTGAGCCAGTCCGATTGTTTCATGGGCCCGGTGGTGCTGTGTCCGTCTCTGTACCCGTACCTGAGGAGCGCTTTATCGATGCCCGCAGGTATTGTCAAGGGGACAGGGCCGCCGATACGGCCGTTTTTAGGGAAGTTTCGACCGCACTTCAGGTCCGAGTGCCGACCATCAGTGCCGACCATCAGATCGGAGCGCCAGGCGTGACGCGCAGCGTGTACGTGACCGGGATCGAGCGCGGCGACGGCCGCCAGGTCGTCGAGCTCGGGGTCATGGAGCTCCTGACCCGTCATGTCGACCGGGTGGGCGTCTTCCGCCCCCTGGTGCACGACAACCCCGACCGCCTCTTCGATCTGCTGCGGGCCCGCTACCGGCTGGGCCAGTCGCCCGAGTCCGTCTTCGGGATCACCTATGACGAGGCGTCCGCGCTCCAGGCCGAGCGGGGCACCGACGAGCTGGTGGCGCACCTGGTCGGCCGGTTCCACGAGGTGGCCCGCGAGTACGAGTACGTGCTGGTGCTGGGCAGCGACTACGCCGCGGCCAGCGGTCTCCCCGACGAGCTGGGGCTGAACGCACGGCTGGCCAATGAGTTCGGCGCCTCGGTGATCACCGTGGTCAGCGGCAAGGATCAGAGCGTCGAGTCGCAGGGCGCCGAGGCGCACAACGCGTACCGCGCCTATGAGGCGCAGGGCTGCGATGTCGTCGCCGTCGTGGTGAACCGGGTGGCCCCCGATGACCGGGAGGCCGTGGCCGAGCGGCTGCGGGACAAGCTCCCCGTCCCCTGCTACGCGCTGCCCGAGGACGCCTCGCTGTCCGCGCCGACCGTCTCCCAGGTGGTGCGCACCCTGGGCGCCGAGGTGCTGCTGGGCGACCATGCAGGGCTGTCGCGGGACGTACGGGGCTTTGTCTTCGGCGGCGCCATGCTGCCCAGCTTTCTGCCCGCGCTGACCGAGGGCTGTCTGGTGGTGACGCCCGGCGACCGCGCCGATCTGATCGTCGGGGCCCTGGCCGCGCACAGCGCGGGCGCCCCGCCGATCGCCGGGGTGCTGCTCACCCTGGACGAGCGGCCGGGGGAGGACATCCTGGCGCTGGCCTCCCGGCTGGCCCCGGGCACCCCGGTGGCGGCCGTGGCGGGCGGCAGCTTCCCGACCGCGGCCGAGCTGTTCGCGCTGGAGGGCAAGCTGACCGCCGGCGCGCCGCGTAAGGCCGAGACCGCGCTCGGCCTCTTCGAGCGGCATGTGGACACCGCCGAGCTGACCAACCGGATCTCGGTCGCCCGCTCCGGCCGGGTCACCCCGATGATGTTCGAGCACGAGCTGATCGAGCGGTCCCGCGCGGGCCGCCGCCGGGTCGTGCTCCCCGAGGGCACCGAGGAGCGGGTGCTGCGCGCCGCCGATGTGCTGCTGCGCCGCGATGTGTGCGACCTCACACTGCTGGGCGGGGAGGACGCGGTCCGCAAGCGCGCCGCCGAGCTGGGCATCCAGCTCGCGGACGCGCAGATCATCGATCCGCAGACCTCGCCGCTGCGCGATCGCTTCGCCGAGCTGTACGCGCGGCTGCGCGCCCATAAGGGTGTCTCGTACGAGCTGGCCTACGACGTGGTCGCCGACGTCTCGTACTTCGGCACGCTGATGGTGCAGGAGGGCCTGGCCGACGGCATGGTCTCCGGCGCCGTGCACTCCACCGCGGCCACCATCCGGCCCGCCTTCGAGATCATCAAGACCGCGCCGGGCGCCCAGATCGTCTCCTCGGTCTTCTTCATGTGCCTGGCGGACCGGGTGCTGGTGTACGGCGACTGCGCGGTCAACCCGGACCCGGACGCCGAGCAGCTGGCGGATATCGCCATCCAGTCGGCGACGACGGCCGCCCAGTTCGGTGTGGAGCCGCGGATCGCGATGCTCTCGTACTCCACCGGCACCTCCGGCTCCGGCGCGGATGTCGACAAGGTGCGCAAGGCGACCGAGCTGGTCCGTGAGCGCCGCCCGGACCTGCTGGTCGAGGGCCCGATCCAGTACGACGCCGCGGTGGACGCGGCCGTCGCGG
>NZ_MUNE01000199.1 GCF_002154605.1 Streptomyces milbemycinicus | reverse complement strand
CAGTCCACATGACTGGACGGCACCTCCAGATGAAGCGTCCTGGGCACCGCACCCCGACGCATCGCCATCACCATCTTGATAATGCCCGCAGCACCCGCCGCCGCCTGCGTATGACCGATGTTCGACTTCACCGAACCCAGCAACAGCGGACGATCCGCCTCCCGATCCTGCCCGTACGTGGCCAACAACGCCTGCGCCTCAATGGGATCACCAAGCGCCGTCCCCGTACCATGCGCCTCCACCACATCCACATCACCCGCAGACAACCCCGCACTCGCCAACGCCTGACGAATCACCCGCTGCTGCGACGGACCATTCGGCGCCGTCAAACCATTCGACGCACCATCCTGATTCACCGCCGAACCCCGCACCACCGCCAACACCTCATGCCCCAGGCGCCGGGCATCGGACAACCGCTCCAACACCAGCATGCCGACGCCCTCCGACCAGCCGGTGCCGTCGGCCGTGTCGGAGAACGACTTGCAGCGGCCGTCGGAGGCCAGGCCGCCCTGACGGTCGAAGTCGACGAAGGTCTCCGGGGTCGCCATGACGGTGACGCCGCCCGCGAGCGCCAGCGAGCACTCCCCCGATCGCAGTGCCTGCGCGGCCATGTGCACGGCGACCAGCGAGGACGAGCATGCGGTGTCGATGGTGACGGCCGGGCCTTCGAGGCCGAGGGTGTAGGCCACCCGGCCCGAGGCCACGCTGCCGGATGTGCCGTTGACCACGAAACCGCGCAGCGCCTCGGGCAGGCCGTCCCCGGCCACCGGGTAGTCGTGGTACATCACACCGGCGAACACACCGGTGGCGCTTCCCTTGAGCGTCAGCGGGTCCATCCCGGAGCGTTCCAGGGCCTCCCACGACGTCTCCAACAGGAGCCGTTGCTGTGGGTCGATGGCGAGCGCTTCGCGCGGGGAGATCCCGAAGAAACCCGCGTCGAAGTCGCCTGCGTCGTACAGAAACCCGCCCACGCGGGCGAAGGACACGTCGGGCAGGGACCAGCCCCGGTCGTCGGGGAAGTCGGAGATGCCGTCGCGGCCCTGAGCCGTCAGCTCCCACAGCTCCTCGGGGGAGCTCACCCCGCCCGGATAGCGGCAGGCCATCCCCACGATGACGATCGGGTCCCCGGTCACGGTGGGGGCGGCGGGCACCTGCGGGGTGGCGGTGGTGCCCTGGCTGCGCGCGCTGAGGAAGTGCGCGACGGCCTCGGGGGTGGGGTAGTCGAAGATGAGGGTGGTGGGCAGCCGTACGCCCGTGGTCTCGGTGAGCTGGTTGCGCAGCTCCACCGAGGTCAGCGAGTCCAGTCCGAGGTCCTGGAAGGTCAGCGACGGATCCACGGCCTCGGCGGACGGATGCCCGAGCACCGCGGCGACCGCGGTCCGTACCAGCCGGGACACCGCGTCGGTGAGGTCGGCCCCGGTCAGCCCCGCCAGCTCGGCCAACGGGCCGGCCCCCGCGCCCGGCGCGCCGGCCGCCACCGCCCGCCGTACCGGGGCGGGCACCAGTGCGCGGAAGGCGGCGGGCACGGTGCCTCGGGCGCGCAGCGCCGCGCGGTCCACCTGGGCCGCTACGACGGCCGGTTCGCCCGCGGTCGGCGCGGCGTCGAACCAGGCCAGTCCCTGCTCAGCGGTGAGCGGTGGCAGGCCGGCCCGCGTCATGCGGCGCATCTCGGCGTCCGTGAGGGTGCTCGTCATGCCGCTGCCCTGCGGCCATGGGCCCCAGGCGATGGCCAGGCCCGGCAGCCCCTGGGCGGCGCGCCGCCGTACGAGGGCGTCCAGGAACGCGTTCGCCGCGGAGTAGCTGCCCTGCCCGGCGTTGCCCAGGACGCCGAACACGGAGGAGAACACGGTGAACGCGGTGAGGTCATGGCTCCGGGTGAGCTCGTGCAGATGCCATGCACCGGCCGCCTTCGGCCGGAACACCGTGTCCAGTCGTTCCTCGGTCAGCGCCTCGACCAGCCCGTCGTCGAGCACACCGGCGGCGTGCACCACACCGGTCAGCGGATGTGCCGCCGGGATGTCACCGATCAGCCGGGCGACGGCGGCGCGGTCCGAGACATCGCAGGCGACGACGGAGACCTCGGCGCCGAGCCGGGCCAGCTCCGCCACCAGGTCGTCGGCGCCTTCGGTGGCGCGGCCACGGCGTCCGGCCAGGACGAGATGGCGTACGCCGTGCGCATCGGCCAGATGCCGGGCCACCTGGGCGCCCAGCCCGCTCAGTCCACCGGTGACCAGTACGGTGCCGTCGGTGTCCCAGACGGCCTCCGGGCGGGGCTCGGCGACCTGCTCCGAGGGGCGCACAGGGGTCAGCCGGAGCGTCAGCAGGCGGTCTTCGCGTACGGCGAGTTGCGGCTCATCCAGCTCCAGTGCCGCGCGCAGCGACCCGGCCGTGGGCGGGGCGTCCGTGCCATCCGGGTCCAGGTCCAGGAGGACGAAACGGCCGGGGCTCTCGTGCTGGGCGGAGCGGACCAGCCCCCACACCGCCGCGCCCACCAGGTCGGGCGAGGCGTCGGCGTCCGTCGCCACCGCGCCTCGCGTCACAAACACCACCGCGGGCGTGTTCTCGGGCTCGTCCGCGTCCCGCAGATGCCGCTGCAACCGGTCCAGCGCCGCCGAGGTGGCGGCGCGCACCGCGTCGAGCGTGTCGTCCTCGGCCGCGGCCCCGGCCGGTGCGGCGACCGGGACCAGGACCACATCCGCCGGTGCCGTGGCCTCGTCGATCACGGTCTCGCCCGCCGAGCGCAGCACGTCGGCCAGCCCCCAGGCGTGCGGGCCGGCCACCGACCACCGACGGGCCTGACCATCCTCCGCCGACGGCGCCGCGTCCACAGCCACCCAATCCAGGCGCAGCAGCGGTTGCCCGCCCCTGCCGCCACCGTCGGGCGTGTACGGGAGGAGGGCCAGCGAGCGTACGGAGGCCACCACCTGGCCCTCCGTGTCGGCGACGGTCAGCGTGACCGTGTCGTCGCCCGCGCGGCTCATCCGGACCCGCAGCACCGAGGCGCCCGAGGCGTGCAGCGACACCTCGGTCCAGGCGAACGGCAGCCTTGCGCCCGCGGAGTCGTCGAGCCCGGTGTACGACACGATGTGCAGGGCGGCGTCGAGCAGGGCCGGGTGCAGGCCGAACGCGGCTGCGTCGCCCGCGATGTGCCCGGGCAGCGCCACCTCGGCCAGTACGGCCTCCTCGGTCTGCCAGAGCGCGCGTACGCCCCGGAACGCCGGGCCGTAGTCGAATCCGGCCGCGCTCCGCCGCTCGTAGAAGTCGTCGAGGTCGACCGGCACGGCGTCGGCCGGTGGCCAGGTCCGGCCGTACGCCCACTGATCGGCCGCGTTGCCCTCGTCCGCCGGGACCGGCACGCGCCCAGGTGCGCCGGGCTCTCCGGGCGCGAGCACGCCCGTGGCGTGCCGGACCCACGGCGCGTCGGGCGCGTCGTCAGGGCGGGAGTAGATCCCCAGGGTCCGGCAGTCGGTGTCGTCGGGCGGGCCGAGGGCCACCTGAACGGGAATGCCGCCGTGTTCGGGCAGCACTAGGGGCGCGGTCAGGGTGAGTTCACGTACCAGGCCGCAGCCGGCCTCGTCGCCCGCCCGGACCGCCAGCTCCACGAAGCCGGTGCCGGGGAAGAGCACCTGCCCGGCCACCACATGGTCGGCCAGCCAGGGTTGGGCCGTCGTCGACAGGACGCCCGTGCACAGCAGCCCTCCGGTGTCCGGGAGTCGCACGACGGCGCCCAGCAGCGGGTGTTCCGGCCGGTCGAGGCCCGCCGATGCGACATCGGCCGCACCGGCCGTCCGCCCGGCCCAGTAGCGCTCGCGCTGGAACGCGTACGTCGGCAGCTCCACCCGCCGCGCCCCGGTCCCGGTGAACAGGGCGGGCCACTGTACGGGGACGCCGTGCGCGTGCAGACGGGCCGCGGCGGTCACGACGGCGGTCTCGTCGTCCTCGCCGCGGTCCGTACGGAGCATCGGCACCGCGGTGACGCCCGGCAGCTCGGCGAGGTTGTCGCCGGTCAGGGCCGTGAGTGTCGCGTCGGGGCCCAGTTCCAGGAACACCCGGGACCCGGCGGAGGCGGCCGCGGCGATCGCCGCGGCGAACCGCACCGGGCGTACGACATGGTCCACCCAGTAGTCCGGTGTGCTGATCCGTGCCGCGTCGGCCAGCTCGCCGGTGACGGTCGAGAGGATGGGGACGCGCGGCTCCTGGAAGGCCAGCCGCTCGACGGCCGCCCGGAAGTCCGCGAGCATCGGGGCCATCAGCGGGGAGTGGAAGGCATGGCTGACCCGCAGCCGCGTGGCCTTCCGGCCTCGCGCCTCGAAGCGGGCCGCGATGTCCGCCACGGTCTCCGCGTCGCCGGAGAGGACCACCGAGGACGGGCCGTTGACCGCCGCGAGTTGTGCGCGGTCGGTGTGGTCCACGAGCAGCGGCTCCACCTCGTCCTCGCCCGCCCGCAGCGCCACCATGGCCCCGCCCTCGGGCAGCGCCTGCATCAGCCGGCCACGCGCGGCCACCAGGGCACACGCGTCGCCGAGGGAGAGCACACCGGCGATATGCGCGGCGGCGATCTCGCCGATCGAGTGACCGATGAGGAGGTCGGGGACGATCCCCCAGGACTCGGCCAGCCGGAACAGCGCCACTTCGAGCGCGAACAGCGCGGGCTGCGCGTACTCCGTACGGTCGAGCGCGGCGGCGTCCGCGCCGAACATCACCTCGCGCAGCGGCCGGCCCAGCTCGCCGTCCAGCAGCGTGCACACCTCGTCGAGTGCGCGGGCGAACACGGGGAAACGGTGAGCCAGCTCGCGGCCCATCCCGATGCGCTGCGCGCCCTGACCTGCGAACAGCAGCGTCAGGGGCCCCGCGCTCGCGGCGACCCCCCGCGCCGCCTCCACCACGCCGTCCGGCGTGGACAGCAGCACCGCGCGGTGCTCCAGCTGGGCGCGGGTGGTGGCGAGGGAGTAGCCGATGTCGGGCGCCGGGGCGCGGGTGTCGGCCAGGAACGAGTGCAGGCGGTCGAGCTGGGCGCGCAGCGCGGCGTCGGTCCGACCCGACACCGGCCAGGGCACCACGCGGGGGGCGGCCTCGGGTGTTGTGTCCGGGGGCGCGAGCTCCGCGGCGGTGGCCGGTGGCGGCTCGTGGGGTGCCTGTTCGACGATGACATGGGCGTTGGTGCCGCTGATCCCGAACGAGGACACCCCCGCGCGGCGCGGGCGTTCCGCCTCCGGCCACGACATCGGCTCGGTCAGCAGCTCCACCGCGCCCGCCGTCCAGTCCACATGCGAGGACGGCGCGTCCACGTGCAATGTCCTGGGCAGCGTGCCCTGGCGCATGGCCATGACCATCTTGATGACGCCCGCGACACCCGCCGCGGCCTGGGTGTGTCCGATGTTGGACTTGATCGACCCCAACAGCAGCGGACGCCCGGCGTCCCGGCCCTGGCCGTAGGTGGCGAGGATCGCCTGCGCCTCGATGGGGTCGCCCAGCCTGGTGCCGGTGCCGTGTGCCTCGACGGCGTCGACGTCCGCGGGGACGAGTCCCGCTCCGGCCAGCGCCTGGCCGATGACCTGCTGCTGGGACACGCCGCTCGGCGCGGTCAGCCCGTTCGACGCGCCGTCGGAGTTGACCGCCGAGCCGCGCAGCACCGCCAGGACCCGGTGGCCGTTGCGGCGGGCGTCCGACAGTCGCTCCAGCACCAGCATGCCCACGCCCTCGGACCAGCCGGTGCCGTCGGCGGCCTCCGCGAACGCCTTGCACCGGCCGTCCTCGGACAGCCCGCCCTGCTTGGCGAACTCCACGAAGATGCCGGGCTCGGACATCACGGTGACGCCACCGGCCAGGGCCAGTGAGCATTCGCCGCTGCGCAGCGACTGGGCCGCAAGGTGGAGGGCCACCAGCGACGAGGAGCAGGCGGTGTCGACCGTGAGCGCCGGCCCGCGCAGTCCGAGCGTATAGGCGACCCGGCCGGACAGGACGCTGGGAGACGTTCCGGTCAGCACATAGCCCTCGGCGTCGCCGGTCGCCTCGTGCAGCCGCGGGCCGTAGTCCTGGGCCATCGCGCCGACGAACACACCGGTCCGGCTGCCGTGCAGTGACGAGGGCGCGATCCCCGCCCGCTCGACGGCCTCCCAGGTCACTTCGAGCGCCAGCCGCTGCTGGGGATCCATGGCGAGGGCTTCCCGGGGCGAGATCCCGAACAGCGCCGCGTCGAACCGGTCGGCGTCGTACAGGAAACCGCCCGGCCGCTGTGTGGCCAGCACCTCGGCCGCCCAGCCGCGGTCGGCCGGCATCGCAGAGACGGCGTCGGCTTCGCTCGCCACCAGGTCCCACAGCGCCTCGGGGGTATCGACCCCGCCCGGGTAGCGGCAGCCCATGCCCACGATGACCACCGGTTCGTCGGCGGGCGCGGCGGGGGCCCGGGGCGGGGTCTCGCCGGTGCCGGTGGCGCCGCTGGTCTCGGTGGCCAGCCGGGCGGCGATCCGGTCCGGTGTGGGGTGGTCGAACAGTGCGGTGTCGGGCAGTCGCAGACCGGTGGCGGACCTCAGCCGGGACATGAGTTCCACGGTCATGGTGGAGTCGAAGCCGAGTTGTTTGAACGTCAGGCTCGTGTCGACCCGCTCCGGTTCGGCGTAGCCGAGCACCATCGCGGTCTCGGCCCGCACCAGCCGCGCCATGTCCACACGCGGCCGCCTGGCAGCCGGCTCCGCGGGCGCGGGCGCCTCGCCTGGTACGGGCTCGGGGGCACCAGGGAGCGCGGCGGGGCTGTATTCGGTGACCTGGCCCGCCGGTTGTCCGTCCAGCCAGTGGCGTTCCCGCTGGAAGGCGTAGGTGGGCAGTGCCACTCGCCTGCCGCCCCGCTGGGCGAAGTAGGCATCCCAGCGCACCGGGACGCCGTGGACGTGCAGTTCGGCCATCGCGGTCAGTACCGTCAGCGACTCGTCACTGCCGGGGCGGAGTGTCCTGACGACCGCGGGGGGCGTGTCGATGGGACCTTGAGTGTCTTCGGCGTCCGCGGCACTTGTGGGAAGCTGGTCGAGGCATTCCCGGGTCATCCCGGTGAGCACCCCGTCCGGCCCCAACTCCAGGAACGCGCCGGCGCCACGGCCCCGCAGGGTACGTACGGTGTCCGCGAAGCGCACGGTCTCGCGGGCGTGCCGCGCCCAGTACTCCGCGGAGCACAGCTGCTCGGCGGTCGCGAGTTCGCCGGTGAGGTCGGACACCACGGGGATCCGGGGCCCGGCGAGGGACAGCCCGGCCACGACCTGGCGGAAGTCGTCGAGCATGGCGTCCATGCGGGGCGAGTGGAACGCATGGGAGACCCGCAGGCGCTTGGTTCTGCGCCCCGCGTCGGCGAAGTGTGCGACGACGTCCTCGACCGCGTCCTCGGCGCCGGCGACGACCACGGACGCCGGGCCGTTGACCGCCGCGAGGGAGATCTCGTGCTCCCGACCGGCCAGCAGCGGACGCACCTCGTCCTCGGGGGCCTGGATCGAGGCCATCGCGCCGCCGGTGGGCAGCGCCTGCATCAGCCGGCCACGCGCCGCCACCAGCGTGCACGCGTCCGCGAGGGACAGTACCCCGGCCACGTGGGCGGCGGCGACGGCCCCGATCGAGTGCCCGGCCACGAAGTCCGCGGTGGTGCCCCAGGACTCCAGCAGCCGGAAGAGGGCCACGTGGAGGGCGAAGAGCGCGGGCTGGGTGTAGGCGGTGCGGTGCAGCAGATCGGCGTCGTCGGTGCCCTCCGGCGCGAACATCACCTCGCGCAGCGGCCGTTCGAGGTGTCCGTCCATCAGGGAGCAGACGTCGTCCAGCGCCCGTGCGAACACCGGATACCGCCGGTACAGCTCCTGCCCGGCCCCGGCCCGCTGCGAGCCCTGGCCGGAGAACAGAAACGCGGTGGTGGCGGCAGAGTACGGCGCCGAGCCTTGGATCGCGCCGCTGCCAGGGGTGCCGTCGGCAAGCACGGTCAGGGTGCGCAGTGCACCGTCCCGGTGCCGGGCGAGGACCACGGCGCGATGGTCGAACGTGGCCCGCGTCGTGGCCAGGGAGAAGCCCACATCCGCGATGGCCGCCGGACTGGTTTCCGGGCCGCCGTCCGCGTCATCCGGCCCGGCCGCGCCGCCATCGCCGGTTACATGGGCCGCGAGCCGGGCCGCCTGCGCGCGTAGCGCGTCCGGTGTCCTGCCCGACAGCAGCCACGGCACAAAGCCGGGCTCGGGGCCCTCGCCGTCCGCGGCCGCCATGAGGTCTGTGGCCGGTCCCGCCGCGGCGGACGTGGCGCGCCCTAGCGACGCGGCGTCCGATACGACGAGGTGGCAGTTGGTGCCGCCCATGCCGAACGACGACACCCCGGCCAGGACCGAGCCGTTGTGGGCGGGCCAGGGGCGCGGCGACGTCACCACGTCGAGGCGCCACTCGTCGAACCGTATCCGCGGGTTGGGCCGCTCGAAGTTCAGGCTCGCGGGCAGGGTGCCGTGGCGGAGCGAGAGCGCGACCTTCAGCAGCCCGACGATGCCCGCCGCGCCTTCCAGGTGGCCGACGTTGGTCTTCGCGGAGCCGACCAGCAGTGGCTCGTCGGCGGGACGGCCTGCCCCGTACACCGCGCCGAGGGCGGCGGCCTCGACGGGATCGCCGACGCGGGTGCCGGTGCCGTGCAGTTCGACGTACCGTACGGCGGTCGGGTCGGCGCCCGCGCGGCGGCAGGCCGCGCGCAGCACGGCCTGCTGGGCCCGCTGGTCGGGGGTGGTCAGGGCGTCGCCGGCGCCGTCGTTGTTGACCGCGCCGCCCTCGATGACGCAGTAGATCTCGTCGCCGTCGGCCACGGCGTCCGCCAGCGGCTTGAGCAGGACGAGACCGCCGCCCTCACCACGGACGTAGCCGTTGGCGCGCTCGTCGAAGGTGAAGCACCGGCCGTCCGGGGACAGGCCACCGAAGCGGGCCGCGGCCTCGGTGCTCTCGGGCGTGAGGTTCAGCTGGACACCGCCGGCCAGCGCGGTCCGTGACTCGCCGCGGCGCAGGCTTTCGCAGGCGAGGTGGACCGCGACCAGGGACGACGACTGCCCGGTGTCGACCACCAGGCTGGGGCCGCGCAGCCCGAGGAAGTAGGAGACGCGGTTGGCGATGATGCTGCGGTTCAGCCCGGTGAGGGTGTGGTGGCCGATGCCCGCGACGCCCCGGCGCCGGTCCAGGGTGCCGTAGTCGTCCGCGGTCACGCCGACGAACACGCCGGTGTCACTGCCGCGGACGGCGTCCGGCGGCATTCCGGCGTCCTCGAGCACCTCCCAGCCCAGCTCCAGCATGAGGCGCTGCTGCGGGTCCATCGCCCGGGCCTCGCGCGGGGAGATTCCGAAGAACTCGGCGTCGAAGCGGTCGACGTCCGCCAGGAAGGCGCCGTGCCCACGATGGCCGGGGCCGCCGTCACCGGGGCCGCCGTCGCCGTTTTCATGGTGGGCGTTTTCGTGGTGGGCGTGTCCGCGACGCCCGGGGGGCGGCTCGGACACCGCGCTCACCCCGTCGCGCAGCAGCTCCCAGAACCGCGCGGGGTCCGGTGCGGACGGGAGCCGGCAGGACAGCCCCACCACAGCGATGGCACTTTCCCGGTGCGTACCGGGCCGGTCGGCAGGACTGGACTCGGATGGACTCAACGCTCCGCTCCCCACACACAAGTTGTCTCGTCCGGCCCCGCGCCGGCCCAACACACCCGGGCAGCCCGGGTCAACGCCCGTAGAACTCCGCGACCTTGCCGATGATGTAGTCCTGGTCCGCCTCGGTCAGTCCGGTGTGGGTGGGCAGACACAGGCCGTCCGCAGTGAAGCGGCCGGCGTTCAAAGAGGCCCAGTCCGGATCGAAATAGAGGGGCTGCTTGCTCATCGGCTGAAAGAACCGCCTGGTCTCGATCGACGCCTCGGCCAAAAACGCGCACAGTTCATCGCGTCGCTCGGCCAGCACGTCGTACATCCACAACACATCCCGCGGCGGCATACGGGTGATTTCCTGGATGTCCCCGAGTCCGGCGTCGTAATACGCCTCGACCTTCCTGCGCCGGTCGAGAAATTCGTCTATCTTCTCCAGCTGCCCGAGAGCGACTGCGGCCTGCAGATTGGTCATACGGAAGTTGTAGGCCAGTTTCTTGTGCAGGAAGTCGTGCTCGGGACCGATGGCCATGCCGCGCAGATGCGCCATCTGTTCGGCGAGCCTACCGTCGTCGGTCAGGCAGATGCCGCCCTCGCCGGAGGTGATGATTTTGTTGGCGAAAAGGGAGAAGCACGCCACGTCGGCGACCGGCCGGACGCCGTGCGCCTCGGCGGAATCCTCGATCACCCGCAGGTTGTACTCGAACGCGATCCTCATGATCACGCCCATATCGCAGCGGCGCCCGTGGACATGGACGGGCATGATGACCTTGGTACGCGGCGTGATCTTGGACTCGATGAGCGCCGCGTCGATGTTGAGGTCGTCACCGCAGTCGACGAAGACGGGCGTCGCGCCCGTATAGGTGACCGCCCACGCGGACGCGACGAACGTGAACTCGGGGACCAGCACCTCGTCGCCGGGGCCCACGCCAAGGGCGCGCAGCGCCAGGGTGAGCGCGGCCGTACCCGACGAGCAGGACACTCCGTGCGCCACTCCGTTGTAGCGCGCGAATTCGTTCTCGAACTGCCGAACATAGGGTCCCGCGGCCGATATCCACCCGGAAGCGATCGCCTCGGTGACGTACTTCAATTCCGCGCCCACCAGATATGGTTTCGCGGCTTGGTATGTGAAGGTCATGCCATTCCTCATTCAGCCGTGGGGCCATGGGCGCTGCCCTTACGCCACTCTATCCGCACCCCAATGCAGAATCACTAAGGGAAGTACCAGAGCCCTTTGGTGCAGGGTCCGGTCACCGCCCCGGAACTAGCCATTCCTCAATCGCACGCGCGGTGTCCGCCGCCTTTTCCTCGATCACCGAGAAGTGATTGGCCGCCATCGGCCGTACGGTGTGCGAGGGGTCAAGCGGGGAGCTGCGCCAGCGGTCGAACTCCGACTCGGCGCCGGGGAACCCCTCCGCGCACTGGAGGAACAGAACCGGCATCGGCACCGGCTCGTACTCCAGATGTGCGGCGATCTCGAACCAGTGGGCCATGCCGGACAGCCGCGCGCTGTGGAACTCCCCGAACTCGGACTCGCTCCGGAAGATCTGGTCCAGCAGCCCGCCGACCAAGGAGCCCTGCGACTCCACACCGGTGGGGCGGAAGGTGTCCATCATGACGACCGACTCCGGCAGACGTCCGCCGGTCCGCTCGAGATGGCCGGTGACGGAGTAGGCGAGCGCGCCCGCCGAGGAGTGGCCGACCAGGACGTAGGGGTCGTGGTCGGCGGCCTGCTCGATGCTCGCCGCCAGGGTGCGCAGGGCGACCTCGGCCGTGGCGGGCAGGCTCTCCCCCGCACCGTAACCGGGCAGCGGGATCGCCGAAACCGGCCGGGTGCCGCGGAAGTGGCTGGCCAGCCGGGCGTACTGATGCACACCGCCGTTGACGACGGTCGAGCTGAGGCAGATCAGGCGGGGCGTGGCGGGCCCGTCGGCGAGGGACACCGGGCGGGCCATGTGCCGGGGGTCGTCCGGCTGGTCGTAGGTGGGCCGGATTTTGGCGATCGCCTGCAGCATATGGAAGCCGTCGCCCACCTTGTCCTCGACGACCGCGGTACGGAACATCCTGCTGACGGTGTCCTGTTCCCCGGCCGTCCCCTCCCGCGAGGTCGGCTGTGGGCCGGTTCCGCCGGGGCCGGCGAACTCGCGACGTATCCAGCGGGCGAGTTCGGCGGGTGTCTTCTTGTCGAACACCAGCATCGGGGACAGTCGCAGCCCGGTCAGTGCGGTGAGCTTGTTGCGCAGCTCGATCGCGCTGAGCGAGTCGAATCCCAGCTCCAGGAAGTCGCGTTCGGGGTGGACGGCCGCGGCCTCGCCGTGGCCCAGCAGGGTGGCCGCGTAACCGCGTACCAGCTCCTCCACCGCGGTGTCCTGCTGGTCCTCGGTGAGTCCGGCGAGGCGCCTGCGCAGCCAGTCCGGACCAGTGCCGTCCGGGGTGGCGGCGGTGGCGGTACGGCGGGTCGGCGGCACCAGGGCGCGCATCAGCGGCGGTAGTTGGTCGGCGTGGGCGCGCAGGGTCGCCATGTTCATCCGGACCGGCACTGGGTTGGCGTGGCGCAGCGGAACCGCGGCGTCGAACAGGGCCAGGCCCTGGGCCACGGACAGCGGTGGCAGGCCCGTCCGCGCGCTGCGCCGCAGCTCGGCCCCGTCCAGGGTCGCGGTCATCCCGGCGCTCTGCTCCCATGCGCCCCAGGCCAGGGATGTCGCTGCCTGACCACGTGCGACGCGGTACCCGGCCAGTGCGTCCAGGAAGGCGTTCGCCGCCGCGTAGTTGCCCTGTCCGGCCGCGCCGCTGACCCCGGCCAGGGAGGAGAACATCACAAAGGCGGCCAGGCCCAGGTCGCGGGTGAGCTCGTGCAGATGCCACGCCGCGTCCACCTTCGGGCGCAGTACGGCGCTCAGCCGCTCCGGCGTCAGCGCCCCCACCACACCGTCATCCAGCACACCCGCCGCATGCACCACCGCCGTCAGCGGATACTCCACCGGAATCGACGCCAGCACACCCGCCACCGCATCACGGTCCGCCACATCACACGCCACCACCGACACCTCGGCACCCAGCTCCGCCAACTCCGCCCGCAACTCCACCGCACCCGGAGCATCCAGCCCACGACGGCTCGTCAGCAGCAGTCGACGCACTCCGTGCCCGGCCACCAGATGGCGGGCCAGTTCGCCGCCCAGACCACCGGTCCCGCCCGTGATCAGTACGGTGCCCGTGCCGTCCCACGGCTGGGTGGCGTCCTCGTCCGGGGCCAGCCGGGCGAGGCGCCCGACGAGCAGCGCGCCATCCCGTACGACAGCCTGCGGCTCACCCGACGCCAGCAGAGCGGGCAGGTGGCCGGAGAGCACGCCGTAATCCCCCGACGGTGTGCCGTCTTCCGCACCGAGGTCGAGCAGGACGAACCGGCCGGGGTTCTCCGACTGGGCCGAGCGCACCAGCCCCCATGCCGCGGCGGCGGCGAGGTCCGTCACGGATGCGCCGTCGTCGTCGGCGACCGCGCCCCGGGTCACGAACACCAGCCGGGAGTCGGCGAACCGGTCCTCGGTCAGCCACGTCTGGACCAGTGCGAGCACCTGCGCGACGGCTCGGTGGACCTCGGCCACGTCCGTGAACTCCCGCGTGCCGATGGCCACCGACACCGCGTCAGGCACCGACTCCAGCGCCGCCAGCCCCGCCAGCCCCGTCGCCGTGGCGTCCGTCAGCTCGACGGCGTCCGTGGCGCCGTCCGCCGCCGCGCGGCCCTCGCCGCGGTGGACGGGAATCCAGTCCAGGCGGAACAGGGCGTCGCGGGCCACCGCGCCGCCGTCCTGGGCCATGGCGTCAGGCGACACCAGGCGCAGCACCAGCGAGTCCACCGAGAGTACGGGGGCTCCGGCCGGATCGGTCGCCGTCAGCGCCACCGCGTCGGTGCCGACCCGGGCGAGCCGGACGCGCAGCACGGAGGCGCCACCGGCGTGCAGCGACACTCCGTTCCAGGAGAACGGCAGCCGGCCGCCCCCGCCCGCTCCCAGGTCCACGAAGGACACCGCGTGCAGGGCGGCGTCCAGCAGCGCCGGATGCAGCCCGAATGAGGCCGCGTCCCGCGCCTCCTCCGGCAGGGCCGCCTCCACGAACACCTCGTCACCGCGCCGCCACACCGCCCGCAGCCCCTGGAAGACCGGGCCGTATGCGAATCCGTCCGCGGCGGTGCGCTCGTAGAAGCCGTCCACGTCGACGGGCTCGGCACCCGGCGGAGGCCAGGCCGCGCCCTCCCGCGCGTCGGGTGTGTCGTACGGCGTGTCGTGCGGTTCGCCGGGGGCCAGGGTGCCCGTGGCATGCCGGGTCCACGGGTGGTCGGGCGCCTCGGCGGGGCGTGAGTACAGGCTCAGCTCCCGGCGGCCCGACGCGTCGGGTGCGCCCGCCCACAGCTGTACGACCGCCGTGTCCCGCTCGCCCAGGGCCAGCGGCTCGGCGAGGGTGAGCTCCTCCACTCGGGAGCAGCCGACCTGGTCGCCCGCGCGGGTCGCGAGCTCCAGGAAGCCCGTGCCCGGGAAGAGCGCCGTGCCGCCCACCACATGGTCGGCCAGCCACGGGTGGGAGCCCACCGACAGACGGCCGGTGAAGAGGACACCTTGGGAGCCCGCGAGTTCCACCTCGGCGCCGAGCAGAGGGTGCCGGGCGGGCGTCAGGCCCAGGCCGGAGGCGTCGTGGGCCGCGGGGAGCGCAGGCGACCAGTAGCGCTCGCGCTGGAAGGCGTACGTCGGCAGCTCCACACGGCGCGCGCCGCTGCCCGCGAAGAACGCCTCCCACCGCACCGCGGCGCCGGTGACATACAGCCCGGCCAGTGCCGCGACGACCGAGACCTCCTCACCGCGGTCCTTGCGGCACAGGGGCACCACGGCCGCCTCCGAGGTACGTTCGCCCAGGATGTCCCGGGTCAGCGCGGACAGGACCGCATCCGGACCGATCTCGACGAAGGTGTCCACGCCCTGGTCGCCCAGTCGGCGCACCGCGTCGTCGAACCGCACCGCCTCGCGTGCGTGTCGCACCCAGTAGTCGGGCGAGCCGATCTCCTCCGCCGTGGCCGGGTGGCCGGTCAGGGTGGACACCAGCGGGATCCGCGGGGCCTGGTACGCAAGGGTTGCGGCGACCCGCCGGAAGTCCTCCAGCATCGGCTCCATGAGGGGCGAGTGGAAGGCGTGGCTGACCGTCAGCCGCCGGGTCTTGCGGCCGTCGGCGGTGAAGAGGCCGGTGAGTTCCAGCACCGCGTCCTCGGCCCCGGCGATCACCACCGAGCGCGGGCCGTTGACGGCGGCGAGGGACACGCTGTCGGCGCGGTCGGCCAGCAGCGGTGTCACCTCCTCCTCAGTGGCCTGCAGCGACACCATCGCGCCGCCGGCGGGCAGCGCCTGCATCAGCCGGCCACGCGCCGCCACCAGCGCGCACGCGTCCGCGAGGGACAGCACACCCGCGACATGGGCGGCCGCGATCTCGCCGATCGAGTGGCCCGCCACCTGGTCCGGGGTGACACCCCAGGACTCCAGCAGCCGGAACAGAGCGACCTCGAGGGCGAAGAGCGCGGGCTGGGTGCACTCGGTCCGGTCGAGCCCGGCGGCCTCGGGGGTGTCCGGCTCGGCGAACACCACATCCCGCAGGGGCCGGTCCAGCAGGGTGTCCAGATGCGCGAAGACCGCGTCCAGGGCCTGCGCGAACTCCGGGAAGCGGTCGTACAGCTCCCGGCCCATGCCGGGTCGCTGTGAGCCCTGGCCCGCGAACAGGAACGCCGTCTTGCGGCCCCCACCGGCCGTACCCCGGGCCAGCTCCACGACCCCGTCGCCGGTGGCCAGCAGCGCCACTCGGTGGTCGAGCGCGGAACGGCTCGTCGCCAGCGAAAACGCCACGTCCAGCGGCCGGAGGACGGGGTGGTGTTCCAGGTGTGCCAACAGCCGGTCGGTCTGGGCGCGCAGCGCCTCCTCGGTGGCTCCGGAGACGAACCAGGGCGCCGGCCGGTCGGACGGCGGGGCCACGTCACTGGGTCCGCGCTCCGGCGCCGGTGCCTCTTCGAGGATCACATGCGCGTTGGTGCCGCTGATCCCGAACGACGAGATGCCCGCCCTGCGGGCCTTGTCGCCTGCCGGCCAGGGCACCGGTTCGGTGAGCAGCCCCACCGCCCCCGCCGACCAGTCCACATGCGAGGAAGGCGCGTCCACGTGCAGCGTCCTGGGCAGCGCCCCGTGCCGTAGCGCCATCGCCATCTTGATGACCCCCGCGATACCTGCGGCCGCCTGGGCGTGGCCGATGTTGGACTTGACCGACCCCAGCCACAGCGGCGCCGCCTCGGCGGGCCGACGGCCGTACGTCGCGAGCAGCGCCTGGGCCTCGATCGGGTCGCCCAGTGGCGTACCGGTGCCGTGCCCCTCCACGGCGTCCACATCCGCGGCCGCCAGCCCGGCGTCCGCCAGCGCCTGGCGGATCACCCGCTGCTGGGACGGGCCGTTGGGAGCCGTCAGGCCGTTCGACGCGCCGTCCTGGTTGACGGCAGAGCCGCGCAGGACGGCCACCACCTCATGCCCGTTACGCCGGGCGTCCGACAGCCGCTCCAAGGCGACCAGCCCCGCTCCCTCGGCCCAGCCGGTGCCGTCCGCGGACTCCGAGAACGCCTTGCAGCGGCCGTCGGCGGCCAGCCCGCCCTGTGCGTTGAAGGCCAGGAACGGCCCGGGGTTGGCCATCACCGCCACGCCACCGGCCAGCGCCAGGGAACACTCGCCCGAACGCAGCGCCCGCGCGGCCCAGTGCAGCGCCACCAGCGACGCCGAGCAGGCCGTGTCCACCGTCACCGCGGGGCCCTCCATGCCGAGGGTGTACGACAGCCGACCGGAGATCACACTGGTGGCCTCGCCTGTGAGATAGCGGCCCTGGAGCTCCGGGGGCGGGGTGTAGCCGCTCCCGGCGGCGCCGATGAACACGCCCGTGTCGCTGCCGCGCAGTCCGGCCGGGTCGATGCCCGCCCGCTCCAGGGCCTCCCAGGCGACCTCCAGCAGCAGGCGCTGCTGCGGGTCGGTGGCCAGCGCCTCGCGCGGGGAGATGCCGAAGAAGCCCGCGTCGAAGTGGCCCGCGGCGGAGAGGAATCCGCCCTCCCGCACATAGTCCCCCTCCAGCGGCCAGCCGCGGTCGGCGGGGAACGGGGACATCGCGTCCCGGCCGTCGGCCACCAGCCGCCACAGGTCCTCGGGCGAGCCGACATCACCGGGGTAGCGGCAGCCCATGCCCACGATCACGATCGGGTCGTCGTCGGTGTCGCGTAGATCCGTCCGGCGGCGGCCTGCGACCACGGCGGGCGCCGCCACTTCGTCCCCGTCGCCGAACAGCTCGGTGAGCAGAAAGTCCGTGAGGACGAGCGGGGTGGGGTAGTCGAAAACGAGGGTGGACGGCAGGCTCAGGCCGGTGACGGCGTCCAGCACATTACGCAGCTCCACCGCGGTCAACGAGTCGAACCCGAGCTCCCTGAAGGCGCGGTCGGCGCCGATCGCGTCCGCGTCGGCGTGTCCGAGCACGGCCGCGGCCTGATCGCGTACCAGGCCGAGCAGCAACTCGGCGCGCCCGGCGTCCGGCAGGCTCTCCAGCCGCTCCCGGAACGCGGCGACCGCCGACCGCTCCCCCTGCCGTGCCGCCCGGGCCCGCTCGAGGACGCGCCGGACCTCGGGGAGCCCGGACAGCAGAGGGCTGGGCCGGGCCGACAGGAAGGCGGGGGCGAAACGCTCCCAGTCGACGTCGGCCACGGTCACGGCCGCGTCCTGCCGGGTCACCGCATCCCGCAGCGCGCTGATGGCCAGATCGGGGGCGAGGAGACCGAGCCCGCGCCGGAGCAGATACTCGGACATCGCGTCCTCGGTGGCCATTCCGGCCCCGGCCCAGGCGCCCCAGGCCACCGACGTGGCCGTGGCGCCGCGCGCCCGCCTGGCCTCGGCCAGGGCGTCCAGATACGCGTTGGCCGCTCCGTACGCGCTCTGCCCACCGCTGCCCCACACCCCGGCGATCGAGGAGAACAGCACGAACAGGTCCAGCGGCCGATCGCCGAGCAGCGCATCGAGGTTGGCCGCGCCCGCCACCTTGGCGGACACGATGTCGGCGACATCCGCGGGGCCCATCTCTCCCACCGGGACCGACCTGCCGACACCGGCCGTGTGGACGACGCCGGTCAGCGGGGTGTCGGCGGGGATGTCGGCCAGCACCGCGGCCAGCGCCGGGCGATCCGCCACATCACAAGCCACGATCGAGACCTGGCAGCCCGACTCGCCCAGCTCCGCCGCCAGCCGGGCCGCGCCCGGCGCGTCCGGCCCGCGGCGGCTCGTCAACACCAGCCGCTCGGCTCCACTGCGGGCCAGCCAGCGCGCCACTTCCGCGCCCAGCGCACCGGTGCCGCCGGTCACCAGCACCGTTCCCGTCACGGAGAAGCCCCGCTCCTCGCGCTCCGTACGGCCGGATGCCAGCCTGCGGCCGAACAGACCGGACGGCCGGATCGCCACCTGGTCCTCGCCGTTGCCGTCGCCATCGCCCATGCCATCGCCGACGGGCCCGGCGGCCAGCACCCCGGCCAGCCGCCGGGCGGCCCGCCGGTCGACTTCCTCGGGCAGGTCGACCAGGCCGCCCCAGCGTCGCGGATGCTCCAGCGCGGCCACCCGGCCGAAGCCCCACACCTGGGCCTGAACGGGGCTCGCCACCCGGTCCGAGCGGCCGATCGACACCGCGCCCCGGGTCACACACCACAGCGGCGCCTCGATCCCGGCGTCGCCGAGAGCCTGCACCAAGGCCACGGTCCGCGCCAGGCCGACGGGCACGGCGGGATGGTCGGCAACCGCCGACTCGCCCAGCGCCAGCAGCGACAGCACCCCCGCGAAACCCGCCCCGTCCGTGGCCACCTGGGCCAGCTGCCCCGCCAAGGCCGTACGATCCGCCTCACCGGCTCCGGGCTCGCCGACTTCCAAGAGGACAGCATCGGTCCCAACGGCCGCGAGTACGGAGGTCACCCACGCGTCCTCGGCGTACCCCGCCGGCACCACCGCGAGCCAGGTCCCGGGGGCGGTGTCCATCACCGTATCGGCCAGCGGCGTCCACACCACCCGGTAGCGCCAGCCGTCGACCAGCGACCGCTCCCTTCGCTGCCGTCGCCATGACGACAGCGCGGGTACGACGGGGCTCAGCGCCGCGCCGTCGACGCGCAGGCTCGACGCCAGGGACTCGACGTCCTCCCGCTCCACCGCGGTCCAGAACTCCACGTCGGCAGGGTCCGCATGGACCGCGGCCCGGGTGTCCGCCTCCTCCTCCCCGGCCGCCTCGGGCCAGAAGCGCTCGCGCTGGAAGGCATAGGTGGGCAACTCGACCGGGTGTGCCCCGGTGTCCGCGAAGAACGCCGACCAGTCCACCGCCACCCCGGCGACATGCAGTCGCGCCACGGCCGTGAGCAGGGTGGTCTCCTCGTCCCGGCCCCGGCGGAGCGCCGGAACCACGACCGTGTCGCCGGAGCGCTCCGGCAGGTTGTCCCGCGCCATGGCGGAGAGCACGCCGTCCGGGCCGATTTCGAGGAAGGCGGTCACTCCGGCCGCGCCCATCGCGGCCACCCCGTCGGCGAACCGGACGGCCTCGCGTGCATGCCGCACCCAGTACTCGGGCGAACACACAAGTTCCGCCGGCGCGGGCGCACCGGTCACATCGGAGACCAGTGGGATGCGCGGGGCCTGGAAGGACATCCCGGCCACCACGGCCCGGAACTCCTCCAGCATGGGCTCCATCAGCGGGGAGTGAAAGGCATGGCTGACCGTCAGCCGTTTGGTCTTGCGCCCGTCGTCCCCGAACCACGCCGCGACCTTGGACACCGCGGACTCGTCGCCGGAGATCACAACCGACTGGGGGCCGTTCACCGCCGCGATCGACACGCTCTCGCCCAGATACGGAATCACCTCCCCCTCGGTGGCCTGCAGCGACACCATCACGCCACCGGCGGGCAGCGCCTGCATCAGCCGGCCGCGGGCCGCCACCAGCGCGCACGCGTCCTCGAGCGACAACACGCCCGCCACATGGGCGGCGGCCACCTCGCCCACCGAATGCCCCGCCAGGTGGTCGGGGCGCACCCCCCACGACTCCACCAGCCGGAACAGCGCCACTTCGAGAGCGAACAGCGCGGGCTGCGCCCACCCCGTCTCATCCAGCAGCGCGGCCTCGGCCGACCCGGCCTGAGCGAACATCACCTGACGCAGCGGACGGTCGAGGTGTCCGTCGAGGTGTCCGTCGAGGTGCCCCAACACCTCGTCCAGAGCCTGCGCGAACACCGGGAACCGCTCGTACAGCTCCCGGCCCATCCCCGCCCGCTGGCTGCCCTGGCCCGAGAACAGCAACCCGAGCCCGCCGCCCGGCCGCGCCACGCCCCGGGCTGCCCGCGCCACACCGTCCGGACCGGCCAGCAGTACAGCACGGTGTTCGAACGCGGGCCGACCCGTCACCAGCGAGAAACCGACGTCCACCGCTCTGGGCCCGGTGTCCGTCAGAAGCGCGGTGACGCGCTCGATCTGGCCGTCCAGCGCCTCCTCTGTCTTCGCCGACACCGGCCACGGTACGACGGGGGGGACATGGGTCCCCGGGTCCGGCTCCTGCTCGGCCGGTGGCGCCTGTTCGACGATGACATGCGCGTTGGTGCCGCTCATGCCGAACGACGACACCCCCGCCCGGCGCGGGCGCCCGGGGTCCGGCCACTCGACCGGGTCGGTCAGCAGTTCCACCGCCCCCGCCGACCAGTCCACATGGGACGACGGCCGATCGATGTGCAGCGTCCTGGGCAGCGTGCCGTGGCGCAGCGCCATGACCATCTTGATCACACCGGCCACGCCCGCGGCGGCCTGGGAGTGCCCGATGTTGGACTTGATCGACCCCAGCCACAGCGGACTGTCGGCGTCCCGGCCCTGGCCGTAGGTGGCGAGGATCGCCTGTGCCTCGATGGGGTCGCCCAGGGTGGTGCCGGTGCCGTGCGCCTCCACCGCGTCCACGTCCGACGTCGTCAGCCGGGCGTTGTCGAGGGCTTCCCGGATGACGCGCTGCTGGGCGGGGCCGTTGGGCGCGGTCAGGCCGTTGGACGCCCCGTCCTGGTTCACCGCGGTGCCGCGGATGACCGCGAGCACCTGGTGGCCGTTGCGCTCCGCGTCGGACAGCCGCTCCAGTACGAGGATGCCGACCCCCTCCGACAGCCCGGTGCCGTCCGCCGCCTCGGCGAACGCCTTGCACCGGCCGTCCTCGGACAGGCCCCGCTGAGCGCTGAAGTCGATGATCACCCCGGGGGTGGACATCACCGTGACACCACCGGCCAGGGCCAGCGAACACTCGCCGGTCCGCAGCGACTGCACCGCCCAGTGCAGGGCGACCAGCGACGACGAGCACGCGGTGTCGAGGGTGACGGCCGGCCCCTCCAGCCCGTAGAAGTACGACAGCCGCCCGGAGGCAATGGAGCCCGAGGCCCCGTCGAGGCCGTAGTCGTGGTACATCAGCCCCATGAAGACACCGGTCCGGCTGCCCTTCAGCGAGGCCGGGTCGATCGCCGCCCGCTCGACGGCCTCCCACGAGGTCTCCAGCAACAGCCGCTGCTGCGGATCCATGTGCAGGGCTTCGCGCGGTGAGATCCCGAAGAAGCCCGGATCGAAGTCGGCCGCGTCGTGGAGGAAGCCCCCCGAACGCGTATACGACTTGCCCGGTGTGCCCGGCTCCGGGTCGTACAGCTCCGACAGGTCCCATCCCCGCCCCACCGGGTAGCCGGACGGCCGGCCGCGGTCCGTGGGAAACGCCGAGATGGCATCCGTGCCCTCGGCGACCAACCGCCACAGCTCCTCCGGCGACGTCACCCCGCCCGGATAGCGGCAGCTCATCCCGACGATCGCGATCGGCTCCCGCTCGCCCGTCTCCAGCGCGAGCACCCGCTGACGGGTCTGGTGCAGGTCCGTCGTCACCTTCCGGAGGTATTCGAGGAGCTTTTCGTCGTCCATAGCAAGCCTTCACCCGTATTCGGTCAGATGGTCGCCGGTCGTCGGCTCAGTGGAGGTCCAGCTCGTTGTCGATGAAGGCGAAGATCTCTTCCGCCGAGGACGAACCGATCCGGGATTCCACCGAGGCCGAATCGGACTCGCCACCGGTCCACTTGAGCAGCAGGGATTGCAGCCGCACGGTCACGGCGCGGCGTCGTTCGTCGTCGGACACCGAGGACAGCAGCTCTTCCAGCCGGTCGATCTCGTGCAGGGCCGGATCCGTGATCTCGTTGTCATCGGACAGCTGAGCCGCCATGTACCCCGCGGCGGCCTGTGCGGTGGGGTAGTCGAAGACCAAGGTGGCGGGCAGCCGGAGTCCGGTCGCCGCGTTGAGCTGGTTGCGCAGTTCCACCGCGGTCAGCGAGTCGAATCCGAGCTCGTTGAAATTACGGTCCGCCTCGACCGCGTCGGCGGAACCGTGGCCCAGAATGGCGGCGACATGGCCGCGTACCAGATTGGTCAGCAGGTCCAGCCGTTCCTGTGTGTCCAGCCCGGACAGCTGCCGCTTGAGGCCGTCGGCGTCACCGCCGCCCGCGGCCTCCCTGCTCAGCCTGCGCGACGCCGGGACCAACCCGCGCAACAGCGCGGGAATCTCACCCCTACGAGTACGCAAGGCAGCCGTATCCACACGCGAGGCCGTCACCGTCGCCACCCCGGACGCCAGCGCGGCGTCGAACGCCCGCAACCCCTCGGCGGCCGAAAGCGGCAGCAGCCCCTGGCGCAGCAGCCGGGCGCGGTCCACCTGGCTCAGCAGGCCGCCCATGCCGGTGTCCGACCATAGGCCGAAGGCGACGGAGGTGGCGGGCAGGCCCTCCTCATGCCGATGCTGGGCGAGAGCGTCCAGGAATACATTCGCCGCCGCGTAGTTCGCCTGACC
>NZ_MUNE01000198.1 GCF_002154605.1 Streptomyces milbemycinicus | reverse complement strand
GAACACCGTCCGGTCCAGCAACTCGGCGTCGGCCGATCCCGTCTCCGCGAACAGCACATCGCGCAGCGGCCGGTCCATGTCTGCGTCCAGCTGCGCACACACCTCGTCCAGCGCGTCGGCGAACACCGGGAACCGCCCGTGCAGCTCCCGCCCCATCCCCAGCCGCTGACTGCCCTGTCCCGAGAACAGGAACGCCACCGTGGGCTCGGTGTCGGCGGCGCCCTCGGCGACCGCCGCCACGCCTTCCACGTCGGCCAGCAGTACCGCACGGTGCTCGAACACGGACCGGCTCGTCGCCAGCGAGAAGCCCACATCCACCGGCGCCAGACCGGGGTTCGTGTCCACGAACGACATGAGCTGGTCGGTCTGGGCTCGCAGTGCGGGCTCGTTCTTGCCCGACACCAGCCACGGCACCAGTCCGGGAGCCGCGGAAGAGCCCTCGGGCGCCGCGGGTGCCGGGCCGTGCTCAAGGATGATGTGGGCGTTGGTGCCGCTGATCCCGAACGACGAGACACCCGCCCGACGCGGCCGGTCGGCCTCCGGCCAATCAATGGGCTCGGCCAGCAGCTCGACCGCGCCGGCGGACCAGTCCACATGCGAAGTCGGCGCATCCACGTGCAGCGTCGCGGGCAGCACCCCATGCCGCATCGCCATGACCATCTTGATCACACCGGCCACGCCCGCCGCCGCCTGCGTATGCCCGAGGTTCGACTTCACCGACCCCAGCCACAGGGGCTGTTCGCGCTCCTGGCCGTACGTGGCCAGCAGCGCCTGCGCCTCGATCGGATCGCCGAGCCGGGTCCCCGTACCGTGCGCCTCCACCGCGTCCACATCCGACGTGGACAGCCCCGCGCTCGCCAGCGCCTGCCGGATCACCCGCTGCTGCGACGGACCGTTCGGCGCCGTGAGTCCATTGGACGCGCCATCCTGGTTGATCGCCGAGCCCCGCACCACCGCCAGCACCTCGTGGCCGTTGCGCCGGGCGTCCGACAGCCGCTCCACCACGAGCATGCCGACACCCTCGGACCAGCCCGTACCGTCCGCCGCCTCGGCGAATGCCTTGCACCGGCCGTCCGGCGCCAGCCCACCCTGGCGGCTGAACCCGGCGAATCCCACCGAGGTGGACATCACCGTCACACCGCCCGCCAAGGCCAGCGAGCACTCCCCCGACCGCAGCGCCTGGGCCGCCAGGTGCAACGCCACCAGCGATGAAGAACATGCGGTGTCCACCGTCATCGCCGGACCTTCCAGGGCCAGCGTGTACGACAGACGCCCGGACGCCACGCTCGCGGCGAGCCCGGTGCCTGCGTGTCCGGCCAACTCCTCCCCGGCGTTCATGACCAGAGTCGAATAGTCCTGGCCGTTCGTACCGACGAACACACCGGTCCGGCTGGACCGGAGCGACACGGGGTCGATCCCGGTGCGCTCGAACGCCTCCCACGCGGCCTCCAGCAGCAGCCGCTGCTGCGGATCCATCGCCAGCGCCTCACGCGGCGAGATCCCGAAGAAGCCCGCGTCGAACTCCGCCGCGTCGTGGACAAACCCGCCCTCGCGGATGGCCCCGCCACCCCGCCCGTCGGGGTCGTCGGCGAGTATGCCGAGGTCCCAGCCGCGGTCGGTGGGGAAGGCCGAGATCGCGTCACGGCCGTCGGCGACCAGGTCCCACAGCTGCTCAGGAGACCGGACACCGCCGGGGAACCGGCAGCTCATCCCGACGATGACGATCGGGTCGTCCAATGGGACGGCCGGCAACGTCGGGAGAGCGGTCTCGGTCCGCGTGCCCATGAGCTCGGTCAGCAGGAGCTGTGCCAGCGCCGCGGGCGTCGGGTGGTCGAACACCAACGTGGACGGCAGGCTCAGCCCGGTCGTCGCGGCGAGCTGATTGCGCAGCTCGATCGCGGTCAACGAGTCGAAGCCCAGGTCCTTGAAGGCCCGGTCGGCGCCGATGGCCGCCGTCCTGGAGTGCCGCAGCACCTGGGCGACCTCCGTACGCACCAGGTCGACCAGGAACCGCGACCGCTCGTCCTCCGGCAGCCCGGCCAGCCGCTCGGCGAGGCCTGCCCGGGACATCTCCGCGACACCGCCCGCGGCCTTACGACGACCGGGCCGTACCAGTCCGCGCAGGATGGCGGGGACACCGCCGGGCAGCCGCAGCGCGCCGTTTCCGATCCCGAGCGGCAGGAGCAGTGCCTCGTCACAGGCGGTGGCGGCGTCGAACAGCGCCAGTCCGCGCTCGACCGTGAGCGGTGGCATGCCCGCATCGCTGATCCGGCGCATCTCGTCGTCGCTCAGGGTGCTGGTCATACCCGTGCCCTGGGCCCAGGCTCCCCAGGCGAGGGAGATCGCGGGGAGGCCGTGGGCACGCCGGTGCTGGGCCAGGGCGTCCAGGAAGACGTTGCCCGCCGCGTAGTTGGCCTGGCCCGCGGTGCCCATCACACCGGACACCGAGGAGTAGCAGACGAATGCGGCCAGGTCGAGGTCACGCGTGAGTTCGTGCAGATGCCATGCGGCGTCGACCTTCGGCCGCAGTACCGCATCCAGTCGTTCAGGGGTCAGCGATCCGACGACTCCGTCGTCCAGTACGCCCGCGGTGTGTACCACCGCGGTGAGCGGGTGTCCGGCCGGGACGGCGGCGAGCAGTTCGGCGGTGGCGGCTCGTTCGGAGAGGTCACAGGCGGCCACGGTGACCTCGGCGCCGTATGCGATCAGCTCGTCCCGCAGCTCCACGGCGCCGGGGGCGTTGAGGCCACGCCTGCCGGCCAGCAGCAGATGCCGGGCGCCACGTCGGGTGACCAGATGCCGGGCCAGCTCGGCACCGAGCCCACCGGTGCCCCCGGTGATCAGTACGGTGCCCTCGGCGTCCCAGGGGCGGGGCGTGGTCAGGACGACTTTGCCGATGTGCCGGGCCAGGCTCATGTGCCGGAACGCCTCACGGGCCCGGCGCACATCCCAGGTACGCACCGGAAGCGGCCGCAGAGACCCGTCGCCGAACAGCCGTACCAACGCGACGAGCATCCGCTGGATGTGCTCGTGGTCCACCAGCCCCAGGTCGAACGGCTGGTAGTGGCACTCCGGCAGCGCCTGCGGGTCGCGGATGCCCGCCTTGTTCAGCGTGGCCGGCTCCAGGAACCGGCCGCCCGGCGCCAGCAGGCGCCGCGAGGCGTCGACGTACTCCCCCGACAGGGCGTTGAGTACGACATCGACCCCGCCACCGTCCGTGGCCTCGGCGAACCTCGGCTCGAACTCCGTGGTGCGCGAGGAGGCGATGTGATCCTCCGCCACGCCCAGCGACCGCAGGGTGTCCCACTTGCCCTCGCTCGCGGTGGCGAACACGTCCGCGCCCAGATGGCGGGCCAGTTGGATCGCGGCCATGCCGACGCCGCCCGCACCCGAGTGAATCAGCACCTTCTCCCCGGCTCGCAGACCGGCGAGTTCCACCAATGCGTGGTACGCGGTCAGGAACGCCAGCGGTACCGAGGCGGCGGTCTCCCATGTCCAGTCGTCGGGTACGCGGGTGACGAGCCGTTCGTCCGTCACCCCCACGGGGCCGAATCCGCCGGAGAGCAGGCCCATCACCCGGTCGCCCGGCCGGAGCCCGGTCACCTCGGGGCCGATCTCCTCGACCACGCCGGCGGCCTCGGAGCCGAGCGGCCCGGCTTCCCCCGGATACGTGCCGAGCGCGCCCAGGACATCGCGAAAGTTCACCCCGGCGGCGCGTACGGCCACCCGCACCTCGCGGCCCGTCAGTGGCTCGAGCGCCTTGGGGCACTCGGCGAGCGTCAGCCCGTCCAGACCGCCCTTCGCGTGGGTGTCCAGCCGCCACGGCGCACCGGTCGGCGGCACCAGGCTGTCGGACGAGGCCAGCTGCGTCATACGCGCGACACGTACCGCGCCCGCGCGGACGACTGCCTGTGGCTCCTCGGCGTCCAGCAGCCCGGGGAGTGCGGGCAGTACGGCCGCGGACTCCGCCGAGTCGTCCAGGTCCACCAGCAGGAACCGGCCGGGGTTCTCCGACTGGGCGGACCGTACGAGGCCCCACACCGCCGCGGCCGCCAGGTCGGTGATGTCCTGGTCCGCGTCGGCCACCGCTCCTCGGGTGACGAATATCAGGCGCGACCGGGCGAACCGCTCCTCGGCCAGCCAGTCCCGCAGCAGCTCCAGCGCGTGGTGGGTCAGTTCGCGCACCGACTCGGGGCACCGTGCGGGGTCTTCGCCCATGAGCGGTTCGCCCATGAGCGGGGCGACGACGATCTGGGGGACCGCGGCACCTTCGGGCCCGGCGAGGTCGGCCAACGCCCGTACCGGCGTGGTGTCCCGGGTGGCGCCCGCGGACTCCAGCACCGCGGCCAGATCCCACGCGTCCGTGCCGAGCACCGCCCATTGGGCAGCCCCGGCCACGCCGTCCAGCTGCCGGGGCACCCACTCGACCCGGAACAGCGAGTTCAGCTCGTCGCGGCCCGCCGTCGCGACCGTCCGCGTCGATGCCGGGCGCAGCGCCAGCGAGCTCACCGAGATCACCGGTGCGCCCTGTACATCGACGGCGCTCAGCGCGACCGTGTCCAGGCCGCTCCTGGTCAGCCTGACCCGCAGCGTCGATGCCCCCGAGGCGTGCAGCGACACCCCGCTCCAGGCGGACGGCAGCAGGCCCGGTTCGTCGCCGTCGACGTCCGTGAACACGGCCGCGTGGAGTGCGGTGTCGAGCAGCGCCGGGTGCACGCCGAAGGTTTCCGCGTCCCGTACGTCCTCGGGCAGGGCGACTTCGGCGAAGACCTCCGCGCCGCGTGTCCAGACCGCCCGCAGTCCGCGGAAGGCCGGTCCGTAGGCCAGACCGGCCCGTTCGTGGTGCTCGTACAGGCCGTCCAGGTCCATCGTGGCCGCCCCGGGCGGCGGCCATACCGTCGCATCGAAGTCGGCGACCTCCGCGGCCTCCGTGAGGACTCCCGTGGCGTGCAGGGTCCACTCGTGCCCGGGGCTGTCGGCGGGGCACGAGTGGAACCGCAGTTCCCGGTGTCCGAGGTTGTCCCGGCTCCCCACCCAGAGCTGCACCCGCACCGCGCCCCGCTCGGGCAGTACCAGGGGGGTGGTCAGGGACAGGTCCTCGATCCGATCGCATCCGGCCTGGTCGGCGGCGCGGACCACCAGTTCCAGGAAGCCGGTGCCGGGGAAGCACACCTGTCCGCCCACCACGTAGTCGGCCAGCCAGGGGTGGGTGGTCAGGGACAGCGTGCCGGTCAGGACCAGTTCCTCGGAGGCCGCCACCGTCATGGCGGCGCCCAGCAGCGGATGCCCGGCCGGCTCCAGTCCCGCACCGGTCAGGTCCGCCGCGCTCACAGAGGCGGACGGCCAGAACCGCTCGTGCTGGAAGGCGTATGTGGGCAGGTCGACCCGGCGCGCGCCGGTTCCGGCGAAGAACGCGGGCCAGTCCACACCGACGCCCGTCACATGCAGCCGGGCCAGCGCCGCCACCACGGCGGACTGCTCATCCCGGTCCTTGCGCAGCGCCGGGACCACCACGGCGTCGTCGGGCACCGACTCCTGGGCCATCGCCGACAGCACACCGTCCGGGCCCAGCTCGACCAGTACGGACACACCTTCCTCGGTCAGCGTCCGCAGCCCGTCGGCGAACCGCACCGGCTCTCGTACGTGCCGCACCCAGTACTCCGGCGACCGCAGCTCCTCCGCCGTGGCGAGGCCGCCGGTCAGATTGGACACGACGGGGATGGCCGGCTCCTGGGGCGACAGACGTGCCACCACGTGCCGGAAGTCCGCCAGCATCGGGTCCGTCAAAGGGGAGTGGAAGGCGTGGCTGACGGCCAGCCGCTTGGTCTTGCGGCCCTCGGCCTCGAGGTGGGCCGCGACCTGAAGTACCTGGGACTCCTCACCGGCGATCACCACCGAGCGCGGTCCGTTGAGCGCGGCGATCGACACCCGCTCGCCCAGATACGGGACGACCTCGTCCTCGGTCGCCTGTACGGACACCATCGCCCCGCCGGTCGGCAGCTCCTGCATCAGCCGGGCCCGGGCGGGCACCAGTGTGCAGGCATCCTCCAGCGAGAACACCCCCGCCACATGCGCGGCCACGACCTCGCCGATCGAATGCCCGGCGAGATAGTCCGGTGTGATTCCCCAGGACTCCAGCAGCCGGAACAGCGCCACCTCGATGGCGAACAGCGCGGGCTGCGTCCACCCCGTCTCGTCCAGCAGCGCCGCGTCGGCCGAACCGGGCTCGGCGAAGAGCACGTCCCGCAGCGGGCGGTCCAGCTCCCGGTCCAGATGTGCACACACCGCGTCGAGGGCTTCGGCGAACACCGGGAACCGACCGTACAACTCCCGGCCCATACCGGCCCGTTGACTGCCCTGGCCGGAGAACAGCACCCCGAGTCCGACGCCGCTCCTCGCCCCGCCACGGGCGATCTCCATCGGGCCGTCGTCATGGCCGACGTCCGCCAGCAGCACGGCGCGGTGCTCGAACAGCGACCGGCCCGTGGCCAGCGAGTAGCCCACGTCCAGCGGGGCCGGGCCGGGGTTCCCGTCGGCCCATTCCCGCAACCGGTCCAGCTGCGCCGCCAGCGCCTCCGCGCTCTTCGCCGACACCGGCCACGGCACCGGCCCCGCGACCATCGGCACCGTCTCGGACACCGCGGGCGCCGGACCCTGCTCGAGAATGATGTGCGCGTTGGTGCCGCTGATCCCGAACGACGAGACACCCGCCCGGCGCGGCCCGCCGGCCTCCCGCCACTCGGCCGGCTCCCGCAGCAGCTCCACCGCACCGGCCGACCAGTCCACATGCGACGACGGCTCGTCCACATGCAGCGTGCGCGGCAATATCCCGTGCCGCATCGCCATCACCATCTTGATCACACCGGCCACGCCCGCCGCCGCCTGCGTATGCCCGATGTTCGACTTCACCGACCCCAGCCACAGGGGCCGCTCACGCCCCTGTCCGTATGTGGCCAGCAACGCCTGGGCCTCGATCGGATCGCCCAGCGTGGTCCCCGTGCCGTGCGCCTCCACCGCGTCCACGTCCACCGGGGAAAGACCGGCACTCGCCAGCGCGGCACGGATCACTCGCTGCTGCGACGGACCGTTCGGCGCCGTGAGCCCGTTCGACGCACCGTCCTGATTCACCGCCGAACCACGTACCACAGCCAACACGTCGTGGCCGTTGCGCCGCGCGTCCGACAACCGCTCCAGCACCAACAGCCCCACACCCTCGGACCAGCCCGTTCCGTCCGCCGCATCCGCGAACGCCTTGCAGCGACCGTCCGGGGCCAGTCCGCTCTGCCCGCTGAAGCCCACGAACCCGCCCGGGGTGGACATCACCGTCACACCGCCCGCCAGCGCGAGCGAGCACTCCGCCGACCGCAGCGCCTGCGCCGCCAGGTGCAGCGCTACCAGTGACGCCGAGCAGGCCGTGTCGACGGTCATCGCGGGGCCTTCGAGACCGAGTGTGTAGGAGAGCCGGCCGGACGCCACGCTCGCCGCGATGCCCGTACCGGTGTGCCCCGACGTATCGGAGTTCGCCGTCCTGACCAGGTCCGAGTAGTCCTGGCCGTTCGTCCCGACGAACACCCCGACCTGGCTGCCACGGAGCGATACCGGGTCGACTCCGGTGCGCTCGAACGCCTCCCACGCGGCCTCCAGCAGCAGTCGCTGCTGGGGATCCATGGCCATCGCCTCACGCGGGGAGATCCCGAAGAAGTCGGCGTCGAACCCGGCCGCGTCGTAGAGGAAGCCTCCCTTGGCGGTGTCGCTGCTCCCGGAACCGCCGCCGGTAAGTCCGTCGAGGTCCCAGCCACGATCGGTCGGGAAGCCGGAAATCGCGTCCTGGCCCTCGGCGACCAGTCGCCACAGATCCTCGGGGGATCGCACATCGCCCGGAAAGCGGCAGCTCATCCCGACGATCACGACCGGGTCGTCGGCGACGTCGGCCGCGACGACCGCCGGGCCGGGCCTGTCGTCGCGGTCTCCCGTCAACTCGGCCACCAGGAAGTCCGCGAGGACGGTGGGGGTGGGGTGGTCGAACACCAAGGTGGCGGGCAGGCTGAGCCCGGTCACGGTGGCGAGCTGATTGCGCAGTTCGATCGCGGTCAGCGAGTCGAAGCCCAGATCCTTGAACGCCCGGTCGGGCTCGATCGCCGCCACGCCGGAGTACCTGAGCACCGCGGCGACCTCACCACGGACCAGGTCCAGTACGGCTGCGGGGCGATCCGCCGCGGCCAGCCCGGACAGCCGCTCCAGAAGGGCGGACGCGGTCCGTGCGATCTCCCGGCTGCCGACGGTTCCCGCCTCGGCAAGCTCGCGATAGCCGGGCAGGCCGGACAGGACCGGGCTGGGACGTACGCCGGCGAACACACGCAGAAACTCGGGCCGCTGGATGTCCGCGATGACGACCACCGCGTCCTGCCCGACAACGGCCCGGCTCAGCGCGGAGATCGCCATCTCGGGTTCCAGGGCCGAGGTGCCGGTACGCCGCGTAAGGGCGTCGCCCCGGCCGTCGCCGGCCATGCCGCCACCGGCCCAGGCTCCCCAGGCCACGGAGGTGGCGGGGAGGCCCTGAGCGCGGCGCCGCTCCGCCAGCGCGTCCAGTACCGCGTTCGCGGCGGCGTAGTTCCCCTGTCCCGGGTTGCCCAGCGCGCCCGCCGCCGACGAGAACAGTGCGAACACCGCGAGATCCACGTCCCGGGTCAGCTCGTCCAGGACGAGGGCGGACCGCACCTTGGACCGGAACACCGCCTCGAACCGCTCCGGCGTCAGCCCTTCCAGCACCCCGTCGTCCAGCACACCCGCCGCATGCACCACACCTGTCAGCGGGCAGTCGCCGGGAACGGCGGCCAGCACGGCCGCCACCTCGTCCCGATCGGCGACATCGCACGCCACCACCGAGACCCGCGCGCCCAAGGCCGCTAGCTCGGACCGCAACTCCTCCGCGCCCGGGGCCCTTTCGCCGCTCCGGCTGGCCAGCACCAGGTGTTCGGCGCCACTGCGCGCCAGCCAGCGGGCGACATGGCCGCCCAACACCCCCGTACCGCCGGTCACCAACACCGTGCCCGACGGCTCCCAGGCTCCCGCGCCGGTCCCGGCCGGCGCCGCGACAAGTCGCCGGCCGAACACTCCGGACCTCCGGACCGCGATCTGGTCCTCGCCCTCGAACCCGGCCAGCACCGCGGCGAACCGCGATACCACCCGCCCGTCCATGGCCTCCGGCAGATCGACCAGACCGCCCCAGCGCTGGGGGTACTCCAGCGCCGCCACGCGCCCAAGGCCCCACACCGCGGCCTGTACCGCATTCGTCACCCGCTCCGAGCGCCCCACCGACACCGCGCCCCGGGTGACCGCCCACACCGGCGCGTCAACACCCGCGTCGCCCAGCGCCTGCAGCAGCGACGTCGTCAGCGCGACCCCCGCGGGTACGGCCGGACGCTCCGCCGTCGCCGACTCCAGCAGCGCCAGCAGCGACACCACGCCCGCAAGCGGCCCCGCGTCCGCCACGACCTCGCGCAACCGCGCCGCCAGGACCGTACGGTCCGTGTCACCGGCCTCCAGCCGCACCGCCCCCGCGCCCAGCGCGGCGGTCACCGAGCACACCCACGGGTCCTCCGCCAGCCCCTCCGGCACCACGGCCAGCCAGGTGCCCGACACCACGCCCTCGGGCACACCGGTCAGTGGCTTCCAGGTGACGCGGTGTCGCCACCCGTCCACGACCGACCGCTCCCGCCGCTGCCGACGCCACGACGACAACGCCGGTACCAGCGATTCCAGCGCCGCGCCGTCGACATCCAGGTCGGCGGCCAACGCGCCGAGATCTTCCCGCTCCACCGCGGCCCAGAACTCCGCGTCCACCGGGTCCGCCGCACCGCCCGGTGCGGCCGCGGCGGCCTCGGGCCAGTACCGCTCGTGCTGAAACGCGTAGGTCGGCAGATCCACGCACCGCGCCCCGGACCCGGCGAAGAACGCCGTCCAGTCCAGACGAGCCCCGGCGATGTGCAGCCGGGCCACCGCCTCGGTCAGAGCCTCCTCTTCGGTCCGGTCCTTGCGGAGCGCGGGGACGAGGGCCGGGGCGGTCGGCTGGTCGCCCAGTGTCTCCTGGGCCATGGCGGACAGTACGCCGTCGGGGCCGACCTCGAGGAAGGCGGACGCACCGGCCGCGCTCATCACCGTTACCGCGTCGGCGAACCGCACCGGCTCCCGGACGTGCCGCACCCAGTACTCGGGGGAACACACCAGCTCGGCCGTGGCCGGCTCACCGGTCACGTTCGATACAAACGGGATCTGTGGCGCCTCGTACGAGATCCCACGCGCGACCTCGTCGAACTCGGCCAGCATCGGGTCCATCAACGGCGAATGGAACGCATGCGACACCCGCAGGCGGCGGGTCTTGCGGCCCTGCTCCTCGAACCGGGCCACGATCTCCAGCACCGCGGCCTCATCCCCGGCGATCACCACCGAGCGCGGTCCGTTGAGCGCGGCGATCGACACCCGCTCGCCCAGATACGGGACCACCTCGTCCTCGGCGGCCTGGAGGGACACCATCGCCCCACCGGGCGGCAACTCCTGCATCAGCCGGGCCCGCGCCGCCACCAGCGCACACGCGTCCGCCAGCGAGAACACCCCCGCCACATGCGCCGCCGCGATCTCACCGATCGAATGCCCCGCCAGAGTGTCCGGCCGGACACCCCACGACTCCACCAGCCGGAACAACGCCACCTCGATGGCGAACAACGCGGGCTGCGTCCACCCCGTCTCATCCAGCAGCGCAGCCTCCGGCGACCCTGGCTCGGCGAACACCACCTCCCGCAGCGGGCGCTCCAACCGCTCGTCCAGGTGCTCGCACACCGCGTCGAACGCCTCGGCGAACGCCGGGAAACGTGCGTACAACTCCCGTCCCATGCCCGGACGTTGGGCACCCTGGCCGGAGAACAGTACCCCGAGCCCGCCGTCCGGCCGGGCCACCCCCTGGAGCGCACCCGCCGTGGTCCGCCCGGAGAGCCAGGAGCTCAGTGACGCGTGCAGGCCCGTCGCGTCCTCGGCCAGGACCGCCAGCCGGTGTTCGAAGCCCGACCGGGTGGTGGCCAGCGACAGCGCCACGTCCAGCGCCTCCGCCCGCGGCGCGCTGGGCGTGGCGCCGTCGAGGAAGGACACGAGGCGGGCCGCCTGGGCGCGCAGCGCGGGTTCGGTTCTGCCCGAAAGCACCCACGGCACCATGGCGGGGCGCCCGGCGGGGGTGCTCTCGGGCCCGGGCTCGGGCTCGGGTTCGGGCTCGGCGGGTGGGGCCTGCTCCAGGATGGTGTGCGCGTTGGTGCCGCTGACCCCGAACGAGGAGATCCCGGCGCGGCGCAGGCGTTCCCCGTCCGGCCAGGCCACCGCCTCGGTCAGCAACTCGACCGCGCCCGCCGACCAGTCCACATGCGAAGAGGGGGCCGCCGCATGCAAGGTGGCCGGGAGCACCCCGTGCCGCATCGCCATGACCATCTTGATGACACCGGCCACGCCCGCCGCCGCCTGTGTGTGCCCGATGTTCGACTTCACCGACCCCAGCCACAGCGGCTGTTCGCGCTCCTGGCCGTACGTGGCCAGCAGCGCCTGCGCCTCGATCGGATCGCCCAGCTTCGTGCCCGTGCCGTGTGCCTCCACCGCGTCCACATCGGCGACGGACAGCCCCGCGTTCGCCAGCGCCTGCCGGATGACCCGCTGCTGCGAGGGCCCGTTCGGCGCGGTGAAGCCGTTGGACGCGCCGTCCTGGTTGATCGCCGAGCCCCGTACCAGGGCGAGCACCTGATGTCCGTTGCGGCGTGCGTCCGTCAGCCGCTCCACCACCAGTACGCCGACGCCCTCGGCCCAGCCCGTACCGTCCGCCGCCTCGGCGAACGACTTGCACCGGCCGTCGGCGGCCAGCCCGCCCTGGCGGCTGAACTCGATGAACGAGCCGGGAGTGGACATCACGGTCACACCGCCGACCAGCGCCAGTGAGCACTCCCCCGACCGCAGCGCCTGGGTGGCGAGGTGCAGGGCCACCAGTGAGGAGGAACAGGCGGTGTCCACCGTGACGGCGGGGCCTTCGAGACCGAGCGTGTAGGAGAGCCGTCCGGAGGCGGCGCCGGCGCCCATGCCGGTGCCGACGTTGCCTTCCAGGTCGGTCAGGGAGTTCACGGTCAGATACGAGTAGTCCTGGCCGCTCATGCCGACGAAGACCCCGGTGCGGGAGCCCTTCAGCCGTATCGGGTCGATCCCGGCCCGCTCCACCGCCTCCCAGGAGGTCTCCAGCAACAGCCGCTGCTGCGGATCCATGGACAGCGCCTCGCGTGGCGAGATCCCGAAGAAGCCGGGGTCGAAGTCGGCGACACCGTCGAGGAAACCGCCCTCCAGGGTGGCGCTGGCGCCCGGACGGCCGTCACCCGCGTCCAGCGCGTCCAGATCCCAGCCGCGGTCGACGGGGAAACCGGAGATCGCCTCGCGGCCGTCGGCGACCAGTTCCCACAGCTCCTCCGGGGAACCCACCCCGCCCGGGAACCGGCAGCTCATTGCCACGATCGCGATCGGCTCCGTTGCCGCGGCAACGAGAGTCTGGTTCTGCCGACGCAGCCGCTCGGTCTCCTTCATGGAGGCTCGGAGCGCTTCGACGACCTTGTCGCTGGGCGTAGCCATGATCAACTCCGTAGTTCGGCATGGATCCGTGGACATCGCTCACGGGCGCAGCGCCGCGTGTGCGGTTTCCCAGTGCGCGCCGTCGAACCAATCGGCGTCCCTGATTTCGAAGTGAAAGCGACGAGCCACTGGCAATCCCCTAGTCATTGCCGCAGCGCTCGCCAGCCAGCAGCTCAGCGCCCCGGTGTCGGCGAACTACTGGGGATTTCTTTGACCGTGTGCCGGTAGCAAAGAAGTCTGGCTGCCGATCGAGTACCGATCGCCTTGTTCGCGCGCTTCGACGCGCGAGCGCGTTCGGCATGCCTCCCGTCATCCAGCCCGCACCCGCGGAGGTGTTGATCGTGACCTCGTCCCGACGGCCGATCCTGTTTGTGAGTTCACCGGAGAGCGGGTTGTTCAACTCGCTGTTCACCATCGCCACCGAGTTGTCGCGGCAGGGGGTGCCGGATCTGTGGTTCGCCACCGACGACAAGCGGCGTGCGGACATCGAGGGAATCAACGAGGACAGCCCGGTGCGCTTTGCCTCCCTGGGCGAGGTGGTGCCCGAGTTCTCCTCCCCCACGTGGGACGATGCGACGTATCGGCGGGTCACTCAGCCGTCGCGGTGGAAGGCCCACCGCGCGCTCGTGGAGCACACCTTCAAACCGCAGCTGCGGGTCCCCAAGTACCGCGCTCTGGACGCGGTGGTGGATGAGGTCGAACCGGCGCTGATGATCATCGACAGCGTGTCGTTCTTCGGTGTCGAGGTGGCCATCACCAGGAAGATCCCGTTCATGCTGAGCGTCCCCTTCCTGCCCAGCAACCTCTTCATGACCAGCCTGCGGTCCAACTTCCCCTCGGCACACTCCGGTCTGTCGCTGCACATGTCCTTCGCACAGCGGATGGCCAATCGCTGGTTCAAGATCCGCAAGGTGGCGATGTTCTTCAAGCCGAGCATGCTCAAGACGCTCGGCGCCTTCAACCAGGTGCGCAAGGACCTCGGGATCGCCCCCGAGGCGGCCAAGATGACCGCGCGGACCGACCTGGCCGAACAGGTCCTGTGCTTCTCGGTCACCGGGCTGGAGTATCCGTTCCCGTTCCCCGACAACATGCGCCTGCTGGGCGCGATCGTGCCGCCACTGCCCGAGGCGCCGGACGACGGCGGACTGTCCCGGTGGCTCGACGCCCGGGACTCGGTGGTCTACATGGGCTTCGGTACGGTCACCCGGCTGACCGCCGACCAGGTGCGCTCCCTCGTGGAGGTGGTCCGCCGGCTTGAGGGGCGCCACGATGTGCTGTGGAAGCTGCCCAAGGAGCAGCAGCAGTTTCTGCCGCCGGACGGCGAGCTGCCGGGCAATCTGCGGATCGAGAGCTGGGTGCCGTCCCAGCTCGATGTGCTGGCCCACCCGAACGTCAAGGTGTTCTTCACCCACGGCGGGGGCAACGGCTTCCACGAGGGCATCTACTTCGGCAAGCCGCTGGTGGTCCGGCCGCTGTGGATCGACTGCTACGACCAGGCCGTACGCGGCGCGGACAGCGGGGTCAGCCTGACGCTGGACCGGCCGCAGACCTTCGACGTCGACGATGTGGTCGACAAGCTGACGCGGGTGCTGAACGAGGCCTCGTTCCACGAGCGGGCCCGACACTTCGCCCAGGTGCAGCGGGAGGCGGGCGGTTTGAACACCGCGGCCGATCTGATCCTCGGTTCCCCCGCGCTGAAGTGACACCCGGCCGACACTCCCTGTCCGAACACCACCTACGTGGGAAGCGTGAAAATGGCTACCGCTGACGCAATTCCGATCGAGTTTCCGAGGCGGCAGCCAGGCCGTCTCACCCCACCGGCGGAGTACGCCGGGCTGCGCTCGCAGGAAGGGCTGGTCAAGTCCTCACTGCCAGGCGGCAGCACGGTGTGGCTCGTCACCCGCCACGAAGACGTACGCAGTGTGCTCACCGATCCCCGGATCAGCTCCAACCCGCTGCACGAGGGCTTTCCCAGCATGGGAAAGAACGGCACGGTGCCGCCGCCCGACCAGGTGCCCGGCTGGTTCGTCGCGTACGACCCGCCGGAGCACGGCCGGTTCCGCAAGGCGCTCATCCCGGAGTTCACGGTGCGGCGCATCAAGGAGATGCAGCCGGCCATCCAGCGCATCGTGGACAGGCTCATCGACGCCCTGCTCGACGGCGGGAACTCCGCTGATCTGGTGGCCCAGTTCGCGCTGCCGGTGCCGTCGCTGGTCATCTGTGAGCTGCTGGGGGTGCCGTACTCCGACCATGAGTACTTCGAGTCCCGGACTCGCGTCCTGGTCACATTCACCTCGACCGACGAGCAGCGGGAGAGCGCGGCCAAGGAGCTCATCACCTATCTGACCAAGCTGATCTCCATCAAGCACAAGTTCCCGGGCAACGATCTGATCAGCGGGTTGCTGAAGAACGAGACGCTGACCGCCCAGGAGGTCTCCGGCATCGCGCTGCTGCTGCTGATCGCCGGCCATGAGACCACGGCCAACAACATCGCCCTCGGTGTGGTCATGCTGCTGCTGAACCGGGAGTGGATCGGGGATCCGCGCGCGGTCGAGGAGGCGCTGCGCTATCTGTCGGTCGCCGACCGGGTGGCTTTGCGGGTGGCGGTCGAGGACGTCGAGATCGGCGGTCAGCTGATCAAGGCCGGGGAGGGCATCGTGCCGCTGGGGGCGGCGGCCAACCATGACGAGAACGCCTTCGAGCGGGCCGACCAGTTCGATCCGGGCCGACCCGCCCGCCACCATGTGGCGTTCGGCTACGGCGTGCATCAGTGTCTCGGGCAGCACCTGGTCAGGGCCGAGATGGGGACCGCCTACCGGACACTGTTCGAGCGGATTCCCACCCTGCGGCTCGCGGTGCCGCCCGAGGAACTGCCGTTCAAGGACGAAGGGATCCTGTTCGGCCTGCATGAACTGCCGGTCACCTGGTAGTTCCGAAGGAGGTGAATACGTTGCGAATCAACGCGGACGCCGACCGCTGTGTCGGGGCGGGCCAGTGTGTGCTCGCCGCGCCGGACCTGTTCGACCAGGACGACGACGGCACCGTCACGGTGCTCACGGAGCCCGGCGCGGCCACGAAGGACGCGGCCCGGGAGGCCGTCCACCTCTGCCCGTCCGGGGCCATCACCCTGGAGGATGGCTGAGGGGCCCGACGCCCTCCCGGGTGTCTCGCCACGGCTCCTGACCCGGACTCCTGACCCGGACGGCTTCTGACCCGAACGGCTCCGACCGGACCTCGCGGCCCGGATGACGCGCTCCAGCCCCGCTGGAAGCCGTCATCCGGGCCGTTTGCCATGTCCTGGGCCTGCCCCTGTGGCCGTGGCGTGTCCGGGGGACGCCCGGTGGCATACGAGAGGCCCCCGGGCCCGTCCGCTCGACGGTCCCGGGGGCCGCCCCGGCTTGCGGTCAGTGCCCGTTGCCGTCGAGCGCGGCCCTGACCAGATCGTCCAGGTCCATCGCGTCGATCGAGTCCCCCGGAGCCTGCTCCGCCGTCGCCGTCGGATGGCCGGCCAGCTGCAGCAGGGGCTCCAGCAGCCCGACCTCGCGCAGCCGGGCGAGGGGTACGGAGGTCAGCAGCGCCCGGATCTCGTTCTCCCGCTCGTCGGCGGGGGAACCGCCGGCCGTCTCGGGGACGAGCTCCCGCAGCACATGCTCGGCGAGGGCGACGGGTGTGGGGTGGTCGAAGACGAGGGTGGCGGGCAGGCTCAGCCCGGTGGTGACGGTGAGCTGATTACGCAGCTCGATCGCGGCCAGCGAGTCGAAGCCGAGGTCCTTGAAAGCCCGTTCGGCGCCGACGGCCTCGGGCCCCGTATACCCCAGCACCCCGGCGACCTGGGCGCGGACCAGGTCCAGCACCACCCGGGGCCGCTCCGCCGCGGGCCGCCCGAGCACCCGCTCCCGCAGCTCGGCCGCGGCCGACGCCTGGTCGCGCGGCGAGACGGTGGCGCCCGCGGTCAGCTCCGCGTACCGGGGCAGCTCCCGCAGCAGCGGGCTGGGCCGCAGGGTGGTGAAGGCGTGGATGAACCGGGCCTGGTCGATATCGGCGACCACGGAGGTGGGTTCTTCGGAGCCCACCGCGCTGCGCATGGCCGACAGCGCCGCCTCCGGGGCCATCGCGGCCACCCCGGTGCGGTGCGATGTCTCCTCGGCGCGGGCGCTCGCCGCCATGCCGCCACCGGCCCAGGCGCCCCAGGCCACCGAGGTGGCGGGCAGGCCCTGGTCCCGGCGCCGCTCGGCCAGCGCGTCCAGCACCGCGTTGGCGGCTGCGTAGTTGGCCTGGCCGGCGTTGCCCACGGCGCCGGACGCGGAGGAGAACAGCACAAAGGCCGTCAGGTTCAGGTCCCGCGTCAGCTCGTCCAGGACGGTCGCCGACTCCACCTTGGACCGGAACACCGTCTCGAACCGCTGGGGCGAAAGACCGTCGAGGACCCCGTCGTCCAGCACCCCCGCCGCGTGCACCACGGCGGTCAGCGGGCAGTCGCCGGGGATGTCCGCCAGCAGGTCCGCCACCTGTCGGCGGTCGGCCACGTCGCAGGCCACGATGGACACCCGGGCTCCCGTCCCGGCCAGCTCGGACCGCAGCTCCTCGGCCCCTTCGGCCTCGGGGCCGCTGCGGCTGGCCAGCAGGATGTGCTCGGCGCCACTGCGGGCCAGCCACCGGGCGACATGGCCGCCCAGTGTCCCGGTGCCGCCGGTGACGAGCACCGTGCCCGAGGGCCGCCAGCCGTCCTCGGGCGGGGCGCCGACCGGCCGTCGCAGTCGGCGGCCGAACACGCCGGACGCGCGCACCGCGACCTGGTCCTCGGCCGGCTCCGTGCCGCCGGGCCGGCCCAGCACCGCGGCGAACCGGGCGGCGATCCGCCCGTCCAGCTCCTCGGGCAGATCGACCAACCCGCCCCAGCGCTGCGGGTGTTCGAGCGCGGCCACCCGGCCGAGCCCCCATACCGCGGCCTGCCGCGGGCCGGCCACCCGCTCCGTACGGCCGACCGACACCGCACCCCGGGTGACACACCACAGCCGAGCCTCGACCTCGGCATCGCCCAGGGCCTGCACCAGTACGGCGGTCAGCGCGAGTCCCGGCGGGACGACCGGCCCCGCGGAGTCGGCCACGGCCAGCAGCGACACCACACCGGCCGGCCGCGGCCCCTCGGCCATCTGTGCCCGCAGCCGCTCGGCCAGCGCCGCGCGGTCCGGTGCGGTGACCTCCAGCCGTACGGTCTCGGTGCCCAGCGCCTCGACCACCGCGTTCACCCAGGGGTCATCGGCGTGTCCGGCCGGGACCACGGCGAGCCAGGTCCCCGAGGGGGCGCCCGGTGCCGGGCCGGTGAGCGGCTTCCAGCCGATCCGGTAGCGCCAGCTGCCGACCACCGACTGCTCATGGCGCCGACGGCGCCAGGACGAGAGCGCGGGCAGGACCTTCGTCAGCGCCTCGTCGTCGACGTCGAGTGTCGTCGCCAGCGAGGCGATGTCCGCCTGGTCGGCCCGTTCCACGGTGGCCCAGAAGTCCGCGTCCGCCGTATCGGGGGCCGAATCGGGAGCCGTCTCCTGACCGGCGGCCTCCTCGGGCCAGAAGCGCTGCTGCTGGAAGGGGTAGGTGGGCAGGTCGACCGGTCGGGCGCCGGAGGGGGCGAAGAAGCCCGCCCAGTCGACGCCGACGCCGTGGGTGTGCAGCCGGGCCACCGCCGCCACCAGGGTGGCCTCCTCGCCGCGCGTCCTGCGCAGCGCGGGGACGAGCAGGGCGTCGGCCGGCCGTTCCCCGAGGGTTTCCCGCGCCATGGCGGTCAGTACGGCGTCGGGCCCCACCTCCAGGAAGGTGGTGACGCCCTCGGCGGCGAGCCGGCTGACACCGTCGGCGAACCGCACGGTACGGCGGATGTGCTCCACCCAGTACTCCGGTGCGCACACCCGCTCGGCCGACACCACGTCGCCCGTCAGATTGGATACCAGCGCGATCCGTGGCGCCTCGAGCGACAGGCTTCGCACCACCCGCCCGAACTCCGCCAGCATCGGCTCCATCAGCGCGGAGTGGAACGCATGGCTGACCGTCAGCCGCCTGGTCTTGCGGCCCTGCTCCTCGAACCGGGCCGCCACATCCAGTACGGCGGCCTCGTCGCCCGCCACGACCACCGAGCGCGGACCGTTCACGGCCGCGACCGAGACCCGCTCGCCCAGATGGGGAGCCACCTCCTCCTCGGTGGCCTGCAACGCCACCATCGCTCCCCCGGACGGCAGCTCCTGCATCAGCCGGCCGCGCGCGGCCACCAGGGCACACGCGTCCGGCAGCGAGAACACCCCCGCCACATGGGCCGCCGCGATCTCGCCGATCGAATGCCCCGCCAGATAGTCCGGGACGATCCCCCAGGACTCCAGCAGCCGGAACAGCGCCACCTCGACCGCGAACAGCGCGGGCTGGGTCCACCGCGTCTCGTCCAGCGCCTCCGCCTCGGCCGACCCGGGCTGCGCGAACACCACCTCGGACAGTGGCCGTTCGAGGTGCGCGTCCAGATGTGCGCACACCGCGTCGAACGCCTCGGCGAACACCGGGAAGGTCTCGTACAGCTCCCGGCCCATCCCGGCCCGCTGACTGCCCTGGCCCGAGAAGAGGAAGGCGGTCCGGCCACCGGCCGCCGTGTCCTCGATCACCCGTGGGGACGGGCGTCCGTCCGCCACCGCCTCCAGGCCCTCCATCAACTCGTCACGGTCCGCGCTCAGCACCGCGGCCCGCTTCTCGAAGGCCGACCGGGTGGCGGCCAGCGAGAACGCCAGGTCGGCGAGGCCGAGATCCGGGTCGGCGGCGACATGGCGGAGCATCAGCCGGGCCTGGTCGCGCAGCGCCTGGGGGGTGCGGGCCGACAGGGCGACGGGCCACGGCGCGCCGTCACGCAGCGGCGCGGCCGGGGTACGGGCGGGCTCGTCGTCGGGCGCCTGCTCGATGATCGCGTGGGCATTGGTGCCGCTGGCACCGAACGAGGAGATCCCGGCCCGGCGCGGCCGCCCGGTCCCCGGCCACGCGGTGGCCTCGGCGGCCAGTTCCACGGCGCCCGCGGACCAGTCCACATGCGAGCTGGGGGCGTCCAGATGGAGGGTCCTGGGCACCACTCCGTGGCGCATCGCCATGACCGTCTTGATCACACCCGCGACGCCCGCCGCCGACTGCGTATGCCCGATGTTGGACTTGACCGAGCCGAGCAGCAGGGGCTGGTCGGGGGCGCGGTCCTGACCGTAGGTGGCCAGCAGCGCCTGGGCCTCGATCGGGTCGCCGAGGGTGGTGCCGGTGCCGTGGGCCTCGACCACGTCCACGTCCGCGGGGGACAGTCCGGCGTTCGCGAGGGCGCGGCGGATGACCCTGCGCTGCGAGGGGCCGTTGGGGGCGGTCAGCCCGTTCGAGGCGCCGTCCTGGTTGACCGCCGAGCCGCGCAGGACCGCCAGGATCCGGTGGCCGTTGCGCCGGGCGTCGGACATCCGCTCCACCACGAGCATGCCGACGCCCTCGGACCAGCCCGTGCCGTCCGCCGCCTCGGCGAACGCCTTGCACCGGCCGTCGGGCGACAGGGCGCCCATGTCGCTGAACTCCACGAAACCCACCGGTGTGGACATCACCGTCACCCCGCCGGCCAGCGCCAGCGAACACTCGCCCGAGCGCAGCGCCTGGGCGGCCAGATGCAGCGCCACCAGCGACGAGGAGCAGGCCGTGTCCACGGTCACCGCCGGGCCCTCCAGGCCGAAGCTGTAGGAGAGACGGCCGGAGATCAGGCTGGCCGCCTGCGCGGTCTGGGCGTGGCCGCGCTGGTCGGCGGGCGGTCGGTAGTCGCCGCTGGTGGCGCCGACGAAGACGCCCGTGTCGCCACCGCGCAGCCTGTGCGGGTCGACACCGGCCCGCTCCAGCGCCTCCCACGCGGCCTCCAGCACCAGCCGCTGCTGCGGGTCCATCACCATGGCCTCGCGCGGCGCGATACCGAAGAAGCCCGGGTCGAAGTCGGCGGCGTCGTACAGGAACCCGCCCGACTGGGCGGTGCTGCGCCCGCGTCCGTCCCGGGTGCCGCCGCTCAGCGTGTCGAGGTCCCAGCCGCGGTCGGTGGGCAGCTGTCCGATGGCGTCGGCCTCGTCCACGACCAGCTGCCACAAGTCTTCGGGCGAGCGTACGCCGCCGGGGTAGCGGCAGCTCATGCCGACGATCACGATCGGGTCGTCGGCGGTGCGGGCGGGCAGCGCCGCCGTGTCGTCGGCGCCGTCCTGCCCGAGCAGTTCGGCGTACAGGTGGTCGGCGAGCGCCGCCGGGGTCGGGTGGTCGAAGGCGAGGGTGGTGGGCAGGGGCAGCCCGGTGGCCCGGGTCAGCTGGTTGCGCAGGTCCACCGCGGTCAGCGAGTCGAACCCGAGGTCCGAGAAGGCCCGGTCGGCCTCGATCGCCTCGGCTCCCCCATGGCCCAGCACCTCGGCGACCTCGCCGCGCACCAGGTCCAGCAGGACGTGGGAGCGCCGGACGCCGGGCAGGCCCAGCAGCCGGGTCCGCAGCTCGGCCGCGATACCGGTCGCACCGGATTCCCCGGTGTCCCGGCCGGCCGCCGCGGACTCCAGCGCCGTACGGGCCTCGGGCAGCGCGGTGAACAGCGCGCTCGGGCGTACGGCGGTGAACGCCGGGGCGAAGCGGTCCCAGGCCACATCCGCGATCGTCACCGCGTCCAGCTCGCCGTCCACCGCCCGGCCCAGCGCGGTCACCGCCAGCCGCGGCGGCAGGGCGGGCAGTCCGCTGAGCCGCAGATGCGCCGCCATCCCGTCGGGGGTGTCGGTGGGTGATGTGGCCCAGGCGCTCCACGCCACCGAGGTGGCAGGGGCCCCGCGCGCCCGGCGCCGGCGGGCCAGCGCTTCGAGAGCGGCGTCCACGGCCGCGTCGGCGGCCCGCCCCGCCACGCCCCAGACCCCGGCGACCGAGGTGAGCAGCACGAAGGCGTCCAGGGGCCGGTCGCCCAGCAGTTCGTCGAGGTGCGCCGCCGCCGCGATCCGGTCCGCCACCGCCGCCGCGAGCGGGGCGGGCCCGAGCGCGTCGATCCGGTCCATGGCGACGGGCGCGACGGGCGACAGGTCGGGCTGTCCGGCGTGCACGACCGCGTCCGGCGGGAACTCGTCGAGCAGCGCAGCCGGGGCGTCGCGGTCGGCCGGGTCGTATGCCCGCGCGGTCACCCGGACGCCCGACTCGGCGAGTTCGACGGCGAGTTCGGCGGCCAGTTCTGCGATGTCGGGCGCGTCGGGGTCCTGCGGGCCGGTCAGCACCAGATGCCCGGCGCCCTCCGCGGCCAGCCACCGGGCAAGCTGCCCGGCCGTAGCGCCGGTGCCGCCGGTGACCCAGACGGTGCCCCGTGGCCGCCACCGCCCGTCGGCGACGGGCGCCGCGGCCCGCACCAGACGCCTGCCGAACACCCCGTTGGCGCGCACCGCGATCTGGTCCTCCGCCAGGTCGCCCGCACCGCCTCCCAGTACGGCCGTGAGCCGGGCACGGGCCCGCTGGTCGGGGGAGCCGGGCAGGTCGACGAGGCCGCCCCAGCGCTCCGGGTGTTCCAGCGCGGCCACCCGGCCCAGGCCCCACACCGCGGCCTGCCCCGGATCCGCCGGGCCGTCACCGCGGCCCACGCGGACCGCGCCCACGGTGGCGCACCACAGCGGTGCCTCGATGCCCGCGTCGCCCAGCGCCTGGATCAAGGCGCAGGTCAGCGCGGTGGCTTCGGACCCCGTCCGCCCGAGGGCGAGCAGGGACAGCACACCCGCGAACGGGCCGTCGCCGGTGCGCACTTCGCCGAGCCTTGCGGCCAGGGCGGCCCGGTCGGCGCCCGCCACTTCGATGCGTACGGTGCCCGATTCCCCCTGGCCCAACTGCTCGGCGACGGCCGCCGGCCACTCCTCGTCGACCGCCCCGGGCTCGTCGGGGGCGGGGACGAGCAGCAGCCAGGTGCCTTCCAGGGCGCCGGTCGGCGTACCGGCGAAGGCCGGGCCGGTCAGCGGTGTCCAGCTCGCCTCGTAGCGCCAGCCGTCCACGACGGACTCGTCGTGGCGGGACCGGCGCCAGGACGACAGCGCGGGCACCACCGCGGTCAGCGAGTCGCCGTCCAGCTCCAGCGTGGACGCCAGCGACTCCAGGTCCTCCCGCTCCACGGCCGACCAGAACTCCGCGTCCACCGGATCGGCCGCCGCGTTCTCCGCCGTGCCCGGCGCCAACTCGGGCCAATACCGCTCGCGCTGGAAGGCATACGTCGGCAGGGTGGTCAGGCGCGCGCCGGTGCCGCCGAAGTACGCCGACCAGTCCACCGGCACCCCGTGCACATGCAGCGCGCCCAGCGCCGCCGTGATCTCGGCCTCCTCGTCGCGGTCCGCGCGCAGCAGCGGGGCCACCAGCGGTTCGGGCCGCTCGTCGGCCAGCGTGTGCCGGGCCATCGCGGCCAGTACCCGGTCCGGGCCCAGCTCGACAAAGGCGGTCGCGCCCGCGTCCCGCAGGGTGCGTACGCCGTCGGCGAACCGTACGGTCTCCCGCACCTGGCGCACCCAGTACGCGGGTGAGCACAGCTCCTCGGCCGTGGCGAGGCGGCCGGTCAGGGTGGAGACGACGGGGATCCGCGGCTCCTGGTACGCCAGGTGTTCGGCCACCGTGGCGAACGGGTCGAGCATCGGCTCCATCAGCGGCGAGTGGAAGGCGTGCGAGACCCGCAGCCGCCTGGTCCTGCGCCCGCGGGACTCCAGCCGCGCGGCGATCCGCGCCACCGCCTCCTCGTCACCGGCGATCACCGTCGCGGCGGGGCCGTTGACGGCCGCGACGGACACCAGCTCGCCGTGTCCGGCGAGCAGCTGGGCGACCTCGTCCTCGGCGGCCTCCAGCGAGACCATCGCGCCACCGGACGGCAGCGCCTCCATCAGCCGTGCCCGCGCCGCCACCAGCCGGCACGCGTCGGCGAGTGAGAGCACCCCGGCGACGTGGGCCGCCGCCAGTTCCCCGATGGAGTGTCCGGCCAGCAGGTCCGGTCGTACTCCCCACGACTCCAGCAGCCGGAACAGGGCCACTTCGACGGCGAACAGGGCCGGCTGGGTGTATCCCGTACGGTCCAGCAGCTCGGCCTCGGCCGTCCCGGTTTCGGCGAAGAACACCTCCCGCAGCGGGCGGTCGAGCTCCACGTCCAGATGGGCCAGTACGTCGTCCAGCGCCTCGGCGAAGGCCGGGAAGCGGTCGTAGAGCTGCCGTCCCATACCGGGCCGCTGGCTGCCCTGGCCGGAGAAGAGGAACGCCGTCCTGCCGCCGGGGGCGCGTATCACCCCGCGGGCCGCCTCCGTGACCCCGTCGTCGGTGGCCAGCAGCACCGCACGGTGGTCGAACGCCGGGCGGCCGGTGGCCAGGGTGTACCCCACGGCCACGGGGGATGGCCGCGGATCGCTCCGTTCAATGAAAGAGGTGAGCCCGCCGAGCTGCGCGCTCAAGCCCTCGGGGCCGCGGCCCGAGACCACCCATGGCACCACGGTCGGGATCTGCTCGGGCTCGTACCGCTCGGCGGGTTCGGCCGTCGGCGCCTGTTCGACGATCACATGGGCGTTGGTCCCGCTGACGCCGAAGGCCGACACACCGGCCCGCCGCCGCCGGCCCCTCCGCGGCCACGGCGTGGCCTCGCGCACCAGCGACACCGCGCCCGATGCCCAGTCCACGTGCGAGGACGGCGTGTCCACATGCAGGGTCCTGGGCAGCACACCATGTCGCATCGCCATGACCATCTTGATGACACCGGCCACCCCGGCCGCGGCCTGGGTGTGGCCGATGTTGGACTTCACGGTGCCCAGCAGCAGCGGTTCCGGGCGCTCCCGGCCGTAGGTGGCGAGCAGGGCGTGTGCCTCGATGGGGTCGCCCAGGGTGGTGCCGGTGCCGTGTGCCTCGACCGCGTCGACGTCGGCGGGCGTCAGCCGCGCGTCGGACAGGGCCTGCCGGATCACCCGCTGCTGCGCGGGGCCGTTGGGCGCCGTCAGCCCGTTGGACGCGCCGTCCTGGTTGACCGCGGTGCCGCGCACCACGCCCCAGACCTCGTGTCCGTTGCGTACGGCGTCCGACAGCCGCTCCAGGACCAGCACCCCGACGCCCTCGGACCAGGCGGTGCCGTCGGCGGTGTCGGCGAACGCCTTGCACCGGCCGTCCGGGGCCAGTCCGCCCTGCACGCTGAACTCGGTGAACGAGTCCGGGCTCGACATCACCGACACGCCACCGGCCAGAACGAGCGAGCACTCGCCGCGCCGCAGCGCCTGGGCCGCCCAGTGCAGCGACACCAGCGAGGACGAGCAGGCGGTGTCGACCGTGACCGCCGGGCCTTCGAGCCCCAGGGTGTACGACAGCCGGCCGGACATCACGCTTGCCGTGTTGCCGGTGGCCACGTGGCCGCGCACATCGGCGGTGGCCTTGCGCAGCACGCCCGCGTAGTCCTGCCCGTTGGTGCCCACGAAGACGCCCGTGTCGCTGCCCCGGAGGGTGGCGGGGTCGATCCCGGCCCGCTCCAGCGCCTCCCAGGAGGTTTCCAGCAGCAGCCGCTGCTGGGGGTCCATGGCAAGGGCCTCGCGCGGGGAGATCCCGAAGAACGCGGCGTCGAAGTCGCCCGCGCCGGGCAGGAAGCCGCCCTCCCGCGTGGCGGAGGCGCCGCCCGCGAGCGCGTCGAGGTCCCATCCCCGGTCGGTGGGGAACGGTGTGATGCCGTCGCCGCCGTCGGCAAGGAGCCGCCACAGGTCCTCGGGCGACGCCACGCCACCGGGGAACCGGCAGCTGACGCCGACGATGGCGATCGGGTCGTCGGCCGCGGAAGGCGCTGCTGAAGCCGCCGGGGCCATGGCGGTGTCCGCCGCCGCGCCGAGCACTTCGGCGAGCAGGAAGTCCGCCAGCGCGTACGGCGTGGGGTAGTCGTAGACCAGGGAGGACGGCAGCGTCAGCCCGGTCTCCGCCGACAGCGCGTTGCGCAGCTCGACCGTGGTGAGCGAGTCGAAGCCCAGATCCCGGAAGGCCTGGTCGGGGGCGATGGTCGTGGTGTCGCCGTGTCCGAGTACGGCGGCCACCCGGCCGCGCACCAGGCCGAGCACGTACGCGCGGCGCTCCGCCTCGGGCAGGCCGGTCAGCCCGCCGTGCAGCCCCTGCCCGTCCGACGGCGCGCCGCCGCGGCCGGTGTCCGTCGCCTCCAGGGCACGCCGTACCTCCGGCAGGTCGGCCACCAGGGGTGCGGGCCGTGCCGTGGCGAACACGCCGAGGAAGCGGTCCCAGTCGATGTCGGCGACGGTCACTACCCGCTCGTCGCGTTCGAGGGCCTGCCGGAGCGCGGCGACGGCCAGCCGCGGGGGCATCGGCGTGTAGCCGCCCCGGCGTACGCGGCCCTCCAGCGCCGCGCCGTCGGCCACCATCCCGGCCTCGGACCACGGTCCCCAGGCGAGGGACGTGGCGGTCAGGCCGCGGTCCCGGCGGCGCTGGGCCAGGGCGTCCAGATAGGCGTTGGCCGCCGCGTAGTTGCCCTGCCCCGGGGCGCCTATGGTGCCCGCGACCGAGGAGAAGAGGACGAACGCGGCGAGGTCGCGGTCCTCGGTCAGCTCGGCGAGGTTGCGGGCGGCCTGTGCCTTCGACCGCATCACGGCGGTGAACCGGTCCGGGGTGAGGGCGTCCACCACCCCGTCGTCCAGGACGCCGGCGGTGTGGATCACGGCCGTCAGCGGAGTGTCGGCGGGGATCCGGTCCAGCACGGCGGCCAGGGCGTCGCGGTCCGCGGCGTCGCATGCCTCGACGGTGACCCGGGCGCCGAGCTCGGTCAGCTCCCGGACGAGGCCGTCCGCGCCCGGGGCGCTCGGCCCCCGGCGGCTGAGGAGCACCAGATGCGCGGCGCCCTCGGCGGCCAGCCAGCGGGCGAGGTGCCCACCGAGCGCACCGGTGCCGCCGGTGATCAGTACGGTGCCGGCCGGGGTGAACTCCCGTGATTCCGCGGACGGTTCGGCAGGTATGCGGGTCAGCCGCCGTACGTAGGCGCCGGAGGCGCGCACCGCCACCTGGTCCTCGCCGCCGGTCCTCGCCAGCACCCCGGCGAGCCGGCGTGCGGCCTTCGGGTCGGGGTCAGCCGGCAGGTCGACGAGGCCGCCCCAGCGCTCCGGGTGTTCGAGGGCGGCCACCCGGCCAAGACCCCATACCGCGGCCTGCGCCGGATCGAGGACCGGCTCGGAGCGGCCGATCGATACGGCGCCCCGGGTGAGGCACCACAGCGGGGCCTCGATGCCCGCGTCACCCAGGGCCTGGACCACCGTGGCAGCCCATGCCGCGACGGTGGCCGGATCGCCCTCGTCGCCGGGCGTGTGGTGCGCGGGCAGCGCCAGGACGCCGGTGAACACCGTGCCCTCGGCGTCGGTTCGGCCCAGCAGCTCGGTCGGCGTGGCCCGGTCCTCGGCCGCGGACTCGACCAGTACGGTCGGCACGCCGAGGCCGTCGAGGACCGCGCGCGCCCAGGTGTCCTCGGCCGCGCCGGGCGGCGCCACGACCAGCCAGCGCCCCGAGAGCGCCGGGGCACCGGACGCGTTGCCGGTGACCGGTTTCCAGGTGATGCGGTAGCGCCAGCTGTCGGTGGCGGACCGGTCGCGGCGCTGTTTGCGCCAGGTCGACAGCGCGGGCACCATCGCCGTCAGCACACCGTCGTCCAGGTCGAGGGCCGTGCCCAGGGTTTCCAGATCGGCCCGTTCCACGGCCGACCAGAACTCGGTGTCCTCGGCCCGCACCGCGTCCAGCACACCGCCGGCGTCCGCCCCGGCGACGGTCTCGGGCCAGAAGCGGCGGCGCTGGAACGCGTAGGTGGGCAGATCGACGCGGTGCGCCCCGGATCCGGCGAAGAAGGCGGTCCAGTCCACGCCGACGCCGTGGGTGTGCAGCCGCGCCAGCGCGGAGACGAGCGCGGACACCTCGGCACGGCCCTTGCGCAGCGCCGGGAGCAGCGCCGTCCGCGGCCGGTCTGCCAGGCTCTCCTGGGCCATCGCGGTCAGCACCCCATCGGGGCCCAGCTCCAGGAAGGCGGTGACGCCCTGTCCGGCCAGCCACTCCACCCCGTCGGCGAACCGCACGGTGCGGCGCACATGCTCCACCCAGTACTCCGGCGAGCAGACCTCCTCGGCCGAGGCCGGCCCTCCGGTCAGGTTCGAGACCAGGGCGATACGCGGGGGCTCGTACGAAAGCCCCTCCGCGACCTGCCGGAACCCGTCCAGCATCGGCTCCATCAGCGGTGAGTGGAAAGCGTGGCTGACGGTCAGCCGCCGGGTCTTGCGGCCCTCCTCGGCGAACCGCGCGGCGATCTGCCCGACCAAGGACTCCTCGCCGGCCACCACCACCGAACGCGGCCCGTTCACCGCCGCGATCGACACTCCCTCACCCAGCCGGGGGACGATTTCGTCCTCCGCCGCCTCGATCGCCACCATGCACCCGCCCGAGGGCAGCTCCTGCATCAGCCGGGCCCGCGCCGCCACCAGCGCGCACGCGTCGGCCTGCGACAGGACCCCGGCCACATGCGCGGCGGCGATCTCGCCGATCGAATGACCCGCCAGACAGTCGGCCGTGATCCCCCAGGATTCGACGAGGCGGTACAGCGCCACCTCGAAGGCGAACAGGGCGGGCTGTGTCCAGCCCGTACGGTCCACAAGCTCCGCTTCCGCCGAGCCCTCCTCGGCGAACAGCACCTCGCGCAACGGCCGTTCGAGGTGGCCGTCCAGATGCGCGCACATCTCGTCCAGGGCCTCGGCGAACACCGGGAACGCCTCGTACAGCTCCCGGCCCATCCCGGCCCGCTGGCTGCCCTGGCCCGAGAAGAGGAACGCGGTCCGGCCACCGGCCGGGCCTCCCTGGACGAGGGCGGCGTGCGGGGCTCCGTCGCGCAGCGCGGTGAGGCCGCCCAGCAGCTCCGCCCGGTCCGCCGCCACGACCGTGGCGCGCCGCTCCAGCGCGGAGCGGGTGGTGGCCAGCGAGAACGCCACGTCCTTCAGGGGCAGCTCGGGCCCCGCCTCCAGCACCGACAGCAGCCGGGCCGCCTGGGCGCGCAGGGCCTCGTCGCCGCGGGCGGAGAGGGTGACGGGCACCGGGGCGGCGAAGGTGCCGGCCTCGGCGGGCTCCGCCGCGCCGGGTGCCTGTTCGAGCACGGTGTGGGCGTTGGTGCCGCTGAGGCCGAAGGAGGAGACGGCCGACCGCCGGGGGCGCCCGGTAGCGGGCCACTCGGCCGGTTCGGTCAGCAGCTCGATGGCGCCAGCCGACCAGTCCACATGGGAGGAGGGCTGATCGACATGGAGGGTGGGCGGCAGCAGCCCCTGGCGCATGGCCATGACCATCTTGATCACACCGGCCACGCCGGAGGCCATCTGGGTGTGGCCGATGTTGGACTTGACCGAGCCGAGCAGCAGCGGGCGTTCGCGGCCCTGCCCGTAAGTGGCAAGCAACGCCTGGGCCTCGATCGGGTCGCCGAGCGCGGTGCCCGTGCCATGGCCCTCGATCGCGTCGATCTCTCCCGCGCTCAGCCGGGCGTTGGCCAGGGCCTGCCGGATCACCCGCTGCTGCGCCGGGCCGTTGGGGGCGGTCAGCCCGTTCGACGCGCCGTCCTGGTTGATCGCGGAGCCGCGGACCAGGGCGAGGACCGGGTGGCCGTTGCGCAGCGCGTCGGACAGCCGCTCGATCAGGACGAGCCCGACGCCCTCGGCCAGGCTCATGCCGTCGGCCGCGTCGGAGTACGCCTTGCAGCGGCCGTCGGCGGCCATCGCCCGCTGCCTGCTGAAGCCCACGAACGCGCTGGGGGTGGCCATTACGCTGACGCCGCCCGCCAGGGCGAGGGAGCTCTCCCCGTCACGCAGCGACTGACAGGCCAGATGCAGCGCCACCAACGAGGACGAGCACGCCGTGTCGAGGGTGACCGCGGGGCCCTCGAGCCCGAACACATAGGACACCCGGCCCGACAGCACACTGGACAGGGTGCCGGTGATCATATGGCCTTCGGAGCCCTCGGCGGCCCCCCGCACACCCGTGGTGTAGTCCTGGTAGCTGGCCCCGATGAACGTCCCGGTGTTGCTGCCGCGCAGCGTGGCCGGGTCGACGCCCGCGCGTTCGAACGCCTCCCACGCGGTCTCCAGCAGCAGCCGCTGCTGCGGGTCCATCGCCACGGCCTCGCGCGGTGAGATCCCGAAGAACGCGGCGTCGAAGTCGGCCACGTCGTGGAGGAAGCCGCCCTGGGTGGAGTACGTCCTGCCCTTGCGGTCCGGGTCCGGGTCGTAGAGCGCTTCGGCGTCCCAGCCTCGGTCCGCCGGGAAGCCGGTGATGGCGTCCCCTCCGCCGACGACGAGATCCCACAGTTCCTCGGGGGACGCGACACCTCCCGGGTAACGGCAGCTCATGCCGATGATGGCGATGGGCTCGTCGTCGGCGACCGCGGTGGCGGGCGCGGGGGCGGACCCGGCCGGGGCGTCCCGGTCGGCGGCGATCAGCACCCGCAGATACGTGGCGAGGGCGGCCGGGCTCGGGTGGTCGAAGACCAGGGTGGTCGGCAGCGTCAGGCCGGTGGCGGCGGCGAGCCGGTTGCGCAGATCGACCGCGGTCAGCGAGTCGAACCCGATGTCGCGGAAGGCCCGTTCCTCCGTAAGCGCCTCCGGCGAACCGTGTCCCAGGACCGCCGCGGCCTCGGTACGGACCAGCTCCAGCAGCAGCCGATCCCGCTCGGCGGCGGGCAGCGACAGCAGCTTCGCGGCGAACTCACCCTCGGCGCCACCGGCCGGCTCGGCGGCCTCCGCCCGCCGCAGCACCTCGGGCACCTCGTCGAACAGGCGCGTCGGCCGCACCGAGGTGAAGACCGGGTAGTAGCGCTCCCAGTCGACATCGGCGACGACCAGCGCGGTCTCGTCGTCGTCCAGGGCCTGCCGCAGCCCGGCCAGGGCCGGTTCAGGGTCCATGAAGACCAGGCCGCTGCGGCGGATCTGCTCCGGGTCGACCCGGCCCAGCCGGGTGTCATCGGACCAGATGCCCCAGGCCAGCGAGGTGGCGGGCAGTCCCCGGGCGCGGCGGTGGTCGGCGAGCGCGCCGAGGAAGGCGTTGCCCGCCACATAGGCCGCGTGCCGGCCGCTGCCCCAGGTCCCGGCCGTGGACGAGTAGAGGACGAGGGCGTCCAGTTCATCGCCGTCGAGCAGTTCGTCCAGATGCCGGGCGCCGGCCACCTTGGCGTTGATGACCTCGGCGAACTCGGCCATCGTGGTCTCGTCCAGGCTGTGCAGCGCGATGCTCGCGGCCGTGTGCACGGCGGTACAGACCGTACGGCCGTCGGCCTTGAGCCGCGCCAGCAGGGCGGCGAGCGCCGCACGGTCCGTGACATCGCAGGCCACGGCCTCGGCCTCGACGCCCAGCTCGGCCAGTTCGGCCACGAGCGCGGGCGCGCCGGGCGCGGCCATGCCCCGCCTGCCGGTCAGCACGATGTGCTCGGCACCCTGTCCGGCCAGCCAGCGGGCCAGATGCGGCGCCAGTGTCCCGGTGCCGCCGGTGATCAGCGTGGTCCCGCGCGGGGTCCAGGGCCGGTCCGGTTCGGTGTCGCCCGCGGGGGCGCGTACGACACGCCGGGCGAGCACACCTGAGGCACGGATGGCGAGTTGGTCCTCGCCGGTGGCCCCCGCCAGAACCGCTGCCAGCCGCTGGGCGGCGCGCTGGTCGAAGGTCTCGGGCAGATCGACCAGGCCGCCCCAGCGGTCGGGATGCTCGAGCGCGGCCGTCCAGCCGACACCCTGCACCTGGGCCTGGACAGGGCTCACCACACGGTCGGAGCGTCCGGTGGACACCGCGCCCCGGGTCAGGCACCACAGCGGCGCCTCGATACGAGCGTCACCGAGGGCCTGGACCAGGGCCACGGTCAGGGCGAGGCCGGCGGCCAGCGCGGGGTGGTCGCTGTGCGGTTCCTCGGCGGCGGCGAGCAGGGAGACGACCCCGGCGATGTCCGGGGAGCCGTCCTCAGAGGGTGCCGTAACCTCGTCGAGGCGCGCCGCCAGCACGGCACGGTCGACGCAGGATTCGTCCAGCGTCAGTCGGCGTACGTCCGCGTCGTGTTCCGCGAGAGCCGCGGTCACCTCGCCGTCCGCGACGCCCTCGGCGGTGACGACCAGCCACGTGCCGGACAGGGACACAGTGGGGACGCCGCGCAGCGGGCGCCAGGCCACCCGGTAGCGCCAGCCGTCCACGGTGGCCCGGTCCTGGCGCCGCCGGCGCCAGGACGACAGCGCGGGCAACACCGCGGCCAGCGAGGTCTCGTCGATATGCAGGGCGGAGGTCAGGGACGCGATGTCCTGTTGCTCGACCGCGGTCCAGAAACGAGTGTCCTCCGGGTCGGCCCGGCCATCCGGATCCGGCCCGGCGGGCAGGGCCCAGAAGTGTTCCCGCTGGAACGCGTAGGTGGGAAGCTCCACATGGTGGGCGTCGCGGTCCGCGAACATCCCCGCCCAGTCGGCCGGCACACCGCGCACAAACACCTGGGCCAGCGAGGTGAGGAACCGGTCGGGACCGCCGTGGTCGCGGCGCAACGTACCGCAGACGACGGCCTGGCAGTCGGTGTCGTCCACCGTCTCCTGAACCCCGACGGTGAGTACGGGATGCGCGCTGACCTCGATGAACGCCCGGTGCTCCTGGGCCAGAAGGGCGCGGATGGCCGGTTCGAAGCCCACGGTCTGCCGCAGATTGCGGTACCAGTAGTCCGCGTCCATGCCCGTGGTGTCCAGCCAGTCACCGGTCACCGTGGAGAAGAACGGCACCTCTGCGGTGCGCGGAGACAGCGGTGCCAGCCGCTCCAGCAGTTCCTCGTGAACCTCCTCGACGTGGGCGGAGTGCGAGGCGTAGTCCACGGCGATCCGCCGGATACGCACCTCTTCGCCGGCCAGCTCCTCGATCAGCTCGTCCAGCGCCTCCCGGTCACCGGACACGACCACCGACCGGGGCCCGTTGACCGCCGCGATCGACACCCGGCCGTCCCACCGCTCCAGCCGCGCCTCGACTTCAGCAACCGGCAGCGGCACCGACGCCATACCCCCAGCACCCGCAAGCCGCCGCGCGATCGCCTGACTGCGCAGCGCCACCACCCGCGCGCCGTCCTCCAGCGACAGCACACCCGCCACACACGCCGCGGCGATCTCACCCTGCGAATGACCCACCACCGCATCCGGCTCCACGCCACAGGAGCGCCACATGGCCGCGAGCGACACCATCACCGCCCACGACACCGGCTGCACCACATCCACCCGCTCCAACGACGGCGCACCATCGACCTGCCGTACGACGTCCATCAGCGACCAGTCGACAAACGGCGCAAGCGCAGCCGCACACTCCCCCAACCGCTCCGCGAACACCGCAGACTCGTCCAGCAGCCGGGCACCCATACCCGCCCACTGCGAACCCTGCCCCGGGAAGACGAACACCGACCTCCCCTCCACATCGGCAACCCCACGCACCACCGCGGCCGACGAGGTGCCCTTGGACAGCGCCTCCAGTTCCCGCCGGAAGTCGTCGATGTGCTCGCCGACGACCACGGCCCGGTGTTCGAACAGCGACCGCGAGGTGACCAGCGAACAGCCGATGTCGGCCGGCGCGGTCCCGGGGTGGCCGTCCAACTGGGAGAGCAGGTTGGCGGCCTGTTCGCGCAACGCGTCGGCGCCGCGGGCCGACAGCACCCACGGGAGAACCCCCGTATCCCGCTCCGGCTCCTCGACAGGGCTCAGCGGCGGGGTCTCGGGCGCTTGCTCGAGCAACGCGTGCGCATTGGTGCCGCTCACACCGAACGAGGAGACGGCGCAGCGGCGCGGTTCTCCGGTGTCCGGCCATGCGACGGGGTCGGACAGCAGCGCCACCGTGCCGGGTGACCAGTCGATATGCGACGACGGTTGCTCTACGTGCAGGGTTTTGGGCAGCATCCCGTGGCGCATCGCCATAACCATCTTGATCACGCTTGCCACACCGGCCGCGGACTGGGTGTGCCCGATGTTGGACTTCACCGAGCCGAGCAGCAGCGGCCGGTCCGGGGCGCGGTCATCGCCGTAGACCGCCTGCAGCGCCTGGACCTCGATCGGGTCGCCCAGCGAGGTGCCGGTGCCATGTGCGTCGAGGGCGTCCACGTCGCCCGCCGACAGGCGCGCGTTGGCCAGGGCCTGCCGGATGACCCGCTGCTGGGACGGTCCGTTCGGCGCCGTCAAACCATTCGACGCAC
>NZ_MUNE01000197.1 GCF_002154605.1 Streptomyces milbemycinicus | reverse complement strand
CGCCTCGTGGAGGAGGGCCATGGGCACGGCCCCGTACCCGCCCCGTACGACGTCCCCGGCGCGGATCTGGCCGGCCCACCACAGGGTGTTCGCGGCGAAGGTGCTCGGGTGCAGATGGGTCCATACGAGTCCGGACCGCTCGATGAGCTGTTCCACGCGCGCATGGGACCGGCCCACGGGGTGCGCCTGCCGCTCGGGCGCCACGCCCTCCTGGACGGCGCCGGACGACAGGAACACGACCCGGCCGGCATGCCACTTGATCGCGTCCACGATGGCGGGGGCCGGACCGGCGTCGTGGAAGGGCCACATCAGGAAGACCGCGTCCCCAATCAGCAGGCGGTAGCTGCCGGAAACCGTCATGGGTGAGCGCCGAATGACGGATGCCGTCACTGCTCTCACTCGGCGGGGTCAGTGAGACTGCCAGGTGAACCGGGCCTGGTCGAAGCGGCGGGCGGTCATAGATGGCATCGCGCCGATGGCCGTGGCCCAACGCGAAACGGGTCCCGCACACCGGGCCGGTCGCGCCACGAGCTCGCACTCCTCCCGGTAATGCCGGCGTCGACGGCGAGCGGTGGCCTTGCAAGCGCGATTGCAGAAGGAGTAGACGGACGTATGTGGCTGGCGATCTACTGTCTGCCGTGACGTGTGTACAGCAGCATGCGGTGTCGCCGCACGAAGACTTTTATTGCACCTACTCGGCGACACAGGTGGATGCCATCGTCGATTCCCTCAACCATCGTGCCGAGTTCCCGTACGAACTGACCTACCTCGGCGATGGGAGCGAGATGTGGCGCGCGGGCGAAGTACCGTCCAACCCCGAACTCGCGCCGATGCTCAGCGACTTCGACACGATCTTGACTTGCCACGCCGAGCAGCTACTCGCCCTTGCGCCGTCATCGTCGCCGGTGCGGATCGTCGATCTCGGGCCGGGAACGACGCGTCCCGTGCGCGGGCTGATCCGCCACCTGCTGGACAGGTCCCGCCTGACCGGCTATCGCGCGATCGACATCAGCGCAGAGATTCTTGAGCTGGCCAGCGAGAATCTCCGAGTTGATTTCCCCGCTCATGCGGAGCGCTTCGAGCTGTGCCGCGGCGACTTCACCGGCCCCGATCTCGCCCGCGTCCTCACCGCTGAGCGCACACCCGGCCACGATGGTGCCGATCCGGTCCGCTTCGTCGTCCTGGCCGGCGGGACGCTGTACAACTTCGCCGAGCCGACCCAGGTCCTGCGCCACGTTTGCCACGTCATGAGCGACCACGACGTGCTGCTGTTGACGCTGCGCATCGACACCGGCGTCGACAGGCCTCCGTTCATGGACCAGGTCAGCGTCGGCGGCC
>NZ_MUNE01000196.1 GCF_002154605.1 Streptomyces milbemycinicus | reverse complement strand
ACCCCGACGAGGCCTCGGCGAGCACGCCCGCGGCCTCGTCGGGGTCGTTGGTGCCGCCGTAGAGGTCGAGGTCGTACGCGGATTCGGGGCGGGGCTCGGGGCCGATGAGGCGTTTGACGTCGTGGTGAAGATCGGCCGCCCCGAATCCGCGTACGACCTCGACCTCTACGGCGGCACCAACGACCCCGACGAGGCCGCGGGCGTGCTCGCCGAGGCCCTGATCGGCGACATGGCCGCGTCGCTGCCGGGCGGGGACAGCCGCCGGGCGGCCACCGCGCTCGCCCAGTTGCTCGGCCCGTACCGCGCCGCCCACGGCCGTTTTCCGTCGGTGCCCGAGCTGCGTGAGCTGCTGGACGGTTCGAAGGCCGCGGTGGGTGCGCTCCGCGAGGCGCTGGACGCGGCCGGGCAGTCGGCGCAGGCGCGCGAACTGGACGCGCGGGTGCGGCAGGCCGGCGCGCCCGGCGATGTGGGGGCGCTGCTCGCCGACCGGATCGCGCTGCTGGACCGGCCGGTGTTCGCCGAGTTCTTCAATACGGGCGGCGACCGGCGGCCCTTCTCGCTGCGCGCCCTCGAGCACCCGCTGCGGGTGCGGATCGATCTGCCCGAGCGCGGCCATGTCGAGGCATCCCGGATGCTCGCCCGCCTGGTTCTCGCGCAGTTCACCGAGTGCGCCGTGGGCCGCGCGGACCGGTCGCTCTTCGCCTGTCTGGTGCTCGATGACGCCTCGCACACCATCACCCCTGAGGCGCTGCGCGGTATCCAGCGGCTGCGTTCGGCCAACGCGGGGGCCGTGCTGACCTTGCGCACCCTGGACGACGTGCCCGACGCGCTGCGCAGCGCGCTGCTCGGCGCGGTCGGCTGCCGGATGGCCTATGCCGGGGTGACGACCTGGGACGGGGCGCGGTTCGCCGAGGTGTGGGGCACGGAGTGGGTCGAGGCGCGGGATGTCACTGACCGCCAGATCATCGCCGAGGAGCCGTTCACCAAGGTGTTGCACTTCATCCGGAAGGTGGTCACCGGCAAGGCCGTGACGACCCAGTCGGTGACCGTGCGGAAGGTCGAGCGCGAGCGCTGGTCGGCCTCGGAGCTCGCGCACGCGGTCCCTGCGGGGCACGCCGTGCTGTCGGTGACCTCCGTACGGGGCGAGAGCGGGCCGCCGGTGCTGGTGGATCTTCGCGCCTGACGCCCGCCCGGGGCGGCGTGCAGCATGTTGGCGGGGTGGGCACCCTCACCCCGCCAATATGTCCCGGCTGCCCGATGTCCGCGTGCAGCCGAAAATCGACGTTCTTCGATTCCCCGTATTCATCCATTGAGGCAGAATCGATTGCAGCCGTTCGTACGGGACGGCGAAGTCCCGCGTCGACGTCGACCGAAGGTGCCATGCCTCCCACCCTCGCCTCACTGGTCCACCACACCGCGCTGAAGCTGTCCGTGCTCGCGGGTGAGGACCGGTTGGAGACGCCCGTGCGCTGGGCGCATGTCAGTGAGCTGGCCGATCCCGTGCCGTATATGGAGGGTGGTGAGCTGCTGCTGACCACCGCGATGAAGCTCGATGCCGAGGACCCGGAGGCGATGCTCCGTTACGTGCGGCGGCTGGCCGGTGCCGGGGTGGTGGGGCTCGGGTTCGCGGTCGGGGTCAACTATGACGAGGTGCCTGCCGCGCTTGTCGCCGCGGCGAAGGAGGAGGGCCTGCCGCTGCTGGAGGTGGCGCGGCGCACGCCTTTTATCGCCATCAGCAAGGCCGTGTCCGCGGCCATCGCCGCCGACCAGTACCGCTCGGTGACCGCCGGGTTCGAGGCGCAGCGCGAGCTGACACGGGCCGCGATCGGCGCTGAGGGGCCTGCCGCGCTGCTCGCCCGGCTCGCGGCGCACCTCGACGGCTGGGCGGCGCTGTACGACGCCTCCGGCGCGGTGGTCGCCGCCGCCCCCGACTGGGCGGCCCGGCGGGCTGCCAGGCTCACCGTCGACGTGGAGCGGCTGCTTGCTCGGCCGGCCCCCGCCAGCGCCGTCCTCGGCGGCGGAGTCGGCGTCGGCGGAGGCGGCGACGGCGGAGGCGGCGGGGGAGAAGGCGGGGACGGTGATGGGACAGGCGGCGCCGATGGTGCGGATTCGGCCGGTGAGGTGGCCGCGGACCGGGTGGAGCTGCAGTCGCTGGGCACCGGCCGCCGCCCCCGTGGCGTTCTCGCGGTCGGCACGGGCGCGCCCCTCGGCACCGCCGAGCGGTACGCCGTGCATTCGGCGGTGGCGCTGCTGACCCTCACCACCGAGCGTTCCCGCGCCCTGCACGAGGCCGAGCAGCGGCTCGGCGCCGCCGTGCTGCGGATGCTGCTCGCAGGCGAGCCCGACCATGCGCGGGCGGTCGCCGGGCAGCTGTACGGCGGCCTGCTCGACGCGCCGTTCCGGATGCTCGTCGCCGAGGGCGCTCCTGGCAGCGGGCCGCAGCAGCCGGGCGCGGCAGCCGTCGGCGGCGGCATACAGGAGACGTCGGCGGAGAGCCCGTCGGCCACCGGCCCGGACAGCACAAGCGCAGGCACTACGGCAGCCCGTACGGCCCCGGCCGCCGAGACGGCCCCCGCGGACGCCCCCCTCAGCTTGCTCGCCGACGCGATGGAGACGGCCGCCGCCCGCACCGGCGAGGCCGTGCTGGTGGTGCCCGACGGCGGGCGCCTGATCGTGCTGGCTCCGGACGGCGGCGCCGCGGTTTCCGTCTGCGCCGAGTACGCCAAGGCGGTCGAGAGCCGCCGCGGCGCCGCGGCCCGCCCGCGTGACCGCAGCGCCGTGCCTCCGGGCGACGACCTCGACGACCTCTTGATCGGGTTGTCCGCCCCGGCGGGTCCGACGGCCGCCGCGGCCGCCTACCGCCAGGCTGAGCAGGCGCTCTCGGTGGCCAGGCGGCGCGGCCGGATGCTGGTCGAGCACGAGGAGGTCGCCGCGGGCTCCGTGCTGCCCCTGCTGGCCGACGACGCCGTACGGGCCTTCGCGGAAGGCATGCTGCGGGCGCTGCGGGAGCATGACGCGACGGGCCGCGGCGACCTGGTGGCCTCGCTGCGGGCCTGGCTGTCGCGGCATGGCCAGTGGGACGCGGCGGCCGCCGACCTCGGCGTGCACCGGCACACCCTCCGCTACCGGATGCGTCGCGTCGAGGAGATCCTGGGGCGGTCGCTGGACGACCCCGATGTGCGCATGGAGCTGTGGCTGGCACTCAAGGCGACCGCGCAGGGAGCTCAGCACGGCTGACGCCCGGCACGGCCGGAAGCACCAAACGGCGCGCCCAAGCACCCCGCCCCACCCCACCCCACCAATGCGGCGCGAGGCAGCGGCCGACTGCTACGCACCGGACAAACAGCTTCCGGCCCTGCCGCGCCTACGGTGGAGGTGGAGACACCTCCGCACCATCACCCCACCACTTCCGGAAGGGTCGGGATCCGCCGTGCCAGACACAAACGAAGCCGTCACCCACGCGTTCTGGCTCGCCGGCCGCGAGGCCACGGGCGAGAACACTTTCGAGGTCACATCCCCCTGGGACGGGCGCATCGTCGGCGCGGTGAGCATTCCCACCGAGGCCCAGGTCGAGGAGGCCGTCGCGGCCGCCGCGGCCGTCGAGGACGAGTTCGCCGCCACCCCCGCGTACGTGAGGGCCGCCGCCCTCGACCATGTCTCGCGGCGGCTGGGTGAGCGCGGCGAGGAGATTGCGCGGCTCATCTCCGTCGAGAACGGCAAGCCCATGAAGTGGGCGCGCGGTGAGGTTGGCCGGGCCGTGTCCGTGTTCCGGTTCGCCGCCGAGGAGGCCCGTAGATTCAACGGCGGGGAGGCGCAGCGGCTGGACACCGACCCGGGTGGCACCGGGCGGCTGGCGCTGACCCGCCGCTTCCCGCGCGGGGTCGTGCTGGGCATCGCGCCGTTCAACTTCCCGCTGAACCTGTGCGCCCACAAGGTCGCCCCGGCGCTGGCCGTCGGCGCGCCGATCATCCTCAAGCCGGCCCCGGCCACGCCGCTGTCCGCGCTGCTCCTCGGCGAACTGCTGGCCGAGACCGACCTGCCCGCGGGCTCCTGGAGCGTGCTGCCGGTGCCCAACGACCGGATGCCCGCGCTGGTCCAGGACGAGCGGCTGCCGGTCATCTCCTTCACCGGTTCCGACAAGGTCGGCTACGCCATCAAGCAGTCCGTGCCGCTCAAGCACTGCACGCTGGAGCTCGGCGGCAACGGCGCGGCCGTCGTCCTGGGGGACTACTCCGCCGAGGCCGACCTGGACTGGGCGGCGACCCGCATCGGGACCTTCTCCAACTACCAGGCCGGGCAGTCCTGCATCTCCGTGCAGCGGGTGATCGCGGACTCCTCCGTCTACGGGCGTCTGGTACCGAAGATCGTCGCGGCCGTCGAGGCCCAGGTCACCGGCGACCCCTCCGACGACGCGACCGACGTCGGCCCGCTGGTCAGCGAGGACGCCGCGAAGCGCGTCGAGGCCTGGGTGGAGGAGGCCGTCCAGGGCGGGGCGCGGGTGCTGACGGGCGGCAAGCGCGAGGGCGCGGCCTACGCCCCGACGGTGCTCGCCGACGTGCCCGCCGGCGCCGCGGTCTCCTGCGAGGAGGTCTTCGGGCCGGTGCTCATCGTCCGCGAGGCGGCGGGCGAGGACGAGGCCTTCGCCGCGGTCAACGACTCGAAGTACGGGCTGCAGGCGGGCGTCTTCACCCGCGATGTGCGGACCGCCTTCCGCGCCCACCGCGCGCTGGAGGTCGGCGGTGTGATCGTGGGCGACGTCCCGTCGTACCGCGCCGACCAGATGCCGTACGGCGGCACCAAGAAGTCGGGCGAGGGCCGTGAGGGCGTGCGCTACGCGATGGAGGACTACACCTACGAGAGGGTCCTCGTCCTCACCGGCCTCGACCTGTGAGCCGTGCCTGACGCGCCTCGACCTGTGAGCCGTGCCTGACGTGCCTGGCGTGTGAGCCGCGCCTGGCGCGCCTGACCTCATGGCGAGCGCCCACGCGGAGGGTGACGTAGGTCCTCCGCGTGGGCGCGTGGCCCGTCATACCGGGCCGGGCCCGTCGTATCGGGCCGGGCCCGTCCTATGGCGGCTCCGGACCCTCAACCGGAGAAGCCGAGACGAGCCAGTCTCAGTGCCCCGCGCAGCGTGATGTGCAGGTCATGCACGCCCGACGGGGGAGTGGGCAGGGTGGCGCCCACGGTGGTGTAGCGGTACGGGTCGCCGGTCGGCGGGATGGCGACCGAGGCGAGCGTGGTGCCGTCGGACAGATGCAGTTCGACCGCCGCCCCATTACCCTCCAGGTCCTCCGCGCGTGCCGCCTGCACGGTGACCGTCCGCGCGCCCGCCCCGAAGTCGCAGGCGCGGAAGAGCAGTCGGCCGATGGTGTCGTCCGCGCCGGCCACCGCGTCGCCGCGCACCTTGGTCAGGTCCACCAGCCTGATCCCGTCGGCCGAGTCGAAGTCCGCCGCCGTAAGGCCCCGTTCCAGCACCGGGCGCGGGGCGGGCGGCGGTCCGTCGACGGCGATGGTGGCGGTGCACCGGATGTCGGCGCTGGAGGCGCCGGCGTGGATCTCGTACGTGCCCGGGTCGACGGTCCAGCGGCCGTGTGCCACGTCCCAGAAGCCCAGCGCCTCGTCGACCGGGACGGTGAAGAACAGCCGCGCCGTCTCGCCCTGACGCAGCGGGACCCGGCGGTGGGCGACAAGCCGGCGGTGCGGGCGCGGGACCCGCGCCTTTGGGGCGCTGACGTAGATCTGCACCACCTCGTCGCCGTCGCACGGTCCGGCGTTGGTGACCTCGCACTCCACCGCGAGCACGGCCCCCTCGCCCTCGCTCGCGGTCCGCTGCACCGACAGTTCCCCGTACGCGAAGCGGGTGTACGACAGACCGTGCCCGAAGGGGAACAGCGGTGCGCCGTCGAAGTACAGATAGGTGGCGCGGGACACGATGATGTCGTAGTCGATCAGGTCCGGCAGCTCCTCGTCGGCGGCGTACCAGGTCTGCGGCAGCCGGCCGGCCGGTGAGGCGTCGCCGAACAGCACCCGGGCGAGCCCGGTTCCCGCCGCCTGGCCGCCGTGCGCGGTCCACAGCAGCGCGGGCAGCGCGTCGGCCGCCTCGCCCACCGCGTACGGATAGCCGGAGACCAGCACCAGGGCGGTACGCGGATTGGCGGCGTGGGCGGCGCGCCACAGCCGGTCCTGCTGGGCGGGCAGGGCGAGGGTGGTGCGGTCCTCGGTCTCGCGGCCGTTGATGTGCGGGTCGTTGCCCGCCAGGACCAGCACGGTGGTGGCCTCCGCGGCGGCCCGCGCGACCGCGTCCTCGCCGCGTTCGACGACCTCCAGCGTGAAGACCTCCGCCTGTGCCTTCGCCTGTGCCTCCGTCTGTGCCTCCGTCTGTGCCTTCGCCACCATTGCCTTTGCTTCCGGCGCGGCAACCTTCAGGCCTTCGGCGGCGACACAGACGTACCCGCCCGTTCCCCTGTGCCGGAGGAGATGTCCGTCGCCGTGCCGCTCCAGCGTGAACGTCTCCTGGACCACCCAGCCCCCGGGCTGCTCGGCCGCGGCCCGTACGAACCCGCCCTCGGCCACGGTCAGATAGCGCCCCGACGGCGCGCGCAGCGTGAGCACGCCGCCGCCCCAGTCGGTGAGGGCCAGATCGGTGGGCGCGGGACCGACGGTCAGCGGCGGCAGGTCGGTGCGCCCGGCCGTGTGCGCCGGGTTGAGCGAGCCCTCCCGCGCCCGTTCCTCGACCTCCGCGTCCGGGACCCGCACCCACCCCGCCGCGGCGCGCAGCCGCACGGTGTCCGTCCCCTCCACGAACACCACGCGCTCCGCGCCGAGCCGTGCCACCAGCGCCTCGCGCGGTGTGCTGCGGCGGATCAGGCTGCCGCTGTACCAGTCGAGCTTGCACTCGTCGGCGAGCGGGCCGACCACCGCGACGGTGCCCGCCGTGGCGTCGGACAGCGGCAGCAGCCCGTCGTTCTTGAGCAGGACGACGGCCTGTTCGGCGGCCTCCAGGGCGAGTGCCCGGTGCCCCGGCGTATCGAACCCGGCCGCCTCCACAGGTTCGGCAGGCTCTGTGGGCGGGTCGAACTCCCCCAGCGCGCACCGCATGGCCAACAGCCGCCGCACCGCCACCTCGACGACCGACGCGTCGATCAGCCCGCGCCGCAGCGCGCCCCGCACCCGCTCGACGGTCTTCGACGCGTCCTGGTCGTGGTCGGTGAAGCTGTCCACCCCGGCCAGCAGGGCCGCGGCCACCGCCTCCTCGTGGGTGTCGAAGTAGTGCTCGGAGTCCACCAGGTTGGAGGGCGCGCCCGCGTCGGAGCACACCACCAGCTCCTGCTCGGTCCAGCTGCGCAAGTGCTCCCGCAGATACGGGGAGACGTGGTTGGGCCGCCCGTTGACCAGGTTGTACGCGGGCATCACACCCGCCACCGCGCCCGCCTGTACCGCCCCGCGGAAGGCCGCGAGGTCGTACTCGTGCAGTACGCGCGGCCGCACCGAGGAGGAGGTGGTGTCCCGGTGGGTCTCGTTGTTGTGCGCCAGCCAGTGCTTGAGGACGGGCGCGGTGCGCCAGCGGACCGGGTCGTCGCCGCGCAGTCCGCGTGTGTACGCGGCGGCCAGCGCCGAGGTGAGGTACGGATCCTCGGCGTAGCCCTCCTCGTTGCGGCCCCAGCGCGGGTCGCGCAGCAGATTCACCACCGGCGCCCACACATTGAGCCCCACCCGTTCGTCGCGGGCGCGCATGGCCCGTACCTCGGTGCCCACTGCCTCGCCGATCCGCCGCAGCAGTTCGGGGTGCCAGGTCGCGCCGAGCCCCACCGCCTGCGGGAAGACCGTCGCGGGCCCCATCCAGGCCACGCCGTGCAGCGCCTCCTGGCCGGTGCGGAAGGCCGCCAGGCCCAGCTGCTCCACCGCGGGCGCGAACTGGTGCAGCATCGCGATCCGCTCGTCGAGGGTGAGCCGTGCCAACAGGTCCGCCACCCGCTCGCGGTCGGGCAGCCGCGGATCACGGAAGGGCGTAGTCATCGACTCGCTGGTGGCCTGGCAGCCGCTCACGCGCGGATCCCCTCACGGTTGTGTCAGTGGGGTCGAGATGTCATTCGAAGCGCTTCGATGCTGGTGTGGTGTCACCCGGATGTCAAGGCTCGAAGTGGCAACAACCCCACGGCGTCATGAAGTTGCGGGAATAGTCATGATGAAGCAGACCACCTCAGAACTCCGCAGACCCTCTCAGGCTGCGTCGATATGCGGCTCCGCCACGTGGCCAACCAATCTTTTGGGTACCGGTCTTGCGCGACCTCACCCCCCGACTTAACCTCAGCGCAATGTTGAAGCGCTTCGACCATCGGTCACACGGCGGGTACGCCACGAAGGGTTGACGCAATGCCGAACTCCCAGGCTTCGGCCTCCACTTCCACTCCGAGCCGGAGAACCGTCCTGTCCTCCGCGGCCGTCGCCGCGGTGGCCGTCGCGGGAGGGGTCCCGCTGCTGTCCGCGTGCTCCACTGAGGAGTCCACCGGCAAGGGCGGTACGACATCCGGCAAGGACCTGAAGAAGCTGCTGCCGACCCATGTGGCCTCCCAGGTGGTGAAGCCCGACATCCCGAGTGTGAACGGCTCGAGCCCCGGATTCACCCAGGCCAGGCCCACCGCCGAGCTGGTCGCCTCCGTCAAGGGCAAACCGGGCAGGGGCGGCAGCTACACCGTCTTCGAACCGCTGTGGGGCACCCCGCCGCCCAAGAACAGCGCCTACTACAAGGCCGTCAACGAGGCCCTGGGCGCGCAGATCACCTTCCAGCCGCAGGACGGCAACACGTACGGCGAAAAGCTCAGCGCCGTCCTTGCCTCCGGGGACATCGCGGACATCGTGATGATCCCGCAGTGGGAGATGGGCGGAAAGCTGATGGGTGCCATCAGCGCCAAGTTCGCCGACCTGGGCCCGTATCTCTCCGGCGACAAGGTCAAGAAGTACCC
>NZ_MUNE01000195.1 GCF_002154605.1 Streptomyces milbemycinicus | reverse complement strand
AGCCCATGCCGTCGGCGAGGTGGAGATGGGCCAGCCGGTCGCCCATCCGGTCGACCATGCCGAGCGCGTCCGTACGGGCGGTCGCCGTATGCGAGAGGTCGATCGTGAAGTGACGGTAGTCGTCGTGGGTGACGTCCCAGTCGGGCGCGTACGCGAGCATCTCCCGGTCGCGATACCGCCACGGGTACATGTTCTCGACAGCGAACCGCACATCCGTCTCGCCCGCCATCCGCCAGATGCCGCGCACGAACTCTCGGGCGTACGCGCGCTGCCATCGGAAGGGCGGGTGGACCACGACGGTGGAGGCGCCCAGCCTCTCGGCGGCCGCCTTCGCGCGCTGCAGCTTCACCCATGGGTCGGTCGACCACACCCGCTGAGTGATCAGCAGACATGGCGCGTGCACGGCGAGAATCGGCACCTCGTGGTAGTCGGAAAGCCGGCGCAGCGACTCGATGTCCTGGCTGACCGGATCGGTCCACACCATGACCTCGACACCGTCGTAGCCGAGGCGTGCGGCGATCTCGAAGGCCGTCGCCGTCGACTCCGGATAGACCGAGGCCGTGGACAGCGCGACCTTCGCATCCGGGATGCGCACCACTGGCTCTGTCACGAGGGACAGGGTACGGCGCTCCCCCGGACGGCTAAACCGCCACCACTCGCCACGCCACCCCCGGCGCGGCGAGCGGTACGGGTGTCAGCGCAGGTCACGGCGTCATCCGGGCAGGTGATCCAGGCGTCGCAGGATGACGCCCTCACGCAGCGCCCACGGGCAGATCTCCAGGTCCTCCACCCCGAACAGATCCATCGCGGCCTCCGCGACCAGCGCCCCCGCCAGCAGCTGCGGCGCCCGCCCGTCGGAGACGCCCGGCAGCTGCTCGCGCTTGTCGACGGGCATCGCGGCCAGCTTCGGCACCCACTGCTCCAGCGCCTGGCGGGTCAGCCGCCGCTGTACGTACAGGCCCTCGGCGGAGCGCGCCGCACCCGCGATCCTGGCCAGCTGCCTGAAGGTCTTGGAGGTGGCGACGACGTGATCCGGCGTGCCGTGACGGCTGAAGTCGCCGACGATCCGCGCGATCTGCGCCCGTACGTGCCGCCGCAGCGCCCGTACCTCCTCCGGGGTGGGCGGATCGCCTGGCAGCCAGCCCGCCGTCAGCCTGCCCGCACCCAGGGGCAGCGAGACGGCCGCGTCCGGCTCCTCGTCGAGCCCGTACGCGATCTCGAGCGAACCGCCGCCGATGTCCAGGACCAGCAGCTTTCCGGCCGACCAGCCGTACCAGCGGCGGGCCGCGAGAAAGGTGAGCCGCGCCTCTTCGTCGCCGGTCAGGACGCGCAGCCGCACCCCGGTCGCCTCGGCGACGCGGGACAGCACATCCTCGGCGTTGGTCGCCTCCCGGACGGCGGAGGTGGCGAAGGGCAGCACATCCTCGACGCCCTTGTCCTCGGCGGCCTGCAGCGCCTCCTTGACCACGGCGATCAGGCGCTCGACTCCATCGGCCCCTATGGCCCCACCGTCGTCGAGCAGCTCCGCCAGCCGGAGCTCAACCTTGTGCGAGTGGGCGGGCAGCGGGCGTGCTCCCGGGTGCGCGTCCACCACCAGCAGATGAACCGTGTTAGAACCCACGTCCAGGACACCGAGTCTCATGGCCAGAACGCTACTGCCCATATCGCCTTGTCAGGTACGGGCCTGGGCCTTTACGCGCCGGGCATAGGCATACCCTTGGCGCGTGGCAAAGACGAAAAAGGCGAAGCAGGACAAAGTCCGGAAGCGGCGTCCCGAGGCGGCCGGGCAGCACAGCGAGGCCGAGGCGGCCACCGCCGATGTGACCGACGTGACCGACTTGACCGACTTGACCGACTTGACCGGCCAGGACGCCCTGGACGGCGTGGTCATCGCGTTCGACCCAGCCGATGACGAGGTCGGCCTGGACTTCGCCCGCGCCTGGATCGAATTCCCCGACCCCGCCGACGACGAGCAGGTCTTCCGGTGCGATCTGACCTGGCTGACCTCACGCTGGACCTGCATTTTCGGCCAGGGCTGCCAGGGCATCGAGGCGGGGCGCGCCAGCGACGGCTGCTGCACGCTGGGCGCGCACTTCTCCGACGAGGACGACGAGAAGCGCGTCGGGCGCCATGTGGCCCGGCTCACCCCGGAGATCTGGCAGTTCCACGACGTGGGGCACAAGACGGGCTGGACCCAGACCGGCGACGAGGAGGACGAGCGCCAGACCCGCCGCTACGAGGGCTCGTGCATCTTCCAGAACCGGCCGGGCTTCAAGGGCGGCGCGGGCTGCGCCCTGCACATCCTCGCGCTCAAAGAGGGCCGCGAGCCGCTGGAGACCAAGCCGGACGTCTGCTGGCAGCTGCCGATCCGCAGGTCGTACGCCTGGATCGACCGGTCCGACGACACGCGTGTGCTGCAGATCACCGTCGCCGAGTACGACCGGCGCGGATGGGGCCCCGGCGGCCATGACCTGCACTGGTGGTGCACCTCGGCGACCTCCGCGCACGGCGGCGGGGAGCCGGTGTACGTGTCGTACCGGGCGGAGCTGACGGAGCTCATGGGCAAGGAGGGCTACGACCGGCTGGCCGAGCTCTGCGAGCAGCGGCTGGCGTCCTCCCTGCCGCTCGTGGCCCCGCACCCGGCAGATCCGACGAGCTGACTGGCTGACTGGCTGACTGGCTGAGCTGACTGGTGCTCTAAGGGCTGACCGGTGCCCTGAGGGCTGACCGGTGCCCTAAAGGCTGACTGGCGCTCCGAGGGCTGGCTGGCGCGCCAAGGGCTTATTGGCGCCCTAAGGCGTGTCGGCGGGCGCCGGGGGCGTATCGCCCGAGGTCGGTGCGGGTCCGCCCGGCGGGTCCGAGGGCTCGGGGGTCGGCTCGGGCTCCGCGCCACGGCCTTCGATCACCACCACCGCCCCCGCCGGATCCACCCCGACCCGAGCTCTCCAGTGCCCGGGCGGCTCGCGATCCCGGTCCACGGACACAGTGATCGTCGTCGTCTCGCCCGGCCGCAGCACCCCGGCCGTATGGTTCAGCTGGAGCCAGGCCGCACCGGCGGACGCCGACCAGCGCACCGGGGCGCCTCCCGAGGCCCTGAGCGTGATGACCGTGACCTCGCCGCTGGGCTGCGCCTCGACCGTCAGCCGCCCGGGGCCTGGCTTGGTCCGCCCGGGGCCCGGCCTGCCCCCGGAGCCGGGGGTGCTGGGCGTGGTGTGCGGGCCCGGCCGCCCGCCGGCCGAAGTGCCGGACCGTTCCGCCTCCCCGTCTCCGTACCGATCGCCCTTCGCGCCCCCGGCCCCGTCTGCGTACCCGTCGCCGTTCCTGTCCGCGTCTCCGCCGACGACCTCCACGGACACGTCCGGCGACTGTTTGCCCGCGGTGCCGTCGCGGCGGGATTTCAGCCGCGAGCCGGAACGGTCCTGCGCGCTGCCCGCCTGGCCGTACGAGCCCCCGGTCGGCTCGCCGCCGACGCCGCCGGGCCGGTCGGGGGTGCGCTCCGCCGCCCCGTCCGCGTTGGCGGCGGCCACGGAGTCCGTGTCGTGGTCGTCACCCGCCGTCGGGGCGCCCCGGTAGGCGGCCCACAGCGCGAGCAGCGGGGCCGCCACGACCGAGGCGACCACCGTCGTGGTCAGCACGCGGCTGCGCGTCCGGCTGCGGCGCGCGGCCTGGTCCTTGGGGTCCAGAGGGAAACCGCGCCGGTCGAAGCGCGGCCGGGAGGCGGCGCGCGCCGGGCGCGCGCGCTGGGCGCCCACCATCGCGGCGTGCACGGCGGCGCGCGGCGCCTCCAGCACCGGCAGGGCCGCGGGGGCGGCCGCCGTACCCGGCCAGGGGCCACCCGCCGTGGCCCGCTCGGCCATCCCGCGGCACTCACGGCAGTCGTCCACATGCCGTACGAGCTCGCGGCGCAGCGCGGCGGAGAACAGCACCTGGGTGTCGCCCGCGAGCCGGGCGACGACGGGGCAGTGGCCGAGCTCGACGACGGCGAGCGCGGCGCGCGTGCGCTCCACCTCGCAGGCCGCGCTGGCGAGCAGGGCGCGGGTCTCGTCGCGCTCCTTGCCGAGCGCCGCGGCGACCTCACTCGGGCTCAGCCGGTGGCGCACCGCGAGCTCCAGCGCCTCGCGCTGCTCGGGGGTGGTCCCGGCGGCCTCGGGCCACGCGAGCGCGGCCAGCTCACGGCGGCGCTGCGCGGCGGTGGGTGACACGGGGGGCGACGATGCGGCCGCGGCCGGGGCGCGCCGGTCACGGTGGCGCCGCTGGGCCGGCACCTCCAGCGGCCGGGGCCGACCGCCCACCCGCTTCTCGATCCCGCCGGGCCCGGGGGCGGCCCTGAGCCTCGCCCCGCCTCCGGGGGCGCCGGGGGATCCGGTGGGCCCGGGGGACCCGGAAGACCCGCGGACCTCAGGGTTCCGATGATCGCCACGCTCGCCACGGTCCCTCTCGTCCCCCTGGTCCCTCTGGTCCCCCTGGTCCCTCTGGTCCCCCTGGTCCGCGGGGCCCTTCGGGTCCTTCCTCCGCTCGGCGAGCTTGCGCAGACAGGCCCAGCGCGCGAGGGCGTAGAGCCAGGGCCGGCGCAGATCGCCCTCGGCGGCCACGCGCCCCCGTCCCCGCCCATGCTGCCGCTCGGCGACGGCAAGCGCCTCGCCGAGCGCGGCGGTCGCGGCATCGTGCTCGCACAGGACCGACAGGCAGTAGGTGAACAGACCGTCCAGATACGGTTCGTAGCGCGCGGGAGGACGCTGGGAGTGCGCGGCGGAAGCGCGCGGCGCACGACGCGGCGCACCGGGGGCGCCGGATGCGCTGGACGGACCGGATGCGCCGGGCGCGCCGGGCGAGTGTGTCGAGTGCTCGGACCTGCTGCTCATCACCCGGTGACGGTAGGCGGATGATGCAGACTCCATCGCGCTACTTGCGCTGTTTTAACCCTTACGGGTGACCATCTCCCTCATAAGGGGACAGGTGTCCTGCCTCCGCGCCCGGGATCTGCTACGGGCAGCGCCAGGGCCGCGCGCAACCTGCCCGCCCGCCTGACCGCCCACCTGTCGGTGCCCGCCTGCCCGCCCGGCTGTCGGTGCCCAGCGCTAGCGTTACGGCATGGCTGCCCGTAGCTCCTCCCGTTCGTCCGCCAAGGACCGGCCCTCCTACCGCTGCTCGGAATGCGGCTGGACCACCGCCAAGTGGCTCGGCCGCTGCCCGGAATGCCACGCATGGGGCACGGTCGAGGAGTTCGGCGCGCCCGCGGTCCGGACGACCGCGCCCGGCCGGGTCACCTCGGCGGCTCTGCCCATCGGGCAGGTGGACGGCCGTCAGGCCACCGCCCGCTCCACGGGCGTGGACGAGCTCGACCGCGTCCTGGGCGGCGGCCTGGTGCCCGGCGCCGTGGTGCTGCTGGCCGGGGAGCCAGGGGTCGGCAAGTCGACGCTGCTGCTCGACGTCGCCGCCAAGGCCGCCACCGACGACCACCGGACCCTCTACATCACGGGTGAGGAGTCGGCGAGCCAGGTGCGGTTGCGCGCCGACCGCATCGGTGCGCTGAGCGAGCATCTGTATCTCGCCGCCGAGACCGACCTGTCGGCCGTCCTCGGCCATCTCGACACCGTCAAGCCGTCCTTGCTGATTCTGGACTCCGTCCAGACCGTCGCCTCCCCCGAGATCGACGGCGCGCCCGGCGGTATGGCCCAGGTGCGGGAGGTGGCCGGGGCGCTGATCCGCGCCTCCAAGGAGCGCGGTATGTCCACGCTCCTGGTCGGCCATGTGACGAAGGACGGCGCCATCGCCGGCCCCCGTCTCCTGGAGCATCTGGTGGACGTGGTGCTGCACTTCGAGGGCGACCGCCATGCCCGGCTGCGCCTGGTGCGCGGCGTGAAGAACCGCTACGGGGCGACGGACGAGGTCGGCTGTTTCGAGCTGCACGACGAGGGCATCGTCGGCCTCGCGGACCCGTCCGGGCTGTTCCTCACCCGCCGCGACGAGCCGGTGCCCGGCACCTGCCTGACCGTCACCCTCGAAGGGCGCCGTCCGCTGGTGGCCGAGGTGCAGGCGCTGACCGTCGACTCCCAGATCCCGTCCCCCCGCCGCACCACCTCCGGCCTGGAGACCTCGCGTGTGTCGATGATGCTCGCCGTCCTGGAGCAGCGCGGCCGGATCAGCGCGCTGAGCAAGCGGGACATCTACAGCGCCACGGTCGGCGGTGTGAAGCTCTCCGAGCCCGCGGCGGATCTGGCCGTGGCGCTCGCGCTGGCCAGCGCGGCGAGCGACACTCCGCTGCCGAAGAACCTGGTGGCGATCGGCGAGGTGGGCCTGGCGGGAGAGGTCCGGCGGGTCACGGGCGTCCAGCGGCGGCTGGCCGAGGCGGCCCGGCTCGGCTTCACCCACGCCCTGGTGCCCGGCGACCCGGGGAAGATCCCGGCCGGTATGCGGGTGCTGGAGGTGGCGGACATAGGGGACGCACTACGCGTACTGCCCCGGCGCAAGCGGGCCGAGCGAGCGCCCAAGGACGAGCCGAGTGGCTGAGACCCGGCCTGGTGAGCGCGGGCGCGGGCGCCGCGCTCCGACTCCCGCCCACGGGCGTACGCCGGGAGACCCGGCGGGAGGGCGGTGACCGCCGGTAGACTTTGCCCTGGTCTCGCCCGTACGTAGCCCGCGCACCGGCACAGCAGGGCGGCCCGCGGCAGCGAATGACCTTGCGACGGAGGAGTGCAGTGGCAGCAGGCGACCGGGCAGCGGCTCCCGGCAAAGCCGACGGTCTGATGCGCGCCTCCCTGAGCGCCGTCGCCCCCGGCACGGCGCTGCGCGACGGCCTCGAGCGCGTTCTGCGGGGCAATACCGGCGGGCTGATCGTGCTCGGCACGGACAAGACCGTCGAGTCGCTGTGCACCGGCGGCTTCGTCCTGGACGTCGAGTTCACCGCGACCCGGCTGCGCGAGCTGTGCAAGCTGGACGGCGCGCTGATCCTCGACAAGGACATCACCAAGATCGTGCGGGCGGGCGTGCAGCTCGTCCCGGACGCCGCGATCCCCACCGAGGAGACCGGCACCCGCCACCGCACCGCGCAGCGTGTCTCCATCCAGACCGGCTTCCCGGTGGTGTCCGTCAGCCAGTCGATGCGGCTCATCGCCCTGTACGTGGACGGGCAGCGCCGTGTCCTGGAGGACTCGGCCGCGATCCTCTCCCGGGCCAACCAGGCCCTGGCCACGCTGGAGCGCTACAAGCTCCGCCTCGACGAGGTCGCGGGCACGCTCTCCGCCCTGGAGATCGAGGACCTGGTCACGGTCCGGGATGTGACGGCGGTCGCACAGCGGCTGGAGATGGTCCGGCGTATCGCCACCGAGATCGCCGAGTACGTGGTGGAGCTGGGCACCGACGGCCGTCTGCTGTCGCTCCAGCTCGACGAGTTGATCGCGGGCGTCGAGCCGGAGCGCGAGTTGGTGGTGCGGGACTACGTCCCCGAGCCCACCGCCAAGCGCACCCGTACGGTCCCCGAGGCGCTGGCGGAACTGGACCGGCTGACCCACCCCGAACTGCTCGAACTGGCCAATGTGGCCCGCGCCCTGGGTTACAGCGGCTCGCCCGAAACCCTCGACTCCGCGGTCTCGCCGCGCGGCTTCCGCCTGCTGGCGAAGGTGCCGCGGCTCCCGGGCGCCATCATCGAGCGGCTGGTGGAGCACTTCGGCGGGCTGCAGAAGCTGCTCGCGGCGAGCGTGGACGACCTGCAGATGGTGGACGGCGTGGGCGAGGCGCGGGCCCGGTCGGTGCGCGAGGGGCTGTCGCGGCTGGCGGAGTCCTCGATCCTGGAGCGGTACGTCTAGCGGGAGCGGGCGGTAGGTCCGGCTGAAGCCGTCAGTACGTCCGGTCCGGCAGGCACGGTATGTCCCGTGCCTGCCCGGCTGGTTGGTTGGCCCCAGCCCCTAGCCCCCTAGCCCTGAGTACTCAGTCCTCAGTCCTCAGTCCTCAGTCCTCGTCCAGTACGAACGACACCCGCGCGGTGCCCAGACCCTCCACCTTCGCCTCGACCAGGTACGTACCGGCCTTGGCCGAAACGCTGCCGGCCGGCGTCGCGCAGTTCTCGACGCTGCGCTTGCGGTCCCAGTGGACGGTGCGCTTGGTCTGGCCGTTGCCCGCCACCTCGACCAGCACGGACTTGCTGCCCTCGGGGCAGTCGTCGGACGCCCACACATGGTCGTTCTCGGAGTCCGTGATGGTCAGCGTCGCCGAGGCCCGGCCGAAGTCGACCTTGCAGGCGGTGCCCGAGGAGTTCTTCACGGTGAGCTCGAACGTCGGTTCCTCGCCTGGCTCGTAAGTGTTCTTCACCCGCGAGTCCTTGACGCTGCGCACCGTCAGCTCCACCGCGCTCCGGGTGCAGGCGGGCAGGCTGGACCCGGCCGGGATGCTCCGCCCGTCCCCGATGCCGAGGCCGCCGCCGGTTCCGCCACCGCCGCCGCCCGCGCCGCCGACGCCTCCGGCGTCGCCCGTGTCGCTGCCGCCACCGGTGCCGCCGTCACCGCCGTCACCGCTGCCGCCGCCGTCGCTGTCGCCGGTGCCGGTCCCGCCGTCATCCGACTCGTCGCGGCCGCCCGGCCGTTGGCTGTTGACGGGCGTGGAGGAGGTGGGCCCCGGGGTGATGGTGCTCGCGGCGCCACCGCCGCCCGACCCCTTGCCCTCGTCTCTCCCGCCGTCGCCGCCGGCACCGCCCCACCCGAAGGCCCAGATGACGAGCAGGAGGATGACAATGAAAAGGGCCAGCGCAACAGCCCTCCGCCGCCAGTAAATGGAGGAGGGAAGCGGCCCGATCGGATTGCGCAGAGATCCCACGCGGAAACTCTACGAGAGATCCGAAGCGGCGCCCGCCAATAACCACCGGTCTCCGACCTGGTTTTCTCATTATCCGACCGAATCCCGCCCGGATCCCGGCCGGGACCCGCTCTACGGCCCCACTCTGCAGACCCGCTCTACGGCCCCATTCCGCAGACCCGCTCTGCAGACCCGCTCTACGAACCCTCCTACGGCCCCGTCCCACCGACCGCCGCCCTACCCCGCGTCGGCGACCAGCCCCGCCTCGTACGCCACGATGGCCGCCTGGACGCGGTTGCCGACCTCCAGGCGGTCCAGGACCGCGCTGACGTACCCCTTCACCGTGCCCTCGACCAGGTGCAGCCGCCGTGCGATCTCCGCGTTCGACAGGCCCGCGCCGACCAGCGCCAGCACCTCGCGTTCCCGGGCGGTCAGGACGTCCGTACGGGCGCGGGCCGCGGCGCCCCGGGTCAGGCGCTCACCACCGAGTTCGGTGATCACATGGCGGGCGACCTTGGGCGACAGAAACGCCGCGCCGCCCGCCACCGCCCGTACCCCCGCGATGAGTTCATGCGGGTCTCCTGCCTTCAGCAGGAAGCCGGTCGCGCCCCCGCCCAGCGCCCGGGCGATGTACGCGTCCTCGGAGAAGGTGGTGAGCATGGCGACCGCGGTGTCCGGCAGTGTGCGGCGGATCTCCTCGCATGCGGACAGCCCGTCCAGCCGGGGCATCCTGATGTCCAGCAGCGCGACATCCGGCCGATGGGCACGCGCCGCCTCCACCGCCTCCCGGCCGTCGCCCGCCTCGGCGACGATCTCGATACCGGGGCCGGCGGCCAGGACGGCCCGTACCCCGGCGCGGATCATCGCCTCGTCGTCCGCGAGCAGCACCCTGATCGTCGGCTCGTTCCCCATCCGCACCCGCCATTCCTTATCAATCACTGCCGTCGCAGACGCTACAAGCGGGAGTGCGCCACCGCCCCTGACGAAAGTCAGGCCCACCGACGAAAGTCAGGCCCACCCGCCCGGCTCCAGACACGCCCCGAACAGGGCCCGGCGTTTCCGGGGCGGGCGGGCGACGTGCCAGGATCGTTCGTGACATGACTGCCATCCCCGCCGACTCCGCGCCCTCCGCCAGCCGCCCCAACGGGACCGCGCTCCACAGCCCCGTCATCGACTGGTTCGACGCCCACGCCCGCGACCTGCCCTGGCGCCGCCCCGAAGCGGGCCCGTGGGGCGTGATGGTCAGCGAGTTCATGCTTCAGCAGACCCCGGTGAACCGGGTGCTGCCGGTGTACGAGCAGTGGCTCGCCCGCTGGCCGAGCCCCGCGCACCTGGCCGCGGAACCCCCCGGCGAGGCCGTCCGCGCCTGGGGGCGGCTCGGCTATCCGAGGCGCGCGCTGCGCCTGCACGGCGCGGCGGTCGCCATACGGGAGCGGCACGGCGGTCAGGTTCCCACGGAACACGCGGAGCTGCTGGCGCTGCCCGGTGTGGGCGAGTACACGGCGGCGGCCGTGGCCTCGTTCGCGTACGGGCAGCGGCACGCGGTCATGGACACCAACGTCCGCCGGGTCTTCGCACGCGCCGTCGGCGGCCGGGAGTTCCCGCCGGACGCCACGACCGCCGCCGAGCGCAAGCTGGCCCGCGCGCTGCTCCCCGACGACGATCCGACGGCCGCCCGTTGGGCCGCGGCGACGATGGAGCTGGGCGCATTGGTGTGCACGGCGCGCACGCCGGACTGCGTGCGCTGCCCCATCACCGCGCAGTGCGCCTGGCGGGCGGCCGGTTCCCCGGCGCACGACGGGCCGCCGCGCCGCGGCCAGACCTACGCCGGTACGGACCGTCAGGTGCGCGGCAAGCTGCTCGCGGTGTTGCGGGAGGCGGTCACGCCGGTGCCGCAGGCGGCGCTCGACAAGGTCTGGGACGAACCGGTGCAGCGGGCCCGGGCGCTGGACGGGCTGATCGCCGACGGCCTCGTGGAACCGCTCGACGGCGGGCTCTACCGGCTGCCGCTGACCTGACCCGACCGCAGCTCTCCTCCCCCACCGGGACCGCCCGGACCGCCGGGACCGCCCGCCAAAACCGTTTCTGTGACAAGGCTGTGACACGGCCACGACCCGACTCTGACACTCCGTCCGACCGGCCCCGGCTGTTACACAACCTATGGGTAGCTGTGCATTCACCGCAGGTCAGATGCACATGGCGCCGCAACAGCCACTCCGTAGCGTCCTCTTCGTGCTCGGCGACCGCCGGGCACACAGGTGGGGAATACAGCGGGATGGGGGCTGGCGATGTCCGGCAGCGGCAAGGTTCTGGATTTTGAAGAGTACGTACGCAACCGGCAGGACGCGCTGCTGCGTAGCGCCCGTCGCCTCGTCCCCGACCCGATCGAGGCGCAGGACCTCCTCCAGACCGCCCTGGTGCGTACGTACGGCCGCTGGGACGGGATAGCCGACAAGTCCCTGGCCGACGCGTACCTCCGCCGCGTCATGATCAACACCCGTACCGAGTGGTGGCGGGCCCGCAAGCTGGACGAGGTGCCGACCGAGCAGCTGCCGGACGCGCGCGTCGAGGACAGCACCGAGCAGCACGCCGACCGCGCGCTGCTGATGGACATCCTCGGAGTTCTGGCTCCCAAGCAGCGCAGCGTCGTGGTGCTGCGACACTGGGAGCAGATGACCACGGAGGAGACCGCGGAGGCGCTCGGGATGTCGACCGGTACGGTCAAGAGCACGCTGCACAGGGCGCTGGCCCGGCTGCGGCAGGAGTTGGAGAGCCGCGAGCTGGACGCCAGTGCGCTCGGCCGCGGGGACGGCCGGCAGGGCCGACCGGCCCAGCAGGGCCAGGACGGTGCCCAGGAGGTCCGCCAGATCCGCCAGACCCCGCAGGGCCGGCGCCGAGGCCACGAGCGGGGGCAGGACCGGTGCGCGGCCTGACCAGGGCCTCTCCCCACAAGCACACCGCGGACAAAGACGCCGCGGACAAGGGCGCCGCGGACAAGGACGCCCTCCACGAGGACGCCCCACACCAGCACGCCCCGAAGGGTGTTGATCCGCACCGGCTCGTTCTTCACCGCACCGCTTCTCATCGGATCGGCCCGCGCCGGGCCGCCCTGATCACAGGGGGCGCGGTTGTCGGGTTCGCGGCGGTCGGCGGGCTGGTGCTGGCCGGATGCGGCACCGGAAGCCAGGGACTGCGCAAGGAAGGGCCGGCGCGTACCTCATGGGCCCCGGAGCAGGCCGACTCCCCGGGGTCGTATGTGCACGGCACCTCCCCCACGTCGACGTCGGCCAAGCAGAAGGTCGACGCCGTCGCGCTGCTCAAGAAGGACCCGAAGGTCAGCGAGCACCTGAAGACAAACCTCAAGCCCTGCTCGAAGAGCTCCACGAAGGACACCCAGAACGACGCCACGCAGGGCGCTCCGCAGGACGCCACGAAGGACGCTCCGCAGGAGGCGAAGAAGGGCAGCGCGAAGTCACAGGGCTACCCGATCGACGTGGCCTACGACCGGCTGACCGGCTCCACCGCGTCCGATCTCGTGGTCAATGTGATGACCTGCACCGAGGGTTTCGGCCTCGGCTCGTATGTGTACCGCAAGGTGGGCGGGACGTATGAGAACGTTTTCGCGGACGAGCGCCCGCCCGTCTACGCCGACACCACCAAGGGCAACCTCCGCGTCACAAAGTTGGTCTACGCCTCCAACGACTCGGTCTGCTGCCCCTCGAGCGAGGACGTGACGACGTACCGGTGGGCCGAGAAGCGCCGGGAGTTCCTCGTGACCGACCGCAAGACCAGGAACGTCAGCGAGGACGAATCGCCCGCGCCCGACGACGGAACGGAAGGCTGAAGATAAGGCCGTGGCCGAAACCCATGTGCTCTTCGTCGAGGACGACGACGTCATCCGCGAGGCCACCCAGCTCGCCCTGGAGCGCGACGGCTTCGTCGTCACCGCCGCCCCGGACGGGCTGACCGGGCTGGAGCGGTTCCGGGCCGACCGGCCCGATATCGCGCTGCTCGATGTGATGGTCCCGGGGCTGGACGGGGTGAGCCTGTGCCGCCGGATCCGCGATGAGTCCACCGTGCCCGTGATCATGCTGTCGGCGCGCGCCGACTCGATCGACGTGGTGCTCGGCCTGGAGGCCGGGGCCGACGACTATGTGACCAAGCCCTTCGACGGCGCGGTCCTGGTCGCCCGGATCCGCGCCGTACTGCGCCGCTTCGGGCACGCCAGCGGACCGGGCCGGGGCGCGGAGGCGGAACCCGACGAGCCCGAGGGCGGAGTGCTGCGCTTCGGCGATCTGGAGGTGGACCCGGAGGGGATGGAGGTCCGCCGGGCCGGTCAGCAGGTGGCGCTGACGCCGACGGAGATGCGGCTGCTGCTGGAGTTCTCCGCCGTGCCGGGCACCGTGCTCTCCCGCGATCGGCTGCTGGAACGGGTGTGGGACTACGGCTGGGGCGGTGACACCCGGGTCGTGGACGTCCATGTGCAGCGGCTGCGCGGAAAGATAGGCCAGGACCGGATCGAGACGGTCCGCGGTTTCGGTTACAAGCTCAGGGGCTGAGCCGGGGATGGTGAGGCTCGCCCTGCGCTCGGGGCTGCGTTGGAAGGTCAGTCTGGCGATCGCGGCCGTGAGCGCGCTGGTCGCCATCGCGCTGAGCCTGGTCGTGCACAACGCGGCCCGTGTCTCGATGCTGGACAACAGCCGCGCGGCGGTGAACGACCAGGTGCAGGCCGCGCAGCGGATGTACGAGAAGTACAGGATTCTCGGGTTCGGCGCGAAACTCGACGACAAGCGGCTTCCCGAGCAGCTGAAGAAGGAGGCGGCGCGCGGGCTGCGCGCCACCTACCTGGGGGATATGGGCACCGGCACCCCCGAGGTGTGGGCGTCGGTGCCGCTGCGGGACGGCCGGGTGCTGTCCGTACACACCCAGTTCAAGGACCGTGCCCGGGTGCTGGACGACCTCGACCGGGTCCTCGTCCTCGGCTCGGTGTCGGTGGTGATGGGCGGTATCGCGCTGGGTGTGCTCATCGGCGACCAGCTCTCCCGGCGGCTGCGCAAGGCCGCCACCGCGGCCCGCAAGCTCGCCGAGGGCGACTCCGAGGTCCGGGTGCGGGAGGCGATCGGCGGCCGGGTGCGGGACGAGACCGACGACCTGGCGCGCGCGGTCGACGGCATGGCCGAGGCGCTGCAGCAGCGGCTGGAGGCCGAGCGGCGGGTGACGGCCGACATAGCGCATGAGCTGCGTACCCCCGTCACCGGCCTGCTCACCGCCGCCGAACTGCTGCCGCCGGGGCGCCCGACCGAGCTCGTACGGGACCGGGCGCAGGCGATGCGCCAGCTCGTCGAGGACGTCCTGGAGGTCGCCCGGCTGGACGGCTTCGCGGAGCGCGCCGAGCTGCAGGAGATCGCCCTCGCCGAGTTCGTCACCCGCCGGGTCCGGGTCGCGGCCCCCGACGCCCGGGTCTCCGTGTTGCGCGATGCCCATGTCTCCACCGACCCGCGCCGCTTGGAGCGGATACTCGGCAACCTCCTGGCCAACGCCGCCCGGCACGGCAAGCCCCCGTTCGAGGTCACGGTGGAGGGGCGGGTGCTGCGCGTCCGCGACCACGGGCCCGGCTTCCCCGAGGCGCTGCTGAAGGACGGGCCGAGCCGCTTCCGCACCGGCAGCAAGGACCGGGCCGGTACCGGGCACGGCCTGGGCCTGACCATCGCGGTGGGCCAGGCGCGCGTCCTGGGCGCCCGGCTGACGTTCCGCAACGCCGAGCCGACGGCTGAGGGGCGGGAGGGCGCGGTCGCGGTGCTGTGGCTGCCTGAGTCCGCGCCCACCAATACGGGCAGCTTCCCGGTCATCGAGGTGCTGGACTGACGTAACGCGTGAGGCGCGTGTCACGCACGAGCCACGTGAAACGCACGAGACACCTGAAACGCGTGAGACACCTGAAACGCGTGAGACACCTGAAACGCGTGAGACACCTGAAACGCGTGAGGCGCGGGCGGTGCAGCCGCACCACCCGCGCCTCACGCTTGTCCATCCCGCCGGATCAGACCGTCTCGACCACCGGCATCTGGTCGGCCGGGGCCTGCTCCTCGCCCTTGGGCTGGGGCCCGGCCCCGCGCAGCGGGACCTCCTTGATGAACCAGGCCGCGAGGAAGCCGACGACCGCGATCACCGCGCCCCACAGGAAGACCTGGTGTGCTCCGTTCGCGACCGCGTGGGTGTACGCGTCCCTGATGTCCGGGGGCAGCTTCGGGAGCATCTCCGGGTCGAGGTTGGCGCCGCCGGAGGTGACCGCCGCGCCCTTCTCTCCGACCCGGTCGATCATCGTGTCCTTCACCTGGTTGGTGAAGAGCGCGCCGAGGATGGCGACACCGAAGGAGCCGCCGAGGGTGCGGAAGAGGGTGGCGGAGGAGGAGCCGACGCCCATGTCCTTCATCTCGACGCTGTTCTGCGCGATGAGCATGGAGGTCTGCATCAGGAAGCCCATGCCGGCGCCGAGCACCGCCATGTAGATGCCCGAGGTCAGGCGGGTGGTGCCGGTGTCCATGAGGGCCAGCAGGAACATGCCCACCACCATCAGGCCGCCGCCGAGGATCGGGAAGATCCGGTACTTGCCGGTCTGAGTGGTGACCCGGCCCGCGATCAGCGAGACGGCCAGCATGCCCAGCAGCATCGGGAGCAGCAGCAGGCCGGAGTTGGTGGCCGTGGCGCCCTGGACGGTCTGCTGGAAGAGCGGCAGGAAGGTCATCGACCCGAACATCACAAAGCCGGTGAGGAAGCCGATCACCGTGATGAGCGAGAAGTTGCCGTTACGGAATATGTGCAGCGGCAGCACGGGCTCGGCGACCCGCCGCTCGACGGCCACGAAGGCGATGAGCGCGGCGACCCCCAGCACGCCGAGACCGATGATCTGGAACGAGCCCCACGCGTACTCGTTCCCGCCCCAGGTCGTGATCAGCACGAGCGAGGTGATGCCTATGGTGAGCAGCCCCGCGCCGATGTAGTCGATCCGTGCCTGCGCGCGCTTCTTCGGCAGGTGCAGCACCGCGGTGATCGCGGCCAGGGCGATCACGCCGAGGGGGACGTTGATGTAGAAGATCCAGCGCCATCCGAGGTGGTCGGTGAGGGTGCCGCCGACCAGCGGTCCGCCGATCATGGCCACGGCCATGACACCGGCCATCATGCCCTGGTACCGGCCACGCTCCCGGGGCGGGACCAGGTCGCCGATGATCGCCATCACACCGACCATCAGACCGCCCGCGCCCAGGCCCTGAAGGGCCCGGAAGCCGATCAGCTGCCCCATGTCCTGGGCCGCGCCGGACAGGGCCGAACCGGCCAGGAAGACCACGATGGACGTAAGGAACATGCCCTTACGTCCATACATGTCGCCGAGCTTTCCCCAGATGGGCGTGGAGGCGGCGGTCGCCAGGGTGTACGCGGTGACCACCCAGGAGAGGTGTTCGAGCCCGCCGAGATCGCCGACGATGGTCGGCATCGCGGTGCCGACGATCATGTTGTCGAGCATCGCGAGCAGCATGGCGATCATCAGCGCGAAGATCACCACACCCGTGGAGCGGGGCTTACGGCCGGACGCGGCCTCCCCGCCGGATTGCGGGGCCTCCGCACTGGGCTGCGGTGACGCGGATGGCGCTCCGCCTCCGGACTGTTTCTGGGACATGCTCTCCACTTCCCCCCTGGGGTGCGGCCAATTGCTGCGACCGGCTACTTACTTGCCGCCCGGCTAGTTGAGTACAGTGGAGAAGGTACGGCGTCTACTAGCCGGGCGTCAAGTAAGTTTTGTTCGGCCGAGCCAGGCCCCACGACCACAGGAGAGCACGATGGGCAACACACCGCAGGCGCGCCGGGGCGACACCCGGCAGCGCATCCAGGACGTGGCCTTGGAGCTCTTCGCCGAGCAGGGCTACGAGAAGACCTCGCTACGCGAGATCGCCGAGCGGCTCGAGGTCACCAAGGCCGCGCTGTACTACCACTTCAAGACCAAGGAAGACATCCTCATCAGCCTGTTCCAGGACCTGGCCCGGCCGCTGGACGAACTGCTCGCCTGGGGCCAGCAGCAGCCCCGCACCCTGGAGACCAAGCAGGAGTTGATGCGCCGCTACAGCGTGGCCCTCGAAAGCGCCCTCCCGCTGTTCCGGTTCATGCAGCAGAACCAGGCCGCGATGAGCCATCTACGGCCCGGTGAAACCCTCAAGGACCGGATGATCGCCGTGGGCGACCTGCTGAGGGACCCCAACGCGCCGCTGACCGACCAGGTCCGCAGCCTCAGCGCGCTCTTCGTCATGCATACGTCCATGTTCGCCATGCAGCACCTCGACGCCGGCCCCGAGGAAAAGCAGAAGGCCGCCCTCGAAGTCGCCCTCGATCTGCTGGCGCAGGCACACCCGCAGGAGAGGCCCGACACCCCGGACGCGGCCTGACCGACCCCCGGGGCCGCATCAGGGAAGGCCGCAGCAGGAGAAGGCCACATCAAGGGAAGGCCGCAGCAGGAGAAGGCCACATCAAGGGAAGGCCAGAGCAGGAGAAGGCCGTAGCAAGAGAAGGCCACAGCAGGGCCATGCGTTTGACGGGGCCCGCCCCGTGTCGGGCCCCGTCAGAGCGCATCAGGTCAGTGCGTCAGACCTTGACGCCGTGCGAGCGCAGGAAGGCCAGCGGCTCGACGGCCGAGCCGTAGTTCGGCGTCGTACGGATCTCGAAGTGCAGGTGCGGGCCGGTCGTGTTGCCGGTGTTCCCGGAGAGGCCTATCTCCTGGCCGGTCGCCACGGTCTGGCCCACCGACACCTTCACCAGCGACAGGTGCGCGTACTGCGAGTACGTGTTGTCGGCGTGCTTGATGACGATGGCGTTGCCGTACGCCGGGCCGTCACCGGCGCCGTTGCCGCCGGCCTTGACCACCACGCCACCGTGGACGGCGCGCACCGAGGTGCCGGACGGCACGACGAAGTCCTGCCCGCTGTGGTTGTGCGCCCACAGGTTGCCCGCGAGCCCGAAGGAAGCACCGATCTGGTACGAGGCGACCGGCGTCACCCAGGAGGCGGCCTTGGCCTCGGCGGCCTTCTTGGCGGCCTCGGCAGCCTTCTGGCGGGCCTCGGCGGCCTGCCGCGCCTTCGCCGCGGCCTCCGCCGCCGCCTTCTTCTCCGCGGCCTTCTTCGCGGCGGCCTGCTCCGCGGCCTTCTTCTTCGCCGCGGCCTCCTTGGCGGCCTTCTCGGCCGCCGCCTTCTGCGCGGCCGCCTTCTCGGCGTCGATCGCCTTCTGGAGGGCGTCCGCCTGCGCCTGCACCGACTTGCTCAGGTCACTGGCCGGAGCCACCGACAGCACACCGCTGCCCTGCGCCGCGTCCGCGGCGAACGCGCCGCCCGCCCCCAGCGCCAGCGAGGCCCCCACGCCCGCGGCCAGCACGGCGGCGCGGGTACGCAGAACGGACTTGCTCAAGTTTCGGGATTTGAGGTGCCGGGATTTGAGGTGCCGGGATTCGAGGTGCCGGGATTTGGCGTGCGGGGACATAGGGGGACTACCTCCGGAAACATGAGTGAGTCCCGGCCGGGGACCGGAACGGACGTTCTTTCGTAACCCGCCCCGGCCATGAGGCCAACCCGCATCACTACTAATCCGTGCCGTACGAAAAGCGGTCGCAGCCGCAATTCATCCACGGTTTCGATCGCGACCCAATATTCGCGATCACGCACCCCAGAATCCGGATCACCGATCTACGATCACGGGCCTGACCTGGCACAATGAGCGATTGAGCGGCCGCCCACGGAAACTCATCCCACACTTCCGACCGTACGCGCGCCCCACAGTCGAAGGCATTCACTAATTTCCGTAGTAGAGCCTCGGCGGCCTGTGTGCGATATCACCGCGCCATAAGATCACCGATCATCGTTCCCGGGCATTCGATGTCCGTTTCGGGACCAAAGACCATACGGTCCTGTACGCTGTCCGCACCAAACCATCGGGGGGATGGGAACGTGGATCCCGCAACCATCGGCGCTCGCCTCACCTCGGCCGTCGTCACGCCGCTGATCAAGAAGCTCTTCGTGCAGGAGCCGCCGGGCGCCGGTCTGGCCGACAGGCCGGTCCGCGTCTCCGGGCTGGTCTCGTTCAAGGGCGAGAAGCGCACCCTGACGGAGAAGAACCTCCACAAGATAGCCGCCCAACTGGTCGAGCGCGCGGTGCAGTCCGCAGGACAGGGCGAGCGGCCGATCCCCGCGGACGAGGACGAGGTGCTCGCCGACGCCCTGGCCCGTACCCTCCACGCGCTGGGCGATCTGGCCATGGATGACGTCCAGGCCGTCCACTTGGGCCCGGAGCGGCTGGCCAAGGACCTCCGGCAGGCCGCCGGCCGCCCCGACGACCAGCTCTCCCTGGCCGCCTCCCGCCTCTACAACCTCCTCCTGCACACCGCCTGCCTGCACATCCTGCACTTCTTCACCCAGCGCTCGACCTTTGTCCACCGCACCCTGCTCGAACAGAGCGGACAGCTCACCGATCTCATCACCAAGATCGACATCCTGATCGAGCGGATCCCCTCCCAGTCGGCCGAGGACGCGGGCTTCGAGAAGGGCTACGCCGACTTCGTACAGAAGAAGCACGGGACGCTGACCATCGTCGGCATCGACCTCAGCCACGCAGAGGCCAGCTGGCCCCTCGACGCCGCGTATCTGAGCCTGGAGGCGATCGCGCCGCGCGCCCGCGTCGCCACGATCGAGGAGTACGTCTCCGCCGCCGCCGAGGCTCCCGTCCCCGCCGACCAGGCCCTGTCCGGCCACAGCCGGGTCCTGCTGCGCGGCGTCGCCGGGTCCGGCAAGACCACCCTCGTCCAGTGGCTCGCCGTCTGCGCCGCCCGCCAAGAACCGCCGCGCGGCATGGAGCAGCTGATCGGCCGTGTCCCCTTCGTCCTGCCGCTGCGCACCGTCGCCCGCCAGGACACCCTCCCCACCCCCGACCGCTTCCTCGC
>NZ_MUNE01000194.1 GCF_002154605.1 Streptomyces milbemycinicus | reverse complement strand
GAGGTGGGGCGGGGAGAGGGCGGGAGCCGACCGGGTTCCGGAGCGTTACGAGAGACAGGACTACGAAGCAGCCATGGCGGGACAGAAGATCCGCATCCGGCTCAAGGCCTACGACCACGAGGTCATCGACTCCTCGGCGAAGAAGATCGTCGAGACGGTGACCCGCACTGGTGCGTCGGTCGCGGGCCCGGTGCCGCTGCCCACAGAGAAGAACGTGTACTGCGTCATCAAGTCGCCGCACAAGTACAAGGACTCGCGCGAGCACTTCGAGATGCGTACGCACAAGCGCCTCATCGACATCCTCGACCCCACGCCGAAGACCGTCGACTCGCTCATGCGTCTCGACCTGCCGGCCGGCGTCGACATCGAGATCAAGCTCTGAGGTGACGCGCGAGATGGCTAAGCAGATCAAGGGCGTCCTGGGTGAGAAGCTCGGCATGACGCAGGTGTGGGACGAGAACAACCGCATCGTCCCGGTCACCGTCGTCAAGGCCGGCCCCTGTGTCGTGACCCAGGTCCGTACCGCTGACTCGGACGGCTACGACGCCGTCCAGATCGCCTTCGGCGAGATCGACCCGCGCAAGGTGAACAAGCCCCTCAAGGGCCACTTCGCCAAGGCCGATGTGACCCCGCGCCGCCACCTGGTGGAGCTGCGCACCGCCGACGCGTCCGAGTACGCGCTCGGCCAGGAGGTCACGGCCGAGGTGTTCGAGTCCGGTGTGAAGGTCGATGTGACCGGCACCAGCAAGGGCAAGGGCACCGCCGGTGTCATGAAGCGCCACGGCTTCAAGGGCCTGGGCGCCGGTCACGGCACCCAGCGCAAGCACCGCTCGCCGGGCTCCATCGGTGGCTGCGCCACCCCGGGCCGCGTGTTCAAGGGCCTGCGCATGGCCGGCCGTATGGGCAATGAGCGGGTCACCACCCAGAACCTGACCGTCCACGCCGTTGACGCGGAGAAGGGTCTGCTCCTGATCAAGGGAGCGGTTCCTGGTCCGAACGGCGGCCTCGTCCTGGTCCGTACCGCGGCCAAGGGGGCCTGAGGTAACCGATGAGCACCATTGACATCCTTTCGCCGGCAGGCGACAAGGCCGGGACCGTCGAGCTCCCCGCGGAGATCTTCGACGCGCAGGTCAGCGTTCCGCTGATCCACCAGGTCGTCGTCGCCCAGCTGGCCGCTGCCCGTCAGGGCACGCACAAGACGAAGACCCGTGGCGAGGTCCGCGGCGGTGGCAAGAAGCCGTACCGCCAGAAGGGCACCGGCCGCGCCCGTCAGGGCTCGACCCGCGCGCCGCAGTTCGCCGGCGGTGGCGTCGTGCACGGCCCCGTGCCGCGCGACTACAGCCAGCGCACCCCGAAGAAGATGAAGGCCGCCGCACTGCGCGGTGCCCTCTCCGACCGGGCGCGCCACAGCCGTATCCACGTCGTGACCGGCGTGATCGAGGGCGAGGTCTCCACCAAGGCCGCCAAGACCCTGTTCGGCAAGATCAGCGAGCGCAAGAACCTGCTCCTGGTCGTCGAGCGGAGCGACGAGGCCGCGTGGCTGTCCGCCCGTAACCTGCCCCAGGTGCACATCCTGGAGCCGGGCCAGCTGAACACGTACGACGTGCTCGTCTCCGACGACGTGGTCTTCACCAAGGCCGCCTTCGAGTCCTTCGTGGCTGGTCCCAAGGCCGCTGAGAAGACCGAAGGGAGCGCCGCCTGATGAGTGAGGCGACCGCTGTCACCAGCAAGACCTTCACGGACCCCCGCGACGTTCTCGTCAAGCCGGTGGTGTCCGAGAAGAGCTACGCGCTGCTCGACGAGAACAAGTACACGTTCATCGTCGCGCCCGGCGCCAACAAGACCCAGATCAAGCAGGCCGTCGAGGCGGTCTTCTCGGTCAAGGTCACCGGGGTCAACACGATCAACCGGCAGGGTAAGCGCAAGCGCACCAAGACCGGTTTCGGCAAGCGCAAGGACACCAAGCGCGCCATCGTGACCCTCGCCGAGGGCGACCGAATCGACATCTTCGGCGGCCCGGTCTCCTAACGGAGACCGGAGCGTCCAGAAGTCCGGAATCTTCCGAGGACTGAGAAATGGGTATCCGCAAGTACAAGCCGACGACCCCGGGCCGTCGTGGCTCCAGCGTCGCCGACTTCGTCGAGATCACGCGGTCCACGCCGGAGAAGTCGCTGGTCCGCCCGCTGCACAGCAAGGGTGGTCGTAACAACGCCGGCCGCATCACGGTCCGCCACCAGGGTGGCGGTCACAAGCGTGCGTTCCGCGTGATCGACTTCCGCCGTCATGACAAGGACGGCGTCCCGGCGAAGGTCGCACACATCGAGTACGACCCCAACCGCACCGCGCGCATCGCGCTGCTGCACTACGCCGACGGCGAGAAGCGCTACATCATCGCGCCGCGCGGCCTGTCGCAGGGCGACCGGGTCGAGAACGGCCCTGGGGCCGACATCAAGCCGGGCAACAACCTGGCGCTGCGCAACATCCCGGTCGGTACCACGATCCACGCCATCGAGCTGCGGCCCGGCGGCGGCGCGAAGTTCGCCCGCTCCGCGGGTGCCTCCGTGCAGCTGCTGGCCAAGGAGGGCTCCTTCGCGCATCTGCGCATGCCCTCCGGTGAGGTCCGCCTGGTCGACATCCGCTGCCGCGCCACCGTCGGCGAGGTCGGCAACGCCGAGCAGTCGAACATCAACTGGGGCAAGGCCGGCCGTATGCGCTGGAAGGGCGTCCGCCCGACCGTGCGTGGTGTCGTGATGAACCCGGTCGACCACCCGCACGGTGGTGGTGAGGGCAAGACCTCCGGTGGTCGCCACCCGGTTTCCCCGTGGGGCCAGAAGGAAGGTCGTACTCGCTCGCCGAAGAAGGCCAGCAACAAGTACATCGTCCGCCGCCGCAAGACGAACAAGAAGCGCTAGGAGCGGGTTTAGATGCCGCGCAGTCTCAAGAAGGGGCCCTTCGTCGACGACCACCTGATCAAGAAGGTGGATGTCCAGAACGAAGCCGGCACCAAGAACGTCATCAAGACCTGGTCCCGCCGCTCGATGATCGTCCCGGCCATGCTCGGCCACACGATCGCGGTGCACGACGGCCGCAAGCACGTCCCGGTGTTCGTCACCGAGTCGATGGTCGGCCACAAGCTCGGCGAGTTCGCGCCGACCCGCACCTTCCGCGGCCATGAGAAGGACGACCGCAAGTCGCGTCGTCGCTGATCAGCGGAGCAAGCGAATGACTCAGACAGACACCGAAGGGACAACCATGGAAGCCAGGGCCCAGGCGCGGTACATCCGCGTCACGCCCATGAAGGCCCGCCGCGTGGTGGACCTCATCCGTGGCATGAGTGCCACGGAGGCTCAGGCGGTCCTGCGATTCGCTCCGCAGGCCGCGAGCGTGCCGGTCGGCAAGGTGCTGGACAGCGCCATTGCCAACGCCGCGCACAACTACGACCACACCGACGCCGACAGCCTCGTCATCTCCGAGGCGTACGTCGACGAGGGCCCGACCCTGAAGCGGTTCCGTCCGCGCGCCCAGGGCCGCGCCTACCGGATCCGCAAGCGGACCAGCCACATCACCGTGGTCGTCAGCAGCAAGGAAGGAACCCGGTAATGGGCCAGAAGGTTAACCCGCATGGGTTCCGGCTCGGCATCACCACGGACTTCAAGTCCCGCTGGTACGCCGACAAGCTGTACAAGGACTACGTCAAGGAAGACGTCGCCATCCGCCGGATGATGACGAAGGGCATGGAGCGCGCCGGTATCTCCAAGGTGGAGATCGAGCGCACCCGTGACCGCGTCCGCGTCGACATCCACACCGCCCGGCCGGGCATCGTCATCGGCCGCCGCGGCGCGGAGGCCGACCGTATCCGCGGCGAGCTGGAGAAGCTCACCGGCAAGCAGGTGCAGCTGAACATCCTCGAGGTCAAGAACCCCGAGGTGGACGCTCAGCTGGTGGCCCAGGCCGTCGCCGAGCAGCTGTCCTCCCGCGTCTCCTTCCGTCGTGCGATGCGCAAGTCGATGCAGAGCACGATGAAGGCCGGTGCCAAGGGCATCAAGATCCAGTGCGGTGGCCGTCTCGGCGGCGCCGAGATGTCCCGCTCGGAGTTCTACCGCGAGGGCCGTGTGCCCCTGCACACGCTCCGCGCGAACGTCGACTACGGCTTCTTCGAGGCCCGTACGACCTTCGGCCGCATCGGCGTCAAGGTGTGGATCTACAAGGGCGACGTCAAGAACATCGCCGAGGTCCGCGCCGAGAACGCCGCCGCCCGCGCCGGCAACCGCCCGTCGCGCGGTGGCGGCAGCGACCGCCCGCAGCGTGGCCGTGGCGGCGAGCGCGGTGGCCGCGGCCGTAAGCCGCAGCAGCAGAACGCCGCAGCCGAGGCCCCCAAGGCCGAGGCCGCCGCGACCGCTGCTCCGGCTGCTGAGAGCACCGGAACGGAGGCCTGACCGACATGCTGATCCCTCGCAGGGTCAAGCACCGCAAGCAGCACCACCCGAAGCGGTCGGGTATGGCCAAGGGCGGCACGGAGCTGGCGTTCGGCGAGTACGGCATTCAGGCCGTCACCCCGGCGTACGTCACCAACCGTCAGATCGAGGCCGCGCGTATCGCGATGACCCGCCACATCAAGCGTGGCGGCAAGGTCTGGATCAACATCTACCCGGACCGTCCGCTGACGAAGAAGCCGGCCGAGACCCGCATGGGTTCCGGTAAGGGCTCGCCTGAGTGGTGGATCGCGAACGTCAAGCCCGGTCGGGTGATGTTCGAGCTGTCCTACCCGAACGAGAAGACTGCGCGTGAGGCGCTCACCCGCGCTGCTCACAAGCTCCCGATGAAGTGCCGGATCGTGCGGCGCGAGGCAGGTGAGTCGTGATGGCGGCCGGTACCAAGGCGTCCGAGCTGCGTGAGCTGAACAACGAGGACCTCGTTGGCAAGCTCCGTGAGGCCAAGGAAGAGCTGTTCAACCTCCGCTTCCAGGCGGCGACCGGACAGCTCGAGAACCACGGCCGGCTGAAGGCCGTCCGCAAGGACATCGCCCGGATCTACACCCTGATGCGGGAGCGCGAGCTCGGCATCGAGACGGTGGAGAGCGCCTGATGAGCGAGACGAATGTGACTGTAGAGAACAACGACGAGAAGCGCGGCTTCCGTAAGACCCGTGAGGGTCTGGTCGTCAGCGACAAGATGGACAAGACCGTTGTCGTCGCCGTCGAGGACCGCGTCAAGCACGCCCTGTACGGCAAGGTCATCCGCCGTACGAACAAGCTCAAGGCGCACGACGAGCAGAACGCCGCGGGTGTCGGCGACCGTGTCCTCCTGATGGAGACCCGGCCGCTGTCCGCGACCAAGCGTTGGCGCGTCGTCGAGATCCTCGAGAAGGCCAAGTAATCCCCTGAGGGCAGCAGCCCCCAGGCCAGTTCCGCCAGGCTCGGCGGGCCGTGCGCAAGTCACTTGCGCACGGCCCGCCGGGAACCGGCAGACGATCAGGAGATAGACGTGATCCAGCAGGAGTCGCGACTGCGCGTCGCCGACAACACGGGCGCGAAGGAGATCCTTTGCATCCGTGTTCTCGGTGGTTCCGGTCGCCGCTACGCGGGCATCGGTGACGTCATCGTCGCCACCGTCAAGGACGCGATCCCCGGTGGCAACGTGAAGAAGGGCGAGGTCGTCAAGGCGGTCATCGTGCGCACCGTCAAGGAGCGCCGCCGCCCGGACGGCTCGTACATCCGCTTCGACGAAAACGCGGCCGTCATCCTCAAGAACGATGGCGACCCCCGCGGCACCCGTATTTTCGGCCCGGTGGGCCGTGAGCTGCGCGAGAAGAAGTTCATGAAGATCGTCTCGCTCGCGCCGGAGGTGCTGTAACCGATGAAGATCAAGAAGGGCGACCTGGTTCAGGTCATCACCGGCAAGGACAAGGGCAAGCAGGGCAAGGTCATCCAGGCCTACCCCCGCGAGGACCGCGTCCTGGTCGAGGGTGTCAACCGGGTCAAGAAGCACACCAAGGCCGGCCAGACCGCTCGTGGTTCGAAGACCGGCGGCATCGTGACGACCGAGGCTCCGGTCCACGTGAGCAACGTTCAGCTCGTGGTGGAGAAGGACGGCAAGAAGGTCGTCACCCGCGTCGGATACCGCTTCGACGACGAGGGCAACAAGATCCGCGTTGCCAAGCGGACCGGTGAGGACATCTGATGACTGCCACCACCACTGCACCGCGCCTCAAGCTGCGCTACCGCGAAGAGATCACGGGCAAGCTGAAGGACCAGTTCTCCTACGAGAACGTCATGCAGATCCCGGGTCTCACCAAGATTGTGGTCAACATGGGTGTGGGCGACGCCGCCCGCGACTCCAAGCTGATCGAGGGCGCCATCCGCGACCTCGCCACGATCACCGGCCAGAAGCCGGCCGTCACCAAGGCCCGTAAGTCCATCGCGCAGTTCAAGCTGCGCGAGGGCCAGCCGATCGGTGCCCACGTCACCCTCCGCGGTGACCGCATGTGGGAGTTCCTGGACCGCCTGCTGTCGCTCGCGCTGCCGCGCATCCGCGACTTCCGTGGTCTGTCGCCGAAGCAGTTCGACGGCCGGGGCAACTACACCTTCGGTCTCACGGAGCAGGTCATGTTCCACGAGATCGACCAGGACAAGATCGACCGGGTACGGGGCATGGACATCACCGTGGTGACCACGGCGTCCAACGACGAGGAAGGCCGTGCCCTGCTTCGTCTCCTCGGCTTCCCGTTCAAGGAGAACTGACCGTGGCGAAGAAGGCTCTGATCGCAAAGGCCGCCCGCAAGCCGAAGTTCGGTGTGCGCGGGTACACCCGCTGCCAGCGCTGCGGCCGGCCCCACTCCGTGTACCGCAAGTTCGGCCTGTGCCGCGTGTGCCTCCGTGAGATGGCTCACCGTGGCGAGCTGCCGGGCGTGACCAAGAGCTCCTGGTAATCCCCCTAAGCGGGATGAACCAGGACTCTCGGTAAGCAAATGGATGGCGGGAGCCCGCCCCACAATCCCGTAGGCTTGTGGGGTTGGGCACCCGCTGCCCAGAATCGTCTTACTACGCCGTAGGTCCCCGCGCCGCACCCGTGCCCACCACTGAGTTGGGTGAGAGGGATGGCGCAGATAGGAAACCCCGGCGAGAGAGGCCGAAGGCCATCATGACCATGACCGATCCGATCGCAGACATGCTGACCCGTCTGCGAAACGCGAACTCGGCGTACCACGACTCCGTCGTGATGCCGCACAGCAAGATCAAGTCGCACATCGCGGAGATCCTCCAGCAGGAGGGCTACATCACCGGCTGGAAGGTCGAGGACGCCGAGGTCGGCAAGAACCTCGTCCTCGAGCTGAAGTTCGGCCCCAACCGCGAGCGCTCGATCGCCGGCATCAAGCGGATTTCGAAGCCGGGTCTGCGGGTCTACGCAAAGTCCACCAACCTGCCGAAGGTGCTCGGCGGCCTGGGCGTGGCGATCATCTCCACGTCGCACGGGCTGCTCACCGACAAGCAGGCAGGCAAGAAGGGTGTGGGCGGGGAAGTCCTCGCCTACGTCTGGTAACCAGGGAACGGAGGAAGAGCCATGTCGCGAATTGGACGGCTGCCCATCCAGGTTCCCGCTGGTGTGGACGTCACCATCGATGGCCGTACGGTCGCAGTGAAGGGCCCCAAGGGTTCTCTCTCGCACACCGTCGCCGCGCCCATCGAGGTCGCCAAGGGTGAGGACAACAACCTCGTTGTCACCCGCCCGAACGACGAGCGTCAGAACAAGGCCCTGCACGGCCTGTCCCGCACGCTGGTGGCGAACATGATCACCGGCGTGACCCAGGGCTACAGCAAGGCGCTCGAGATCAGCGGTGTCGGTTACCGCGTCCAGGCGAAGGGCTCCAACCTGGAGTTCGCCCTGGGCTACAGCCACCCGATCGTGGTCGAGGCGCCCGAGGGCATCACCTTCAAGGTGCAGTCCCCGACCAAGCTGAGCGTCGAGGGCATCGACAAGCAGAAGGTCGGCGAGGTCGCCGCGAACATCCGCAAGCTGCGCAAGCCCGACCCGTACAAGGCCAAGGGCGTGAAGTACGCGGGCGAGGTCATCCGCCGCAAGGTCGGAAAGGCTGGTAAGTAAGCCATGGCATACGGTGTGAAGATCGCCAAGGGCGACGCCCGTAAGGCTGCCGCCGTCAAGCGCCGTCACATCCGCGTCCGCAAGCGGATCTCCGGTACCCCGGAGCGCCCCCGCCTCGTTGTGACGCGTTCCAACCGTCACATGGTGGCGCAGGTTATCGACGACATCGCGGGCCACACGCTGGCCTCGGCGTCGACCCTGGACACCTCCATCCGTGGCGGCGAGGGTGACAAGAGCGCGCAGGCCAAGCAGGTCGGCGCCCTGGTCGCCGAGCGGGCCAAGGCGGCGGGCGTTGAGGCCGTCGTGTTCGACCGCGGTGGTAACCAGTACGCCGGGCGTATCGCCGCTCTGGCGGACGCCGCCCGCGAGGCCGGGCTGAAGTTCTAGCCCAGGTCCCTACGCACAGCGGACATAAACGAGAGAGGTAAATCCAATGGCTGGACCCCAGCGCCGCGGTGGCGGCGCCGGTGGCGGCGAGCGGCGGGACCGGAAGGACCGGCGGGACGGCGGCGGAGCTGCCGAGAAGACCGCTTACGTCGAGCGCGTTGTCGCGATCAACCGCGTCGCCAAGGTTGTGAAGGGTGGTCGTCGCTTCAGCTTCACCGCGCTGGTCGTGGTGGGCGACGGTGACGGCACCGTGGGTGTCGGTTACGGCAAGGCCAAGGAGGTGCCGGCCGCCATCGCCAAGGGTGTGGAGGAGGCCAAGAAGCACTTCTTCAAGGTCCCCCGGATCGCCGGCACCATCCCGCACCCGATTCAGGGCGAGAAGGCCGCGGGCGTCGTGCTGCTCAAGCCGGCTTCGCCCGGTACCGGTGTGATCGCCGGTGGCCCGGTGCGCGCCGTGCTGGAGTGCGCGGGCATTCACGACGTGCTCAGCAAGTCGCTCGGCTCGTCGAACCCGATCAACATCGTGCACGCCACGGTGACCGCTCTTCAGGGCCTGCAGCGCCCCGAGGAGATCGCCGCCCGTCGTGGTCTGCCGCTCGAGGACGTCGCCCCCGCCGCTCTGCTGCGGGCGCGTGCCGGGGTGGGTGCGTGAGCATGGCCCGCCTGAAGATCACGCAGACGAAGTCGTACATCGGCAGCAAGCAGAACCACCGCGACACCCTGCGTTCGCTCGGCCTGAAGAAGCTGGGCGACACGGTTGTCAAGGAGGACCGCCCCGAGTTCCGCGGCATGGCCAAGACCGTGCGGCACCTCGTGACGGTCGAGGAGGTCGACTGACATGGCGGACAGCAGCAACCCGCTGAAGGTCCACAACCTCCGGCCCGCCCCGGGTGCCAAGACCGCCAAGACCCGTGTCGGTCGTGGTGAGGCGTCCAAGGGTAAGACCGCTGGTCGTGGCACCAAGGGCACCAAGGCCCGTTACCAGGTTCCGGAGCGCTTCGAGGGTGGGCAGATGCCCCTCCACATGCGGCTCCCGAAGCTCAAGGGCTTCAAGAACCCGTTCCGCACCGAGTACCAGGTCGTCAACCTGGACAAGCTGGCCGCGCTCTACCCGCAGGGTGGCGAGGTCACGGTGGCCGACCTGGTCGCCAAGGGCGCGGTTCGCAAGAACCAGCTCGTCAAGGTGCTGGGTACCGGCGAGGTCTCCGTGGCGCTCCAGGTGACGGTCGACGCCGTCTCCGGCTCCGCCAAGGAGAAGATCACCGCCGCTGGAGGCACGGTCACCGAGCTCGTCTGAGAACGGTGGCACACCTGGCCGGGGATGCCCCACATACGGGGCATCCCCGGTTGGTCGTTCCAAGGGGGGCCAGGTCGCCGGTAAGGTGGCGTGCGTTGTTACCTTCCGCGCGGCCCGTGCACGCGCGGGCCTTGACCGATAAGTATTCGTCGATTCTCAAGACCACCACCTCTCGCGGCTGACGCGGGGGGCGCAGGAGGCACCGTGCTCACCGCGTTCGCCCGGGCGTTCAAGACGCCCGACCTGCGCAAGAAGCTGCTGTTCACGCTGGGCATCATCGTGCTGTTCCGGCTCGGGCAACATATCCCGATCCCGGGCATCAATTATCAGAACGTCCAGACCTGCATCGATCAGGCCAAGGGTCAGCAGGGGCTCTTCGGCCTGGTCAACATGTTCAGCGGCGGCGCGCTGCTGCAGATCACCATCTTCGCGCTCGGGATCATGCCGTACATCACGGCGAGCATCATCCTGCAGCTGCTGACCGTGGTGATCCCGCGCCTCGAAGCCCTCAAGAAGGAGGGCCAGTCGGGTCAGGCGAAGATCACACAGTACACCCGCTATCTGACCGTGGCGCTCGCGATTCTGCAGGGCACCGGTCTGGTGGCCACCGCCCGCAGCGGCCAGCTGTTCCAGGCCTGCGATGTCGGCAACCAGATCGTCAAGGACGACGCGATCTTCACCACGGTCGTGATGGTCATCACGATGACCGCGGGTACGGCGCTGATCATGTGGCTCGGTGAGCTGGTCACCGACCGCGGCATCGGCAACGGCATGTCGATCCTGATGTTCGTCTCCATCGCGGCCGGCTTCCCGAGCGCCATGTGGACGATCAAGCAGCAGGGCAAGATCATGGGGGGCTGGCTGGAGTTCGGCCTGGTCGTCCTGTGTGGCCTGGTCATGGTCGGCCTGGTGGTCTTCGTCGAGCAGGCCCAGCGCCGCATCCCGGTCCAGTACGCGAAGCGCATGATCGGCCGTCGTTCGTACGGCGGTACCTCGACCTACATTCCGATGAAGGTCAACCAGGCGGGTGTGATTCCCGTCATCTTCGCGTCCTCGCTGCTCTACATTCCCGCGCTGATCGTTCAGTTCAGCGGGTCCAAAGCGGGCTGGGCCACATGGATCGAGACCAATTTCGTCAGGGGCGACCACCCCTACTACATCACTACGTACTTCCTGCTCATCGTCTTCTTCGCTTTCTTCTACGTGGCCATCTCCTTCAACCCCGAAGAAGTTGCCGACAACATGAAGAAGTATGGTGGGTTCATTCCGGGCATCCGGGCAGGTCGTCCCACGGCTGAGTATCTGAGCTACGTGCTGAACCGCATTACGTGGCCCGGTTCGCTCTATCTGGGACTGATCGCCCTGGTGCCCACGGTGGCGCTGGTGACGCTCAAGGCGAATCAGAACTTCCCGTTCGGCGGGACCAGCATCCTGATCATCGTGGGTGTCGGCCTGGAGACCGTGAAGCAGATCGAGAGCCAGCTTCAGCAGCGACATTACGAAGGGTTCCTCCGCTGATGCGAATCGTCCTCGTCGGGCCTCCTGGGGCTGGCAAGGGTACGCAGGCCGCGTACCTCGCCAAGAACCTGTCGATCCCGCACATCTCCACGGGCGACCTCTTCCGCGCGAACATCAGCCAGGGCACGCCCCTCGGCCGGCAGGCGCAGGATTACATGCGGGCCGGCCAGCTGGTGCCGGACGAGGTCACCATCGGCATGGCCGAAGACCGGATGCGCCAGCCGGACGCCGCGCCGGGCTTCCTGCTGGACGGTTTCCCTCGCAATCTGGCGCAGGCCGAGGCGCTGGATGAGTTCCTCCGGGAGAACCAGATCTCGCTGGACGCGGTGCTGGACCTCGAGGTTCCCGAGGACGAGGTCGTCCGGCGTATCGCCGGGCGGCGCATCTGCCGCAACGACAGCAGCCATGTCTTCCATGTCACCGGCGCGCCGCCGAAGACCGAAGGCGTCTGCGACGAGTGCGGCGGCGAGCTGTACCAGCGCGAGGACGACAGCGAGGAGACCGTCCGCAAGCGGCTGGAGGTCTACCACCGGGAGACGGAGCCGATCATCGACTACTACAAGGCCAAGGGCCAGGTCGTGACGATTCCGGCGCTCGGCAAGGTCTCCGAGGTCACCCAGCGGGCCATGGATGTGCTGGCGGCCAAGGCGGCCTGAGGTCGCTGAAGGACTACTTACGGCCGCGGTGCCCATCGGGCGCCGCGGCCGTACTGTTGTGCAGAGAGCGTCGGCCTGGTGGTCGGCCAGGTGAACGACGGCAATGGCGGAAACGCGGGAAGGCAGTCCCAGTGGTGGAGATAAAGACCCCCGAGCAGATCGCGAAGATGCGTGAGGCGGGGCTGGTCGTCGCGGCCATCCACCAGGCCACCCGCGAGGCGGCCGTCCCCGGCGCGTCGACCAAGGACCTGGACGACGTCGCCCGCAAGGTGATCGCCGACCACGGCGCCAAATCGAACTTCCTGGGCTACGGGGGCTTCCCCGCGACCATCTGCACCTCGGTGAACGATGTCGTGGTGCACGGCATCCCGGACGCCGAAACCGTCCTCAAGGACGGCGACATCATCTCCATCGACGCGGGCGCGATCGTGGACGGCTGGCATGGCGACGCCGCCTTCACCGCCTTCGTGGGCGACGGCCATGCGCCCGAGCTGTACGAGCTGAGCCGGGTGACCGAGGAGTCCATGTGGGCCGGTATCGCCGCGGTCCGCAAGGGCAACCGCCTGGTCGACGTCTCCAAGGCCATCGAGGGCTACATCCGGCGCCAGCCGCGCCCGGCCTCCGGTAAGTACGGGATCATCGAGGACTACGGCGGCCACGGCATCGGCAGCCAGATGCACATGGACCCGCACCTGCTGAACTATGTCTCGAAGAAGCGTGGCAAGGGCCCGCGGCTGGTGCCCGGCTTCTGTATCGCGATCGAGCCCATGGTGAGCCTGGGCACCGCGAAGACCCATGTGCTGTCCGACGACTGGACGGTCAAGACGGACGACGGCACCTGGTCCAGCCACTGGGAGCACTCGGTCGCGCTCACCGAGGAGGGCCCGCTGGTGCTGACCGCCGTGGACGGCGGGGCGGCCAAGCTCGCCGAGTATGGGATACAGACGGCTCCGGATCCCCTGGCGTAAGATCCCGATCGGCTTAATGATCTCCGGTTCGGGGCATGCTGCCCCGGATTAGTGTTTCGCGATGGGCTGACGTAGACTGACACGTCGGCTCACGCGTGTCTTTCGGCATGTCGCGAACCGATCAAGGTAGCCGATCCCGAAAGCAGGACATGGCCAAGAAGCAAGGCGCCATCGAAATCGAGGGCACCGTGATCGAGTCTCTGCCGAACGCGATGTTCAAGGTGGAGCTCCAGAACGGTCACAAGGTCCTCGCGCACATCAGCGGCAAGATGCGTATGCACTACATCCGCATTCTGCCCGATGACCGGGTCGTCGTGGAGCTTTCTCCGTACGACCTGACGCGCGGACGGATCGTCTACCGCTACAAGTAGATCTCACGACCCGGAGAACCTCACACCCATGAAGGTCAAGCCGAGCGTCAAGAAGATCTGCGACAAGTGCAAGGTGATCCGCCGCCACGGTCGGGTCATGGTCATCTGCGACAACCTGCGCCACAAGCAGCGCCAGGGCTGACGTACGCCTGACCGCACGACCTGCACCTCGCAGTATCTTCGCGCGACGCATACACATACGTACATACGCAGTCATCCGTTCCTGTGCCCGCGGGGACGACACCCCCGGTCGGAGGCCGGGGACCTGGCCACCGCCGCGCGGCGGCCGGGAGTGGTGCTGCGGAAGACCTCCGACAACCATCTGGAGCCAGATTCATGGCACGCCTCGCAGGCGTTGACCTCCCGCGCGACAAGCGCGTCGAGGTCGCCCTCACCTATGTCTTCGGCATCGGCCGCACCCTTGCCCAGCAGACCCTCGCCACCACCGGCGTGAACCCGGACACCCGCGTTCGCGACCTGGCGGAAGAGGACCTGGTCAAGATCCGCGAGTACGTGGACAACAACATCAAGACCGAGGGTGACCTCCGTCGCGAGATCCAGGCCGACATCCGCCGCAAGGTCGAGATCGGCTGCTACCAGGGTCTGCGTCACCGCCGGGGCCTGCCGGTCCACGGCCAGCGCACCAGCACCAACGCCCGCACCCGCAAGGGCCCGCGTCGCGCCATCGCCGGTAAGAAGAAGCCGGGCAAGAAGTAGTCCGCACCGGACGCTGTTCAAGCGGTCCGGCTGTAGGACCGACCACCTCCACGGGAGATACACCGAATGCCTCCGAAGAGCCGTACGGCCGGCGCCAAGAAGGTGCGCCGCAAGGAGAAGAAGAACGTCGCCCACGGGCACGCTCACATCAAGAGCACGTTCAACAACACCATCGTCTCGATCACCGACCCGACCGGGAACGTGATCTCTTGGGCCTCGGCCGGCCATGTCGGCTTCAAGGGCTCGCGCAAGTCGACTCCGTTCGCCGCGCAGATGGCCGCCGAGTCGGCCGCCCGCCGGGCGCAGGAGCACGGCATGCGCAAGGTCGACGTGTTCGTCAAGGGTCCGGGCTCCGGCCGTGAGACCGCGATCCGCTCGCTCCAGGCCACCGGCCTGGAGGTGGGTTCGATCCAGGACGTCACTCCGACTCCGCACAACGGATGCCGCCCGCCCAAGCGTCGCCGCGTCTGACCAGCTGAAGTAGGAGAGATACCAGAAAATGGCGCGTTACACCGGGGCCGACTGCAAGCGTTGCCGTCGGGAGAAGCAGAAGCTCTTCCTCAAGGGGAGCAAGTGCGAGAGCGCGAAGTGCCCGATCGAGATCCGTCCTTACCCCCCGGGTGAGCACGGTCGCGGGCGCACCAAGGACAGCGAGTACCTGCTGCAGCTCCGTGAGAAGCAGAAGGCGACCCGCATCTACGGCGTCCTTGAGAAGCAGTTCCGTGGTTACTACGCGGAGGCGAACAAGAAGACCGGTAAGACCGGTGAGAACCTTCTTCGCATCCTCGAGTCGCGGCTGGACAACGTGGTCTACCGGGCCGGCTTCGCCAAGTCCCGCGACCACGCCCGGCAGCTGGTCCGCCACGGGCACATCAATGTGAACGGCCGCAAGACCGACATCCCGTCGGCCCGCGTCGCCGTGAACGACATCATCGAGGTCCGCCCGAAGTCCCGGACCCTGACCCCCTTCCAGGTGGCTCAGGCCGAGGCCGGCGAGCGCACCGTGCCGGCGTGGCTGGAGGCCATCCCGTCGCAGCTGCGGATCCTCGTCCACTCGCTGCCCGAGCGCCAGGTGATCGACACCCAGGTGCAGGAGCAGCTGATCGTCGAGCTCTACTCGAAGTAGGCACGACGCTTGGGCCACCTCTCGGGGTGGCTCCGGTTACGGGCGGTACGAGCCGTTTGGCCCGTGCCGCCCGTACCATCGTCAGTACAGAGGGCGTCAAATAGCGGGCGCCCACGACTGAAGGAAAAACACCATGCTGATCGCTCAGCGTCCTTCGTTGACCGAAGAGGTCGTCGACGAATTCCGCTCCCGGTTTGTGATCGAGCCGCTGGAGCCGGGCTTCGGCTACACCCTCGGCAACTCCCTGCGTCGTACGCTCCTCTCCTCGATCCCCGGTGCGGCTGTCACCAGCATCCGGATCGACGGGGTCCTGCACGAGTTCACCACCGTGCCGGGCGTCAAGGAGGACGTGACCGACCTCATCCTCAACATCAAGCAGCTGGTCGTCTCCTCCGAGCACGACGAGCCGGTCGTGATGTACCTGCGCAAGCAGGGCCCCGGCCTGGTCACCGCCGCCGACATCGCCCCGCCGGCCGGTGTCGAGGTGCACAACCCCGACCTGGTCCTGGCCACGCTGAACGGCAAGGGCAAGCTGGAGATGGAGCTGACCGTCGAGCGCGGTCGCGGCTATGTCTCCGCCGTCCAGAACAAGCAGGTCGGCCAGGAGATCGGCCGGATCCCGGTCGACTCCATCTACTCGCCGGTGCTCAAGGTCACCTACAAGGTCGAGGCGACCCGTGTCGAGCAGCGCACCGACTTCGACAAGCTGATCGTCGACGTCGAGACCAAGCAGGCCATGCGCCCGCGTGACGCCATGGCCTCGGCCGGTAAGACCCTGGTCGAGCTGTTCGGCCTGGCTCGCGAGCTCAACATCGACGCCGAGGGCATCGACATGGGCCCGTCCCCGACGGACGCCGCCCTGGCCGCCGATCTGGCGCTGCCGATCGAGGAGCTCGAGCTCACCGTCCGCTCGTACAACTGCCTCAAGCGCGAGGGCATCCACTCCGTGGGTGAGCTCGTGGCGCGGTCCGAGGCGGACCTGCTCGACATCCGCAACTTCGGCGCCAAGTCGATCGACGAGGTCAAGGCCAAGCTGGCCGGTATGGGCCTGGCGCTCAAGGACAGCCCGCCCGGGTTCGACCCGACCGCGGCCGCGGACGCGTTCGGCGCGGACGACGACGCGGACGCCGGTTTCGTCGAGACCGAGCAGTACTGAGCCCTGGGGCCCCGAGCTTCGCGCTCGGGGCCCTGAGCTGAAGCCTGAAGACTTCCGGCGGGCACTCGCCCGTCGGTAACTGACACCGGTACCTCATACGGCCGGTGCAGACCAAAGGAGAAACAATGCCGAGGCCCACCAAGGGTGCCCGTCTGGGCGGCAGCGCGGCGCACGAGCGGCTGATGCTGGCGAACCTCGCCACCTCGCTGTTCGAGCACGGCCGCATCAAGACCACCGAGGCGAAGGCCCGCCGCCTGCGCCCGGTCGCGGAGAAGCTGATCACCAAGGCGAAGAAGGGCGACCTTCACAACCGCCGTCTGGTGCTCCAGACCATCCGTGACAAGAGCGTGGTGCACACTCTCTTCACGGAGATCGGCCCGCGTTACGAGAACCGCCCGGGTGGCTACACCCGTATCACCAAGATCGGTAACCGCCGTGGCGACAACGCTCCCATGGCGATCATCGAGCTGGTCGAGGCGCTGACCGTGCAGCAGCAGGCTGTCGGCGAGGCCGAGGCCGCCACCAAGCGCACCGCCAAGGACGCTGCCGGCGACCAGGCGCTCGAGGGCCTGAAGAAGGACGAGGCTGCCGAGGCTCCGGCCGAGGCTGCCGAGGCCGAGGCCCCGGCGGAAGAGTCCAAGGACGCCTGAGCCTGTCCCCGCTTGCGCGGGGATGAGCCGGACGCTTGAGCGTTCTGACGGCTTGAGGTGACGGGCCCGCCCCCAGCACTTGGGGGCGGGCCCGTCCCATATGGAGAGGAATTCTGGGTGACGGACGAGGCGCCAGACGGCTACGTACGCGTCCGGCTGAACCTGTCGTACGACGGCACGGACTTCTCGGGCTGGGCGAAGCAGCGCGGCCGGGACACGGTGCGCACCGTGCAGGGCGAGCTGGAGAGCGCCCTGAAGGTCGTCATGCGCATGCAGGACCCGGTGGAGCTGACGGTCGCGGGCCGCACCGACGCCGGCGTCCACGCGCGCGGCCAGGTCGCCCATGTCGACCTCCCGGAGCCCATCTGGGCCGAGCACCACGAGAAGCTGCTGCGCCGCCTGGCCGGCCGGCTTCCGCACGACATACGCGTCTGGTCCGTCGGCGAGGCCCCGCCCGGCTTCAACGCCCGCTTCTCCGCCATCTGGCGTCGCTACGTCTACCGTGTCGTCGACCACCCCGGCGGCGTCGACCCGCTGCTGCGCGGCCATGTGCTGTGGCACGACTGGCCGCTGGACGTGGACGCGATGAACGAGGCCGCGCAGAAGCTGCTCGGGGAGCACGACTTCGCGGCGTACTGCAAGAAGCGCGACGGCGCCACCACCATCCGCACCCTCCAGCGGCTGAGCTGGGAGCGCGGCCCCGACGGCATCATCACGGCGACCGTGCGGGCCGACGCCTTCTGCCACAACATGGTGCGCTCCCTGGTCGGCGCCCTTCTCTTCGTCGGCGACGGCCACCGCCCGGCGGACTGGCCCGCCAAGGTGCTGGCCGCCGGGGTCCGCGACTCCGCGGTCCACGTCGTCCGCCCCCACGGGCTGACCCTCGAACAGGTCGGCTACCCCGCCGACGACCAACTCGCCGCCCGCAACCGCGAGGCCCGCAACAGGCGGACGCTGCCGCTCGCACATCCGGCGCCTGGGGCGGGCTGCTGCTGAAGCGTCATGCCGGGAGGGTGACGGCCAGGTTGTTCGCCTTGGTCAGGTAGGGGCGGATGCCGTCGGTGACCGGGTAGAGGTCCGTCTTGTTGCGGTCGACGATGTCTCCCAGTATCCGGCCGACCCGGAGCGGAGCGGTGTCGCCCGCGACCGCGGCGCCATCGGGAGTGAGACGGAGCGTCAGATCCCATACCGGCGCCTGGGCTGAGTGCGCGTCGGCTTCGCGGATCCGCTCGTACGGGACGGTGAAGCGGAAATCGGCCGGGCCGAGGGCCGTGACGGGGATGGTGAAGGGGCTCGACGGCCCGCCGCGCGGAACGGCCCGGACGGTGGGGGCCACGTCCGCCGGGAACGCGGTGCCGTGCAGGGTGCCCGCCACGCTGATCGCCTCGGCGTCG
>NZ_MUNE01000193.1 GCF_002154605.1 Streptomyces milbemycinicus | reverse complement strand
AGGCGGAGGCGGCGCCGACGCGCTCCCGCCGGCCCCGGCACCCGGACCGCCCGGCGTCGCCGACGACGAGGCGTTCTGCGTGTACCAGGCAGGCGGGGTGTAATCGATGGTGAATTCGCCCGTGTGCTCGGTCTCCGCGTCGGACCGATCATCGCCGGGTGTGGTTCCGCCCGCGCGGATCTCGTCCCGATCGCTACTCACAATGCCTCCTGGTGTGGTCGAGCACCTTTGAAATTCTTGGCGAGGCCGATCGTTGCCGATCGTTACTGTCGTCCGACCGCTCGGCTTTCCCCGTTGCGACGCCGGGAACCCGAGATCAGGTTCTCCATCGTGCACACCAAGACTAATCACCATGGGCGCTGTGGGGGCAGGCCCGTCCCCGCCCTCAAACCTGTCCGGTACCGGACGCACGTGTCATGGCAACATCCCGTACGCCGCGCGCACACTTTCTCCTTGTACATCTCCGCGCGCTGTGCCCGTCAATACACCCACGGCCCGGCGCGCGTACGGACCGGGCGGCGCCAACAGGTGGCCGCACGACCATCGGTGTACCCCTGCCCCGGGTGATACAAAGATTCCCCGCTCGAATGCCCTTCGTACAGCGGGATCCCGACCGAATCGCTCCTTTCCGGGAGGAACGGCCTTCTGGATCGCGGGGGGAGGCCGACCGGTCCGTGGACCCGGGTAAGAGGTAAGCGCGATGCCGCAGCCGCCCCAGCCCCCCGACCGGCCGCCGTCGTCTCCGGCAGGCGGCGGACGAGAGCGCGACAGACGGCGTAAGTTCCTCGTCGTCGGCGCGGCCGTGGCCGCCCTGCTTGCGACGGGGGCGGGCGTGTGGGCCGCGGTGGGGTACGACGGCGGGCGGCCCGACGCCGGGCCGAGGACGCGGGACACCGGCCGGGCCGGACGGCATACGGACGCGGCCCCGACCGGGCCCAGTGGCGGGACCGGCACCACCAGTGGTCGGCACGGCGGTGAGAGCGGCCCCGACCATGCGCGCCGACCGGGCGACGCGAGGGTGCTGTTCCGGAAACCCGCGCCCCAGGCCCCCAGGACCGGTGCCGACATCCCCGGCTTCTGGGTGATGGACGGTTATGTCGTCAAGTCCGTCCAGAACAGCGTCATCGCCTACGGCGACCACGGCGAGCCCAAGTGGACCGTCAAGCTCCGCGACGCGGTGTGCGCAGTCCCCGAATCCCCCACCGACGGCAAGGTGGTCATCGCCTACCGCGGCGGCGGTAAGGACGAGTGCGGTCGGCTGGCGCTCATCGACCTCGACAAGGGCGTCAAGCTCTGGGACCGGCGCGCCCCGTATACGGCCCCCTCCGAACCGGGCGCCCCCACCCCGGGAGCCGCCACTCAGGGCGCCTC
>NZ_MUNE01000192.1:239-759 GCF_002154605.1 Streptomyces milbemycinicus | reverse complement strand
GTGGTCTCCGGCGACGCCGACTTCTTCGTCGAGCTCGCCGTGCCGGACCTGCGCACCTTCGAAAAGGTGCTCACAGACCAGATCCTGGCCATCGGTCCCGTTCGCGACGCCCGCAGCACCTTCTGCATCCGCACCGTCATCGACCGCGGCCCGCTACCCCTCAGCTCCTGGCCCGCCCCGCGTGCATGACCGGACGACACGGCTTCACCTGCTTGAGGATCACCGCGATTCCCCGGCCCGAAGATGAAGCAGCGAGCTGAGCGCCGGAGTGGCCAACTGAAGTACTCAATGGCCAACTGAGGCACTCAGTGGACCACAGCACGCGGCGGCCATACGGCCCGCTGACCCCGCTCCGCGCATTCCGTCACCTCGTGAACCACATTTCGTCGGTTGGCCGGGTCTGGCACAAGTCCCGAAACGACGCCAGACCCCAGAACAACCCGGCGGAGACACATGGAAGCACCGCAGGAGTTTCCGGTCCGGTACACCGATCGCAGCGCAACGGCCCTGTCCGCGACCG
>NZ_MUNE01000192.1:0-167 GCF_002154605.1 Streptomyces milbemycinicus | reverse complement strand
GGGTTTGTTCACTACACTACCGGCGCCCGCCGCACCCGGCGTGTCCGCAACCTCCGCAGAAACCGCCACTGTTGCAGGCACAGGGGCACGGCCCCACTCGTCTGGAGCGCGGCGTGCCCTCTGCCGTGCGCTGGCGGGGCATAGTAGGCGTGGCGGGGGTGGTGGGG
>NZ_MUNE01000191.1 GCF_002154605.1 Streptomyces milbemycinicus | reverse complement strand
GCGCCTGTGCCTGCCTCCGCGCCTGTGCCTGCCTCCGCGCCCGCGCCAGCGGCTGCGCCAGGCTTGGGGTCCGTGCCTGCGAGTGTGCCCGGCTCGGGTCCCGGGTCTGCGGCTGCGGCCGGGTCCGGTTCGGAGCCTGCGCCGGGGGCGGGGAGTGCCGGCCACACCGCGCATACAGGGCCGCTCCGCGTCGAGCTCGGCTGGCCGCAGGGGCTGCCCGACGGCGGGCGGCACGGCTTTACGCCTGCCCACCGGGAGCGGCTGGAGGCCGCGCTTCCGGGGATGGCAGCCCGTATCGCCGAGGCGCTGGGCAGCCAGCCGCGGCGGGTGCTCGTCCTTGGCTTCGAGGAGCTGATGTACGCGCCGCTGCGGATCGCCGAGGCGCTGGAGACCGCGCTGGGCACGGGGCCGGACACCGGGTCCGGCGGGGTCGAGGTGCGGTACTCGACCACCACGCGCTCGCCCGTGCTGGCCGTCGACGACCCCGGCTACGCGATCCGTACCCGTCTCGCCTTCCCCGCGCACGACGCGCCCGCCGACGGGCCCGGCGAGCGCTACGCCTACAACGTCGCCCCCGGCGGCGACCCCACGCGCCGCTTCGACGCGATCGTCGCCGTCGTCGACTCGTCGGCCGACACCCCCGAACTGCACGCCACGGACGGGCTGTTGGCCCACCTCGCCGCGCACACCGACCGCCTCCTGCTGGCCGTCGTACCGTCCTACACGCCGAAGACCCACACTCCCGAGCGACAGGCGCCCCCCATGTCACAACCGCCGCTGCCGGAGCCGCTGCGCGGCCCCGCGTTCTCCTCGTACGCCCCCGACGAGGTCGGCTGGCTGCTGCAGGACTTCTCCGACGTCACGCTCGAGGCGCCCACCGAGGAGCGCGAGGAGGCGATCCAGAGCGGCGGCGCGCACTACGCCGAGTCGCTGCCCGTCGAATACCAGCCCACCGAGGAGTACCAGGCGCTGTTCCGGGCCGCGCTCACCACCTCCGCGGCGCGTATCGCGCGGGCGGTCGGCGCGGTCACCGAGACCGTGCTCGCCGAGCGTTCGCCGCGCCCCGTCCTGGTGTCGCTGGCCCGGGCCGGCACCCCCGTCGGCGTGCTGATGCGCCGCTGGGCGCGCCATGCACACGGTCTCGACCTGCCGCACTACGCCATCTCCATCGTGCGCGGCCGCGGTATCGACACCACGGCGCTGCGCTGGCTGGCGGACCGTCACGACCCGGCCGACGTGGTGTTCATCGACGGCTGGACCGGCAAGGGCGCGATCACCCGCGAACTGGCCGAGGCCGTACGGCCGTACCCCGGCTTCGATCCGCGGATCGCCGTACTCGCCGACCCCGGCCGCTGCGTCGAGACGTACGGCACGCGCGATGACTTCCTCATCCCCTCCGCCTGCCTCAACTCGACCGTCTCCGGGCTGATATCGCGCACCGTGCTCCGCGCCGACCTGGTCGGGCCCGACGACTTCCACGGCGGGAAGTTCTACCGCGAACTGTCCGGCGCCGATGTCTCCGGGCTCTTCCTCGACACCGTCGCGGCCCGCTTCGACGAGGTCGCCGACCAGGTCGCCGCCGATGTGAAGGAGCTCGCGGCCGCCGACCGCAGCCCGACCTGGGAGGGGTGGGCGGCCGTCGAGCGGATCAGCGAGGAGTACGGGATCCACGACGTGAACCTCGTCAAGCCGGGCGTGGGCGAGACGACGCGGGTGCTGCTGCGCCGCGTCCCGTGGAAGATCCTCGCGTCGCGCGACGCCGGAGCGGACCTGGCCCATGTGCGGCTGCTGGCCGAGCAGCGCGGGGTGCCGGTGGAGGAGGTGGACGGGCTGCCGTACTCGTGCGTCGGGCTGATCCACCCCCGCTATACGCGCGGCGCGACGGGCGCGGACGGTAAGGCGGTGAGCGCGTGATGACCAGCTATGAGCAGTCGCCCCTGCTGATCGCGAGCGACCTCGACCGCACGCTGATCTACTCCGCGGCCGCCCTCGACCTCCGTATGCCGGACGCCGAGGCGCCCCGCCTGCTCTGCGTCGAGGTGTACGGCCATCAGCCGCTGTCGTATATGACGGAGACCGCGGCCGGGCTGCTCACCGAGCTGGCCCGTGGCGCCGTCTTCGTACCGACCACGACACGCACCCGCGAGCAGTACGGCCGCGTGCGCCTGCCCGGCCCCGCCCCCCGCTTCGCGATCTGTGCGAACGGCGGGCATCTGCTGGTCGACGGCGAGTCCGACCCGGACTGGCAGGCGTCCGTACGCGCCCGCCTCGCCGCGGCGTGCGCGCCGCTGGAGGAGGTCCGCGCCCATCTCATCCGTACCGCGGATCCGGCCTGGCTGCTCAAGGAGCGGGTGGCCGAGGACCTGTTCGCCTACCTGGTCGTCGAACGGGCCCTGCTGCCCGAGGGATACGTCAAGGAGCTGACCGCCTGGGCCGAGGAGCGCGGCTGGACGGTCTCGCTGCAGGGCCGCAAGATCTACGCCGTGCCGAAGCCGCTCACCAAGAGCGCGGCGGTCGCCGAGATCGCGCGCCGTACGGGGGCGCGCGAGGTGCTGGGCGCCGGGGACTCGCTCCTGGACGCCGACCTTCTCCTGGCCGCCGACCGCGCCTGGCGGCCGGGCCACGGCGAACTCGCCGACGAGGGCTGGACGGCGCCGCAGGTGATCGCGTTGGAGGAGCGGGGCGTGGCGGCGGGGGAGCAGATCCTGCGAGCCTTCGCGGCCCGGGCCGGGGTGGCGGACGCCGAGGGTGCCGTAACCCTGTAGCCCCATACCCCCGTAACCCGTTCGCCCCTGTTGCTAACCCCGCCGCTGCCCCCGCCCCGGCCGGAAGATCCGTACGCCCACGAACGCCACCACCCCCAGCGCCGCCGCGCCTGCCACCACCTTGGAGTACACCGACACGTAGTCCGTCACCTCGTGCCAGTTGTCCCCCAGCGCGTACCCGGCCAGCACGAACACCGTGTTCCAGATCAGGCTCCCGAGCGTGGTCAGCGCCAGGAAGACGGGCACCGGCATCCGCTCGATCCCGGCGGGTACGGAGATGAGGCTGCGGAAGATCGGCACCATGCGCCCGAAGAAGATGGCCTTCGTGCCGTGCCGGGCGAACCACTGCTCCGTCCGCTCGATGTCCGCCACCTTCACCAGCGGCAGCCGCGCGGCGATCGCGACCGTACGGTCCCGGCCGAGCAGTCCGCCCACCCAGTACAGGGCGAGCGCCCCGATCACCGAGCCGGCCGTGGTCCACAGCAGTGCGGCGTACAGGTTCATATCGCCCTGCGCGGCGGCGAATCCCGCCAGCGGCAGGATCACCTCGCTGGGCAGGGGCGGGAAGAGGTTTTCCAGGGCGATGGCGGCGCCCGCGCCGGGCGCGCCAAGGGTGTCCATCAGGCCGGTGGCCCAGTCGGTGATCCGGTCGCTCATGTCCGACGACGCTAGAAAGGCGGCCGCCTGGGGACCATGAGGGCGCCCACCCGGCCCCGGGGTCGTGCACCGCACCCACAACCTGCGGAAATCCTCAGTGTGCGGGCCGATGCGCGCTACTAACGTGGCCGCTCATGGGGAGATGGCTACGGCGCGGGCTGCGCCTGGCGGGCGGGCTGCTGATCGGCGCGGGCACGGCCGTCGTGGAGCTGGTGTGCGTCGCGGTGGCGGGCCTGGCCCTGCTGTGCGTACGGACCTGGCCGGGCGGATGGCCGGCGGCCCGGCGGTGCGTGCTGGGCGCGGTGACGGCCGGGGCGCGGCGGCTGACGGAGACGGAGCGCCGCCGGCTGGCCCGCTTCCTGGGCCATGAGATCGCGGCCGACTACGACGACCGCGGCGCCCGCCAGTATGTGGCGGCGCGCTGGTCGCTGGGGTTGCTGGGCGGGCTGGTGCTGCTGGCCGTGGTGGCCGGCACCGCGTACGGCAGCCTGCTGCTGTGGGGCTGGTTCATCATGCGCGACGGCGAGTGGATCACGATCACCACCTCCGCGATCGGCGGGCTCTTCCTGCTGTTCCTCGCCCTCCAGGGCATCGTCGGCGTCGCGCTCCTGGAGGGGCAGCTGGCCCGCCACTTCCTCGGCCCCAGCCACCGCGAGGCCCTGCGCCGCCGGATCGACGAGCTGTCCACCAGCCGTGCCGGGGTCGTGGACGCGGTGCACGACGAGCGCCGCCGTATCGAGCGCGATCTGCATGACGGGGTGCAGCAGCGGATCGTCGCCCTCGGCATGCTGCTCGGCCGGGCCCGCCGCAGCCAGGACCCCGACAAGGCGCGCGCCCTGCTCGTCCAGGCCCACGAGGAGAGCCGGGCCGCGCTGACCGATCTGCGCGAGGTGGCGTGGCGGGTGTACCCCACGGCGCTGGACGAGGCCGGGCTGCGGGCGGCGCTGGAGGCGGTCGCCGAGCGGTCGGCCATCCCGGTGCGGCTGGAGTACGGGCTGACGGCGGAGCCGGGGGAGGCGGTTCGTACAGTGGCGTACTTCGTGGTCGCCGAGGCGGTGACCAACGCGATCAAGCACTCGGGCGCGGAGCGGATCACGGTGGCGCTGACCGGGCGGGAGACGGAGGTGGGGGCCTTGGGCGGGCTGCTGATACGGGTCACCGACGACGGCAGGGGCGGCGCCGACCCGGCGGGCGGCGGGCTGCTGGGCCTGGCCCGGCGGGTGGCGGCGCTGGACGGCCGGCTGCGGGTGGTCAGCCCGCCCGGCGGACCCACGACGGTCAGCGCGGAGCTGCCATGCGCGTGATCCTGGCCGATGACTCGACCCTGCTGCGCGAGGGCCTGGTGCGGCTGCTCGCCGAGGAGGGCCACGAGGTGGTGGCGGCGGTGGGCGACGGCACGGCGCTGGTCGAGGCGGTGGGACGGCACCCGGACGTGGACGCGGTGGTGGTCGACGTACGGATGCCGCCGACGCACAGCGACGAGGGGCTGCGGGCGGCGCTGGAGATCCGGCGGCGCCACCCCGGCATCGGTGTGCTGGTGCTGTCGCAGTACGTGGAGAAGCGGTACGCGACCGAACTGCTCACCTCCGAGGACGGCGGCGCGGGGGTCGGATATCTGCTCAAGGACCGGGTGGTGGAGGTCGACGAGTTCCTGGACGCGCTGGAGCGGGTCGCGGCGGGCCGGGCCGCCTTCGACCCCGAGGTCGTCCGCAGACTGCTGGCCCGCAGCACCCACACCGACCCGCTCAGCCGGCTCACCCCGCGCGAGCGGGACGTCCTCGGCGCGATGGCGCAGGGCCACGCCAACACGGCCATCGCGGAGCGGCTGCATGTCTCGCGCAGCGCCGTCGAAAAGCACATCAACGCGATCTTCGACAAGCTCGAACTCCCCGCGAGTTCGGGTTACAGTCGCCGCGTACTGGCTGTACTGCGTTACCTGGGAAGCTGAAGGGGGCCACGTTGGCCGAGAGTAAGAGCACGCCGGTCACGGACGAGCTGTACGGCTACATGCTGGGCCACAACCCGCCGCTCGACCCGGTCCAGCGCGAGCTCGTCGAGGTCACGCATGCCCAGCTGCCCGGGTACGCGGGTATGCAGTCCGCCGAGGAGCAGGGCCCGCTGCTGGCGTTCCTGGTGCGGCTGACCGGCGCCCGGCACATCGTCGAGGTCGGCACCTTCACCGGCTTCTCCGCCCTGTCGATGGCGCAGGCGCTGCCCGCCGACGGCAAGCTGATCGCCTGCGACATCTCGGAGGAGTGGACGGCGTACGGCCGGGACGCCTGGGCCAAGGCCGGGGTCGCGGACCGTATCGACCTGCGGATCGCGCCCGCGCTGGACACGCTGCGGGCGATGCCGGCCGAGCCGCATATCGACCTGGCCTACCTCGACGCGGACAAGGGCAACTACATCGCGTACTGGGAGGAACTGGTGGCGCGGATGAGCCCGGGCGGGCTGATCGTCGCGGACAACGTGTTCTTCCACGGGTCCGTCGTCGACCCGGAGGCGACGGGGTCGGGCGCGGCGATCAAGGCGTTCAACGAGCATGTGGCCGCCGACGACCGGATGGAGTCGGTCATGCTGACGGTCGCGGATGGGCTGACCCTGGCCCGCCGCCGCTGAACCTGCGCCGCCGCAGCAGCCGCCGGGCGTGCCGCCCTCTTTGCTGCCGTCCTTCTTGTTGCCGCTCTTCGGATTGCGAGGCTGAGGACGCGCTGGGGGGCTGATCGAGCTTGCCCCACTTGCCGGGTGGCGCAGGGGGAGGCTGATCGCCGCGACCGGCCTCCCGACCGTGGCCGTGACCGGCCCGGAGCTCCCGGGCGTGCGCCTCACGTTCGGCGAGTAGGGGGTGGCGGGCCTGCCAGTACGGATTGTCGTGCGGCAACCCGCCGCTGACCCGCCCGTACATGCCGAACCACATCAGCATCAGGCCGACCACAAAGCTGAACAGCACGTTCTGGAGGCGGAAGGCCAGGAAATTGAAGGACGTCTCCAGCAGGGCGAGATTGACGAAACCGCTCAGCAGGAAGAGGACGCCCAGCACGATGTTGAGGGTCGAGGCGAAGTTGCCGCCGATGACCATGCCGACGACCAGCAGCGCACCGATGACGATGGACAGCACGCTCAGCGCGCCGTTGGTGTTCAGCTCGGCGACGGTGGCGCCGCCGGTGTCGAAGAAACCGATCTGGTGGATCAGGCCCAGGATGCCGAAGGCGATCAGGACCAGACCCATCAGGCCCGCACCGACGCGGTAGACCTGGCTGAGCCGGTGGTCGACCGGCAGATGCTCGTCGAGCTTGATACGGACGCCGATCCGCTCCGGGAACTGGCGTCCGATCCCCGCTGGGTGGGGACCGATGGGGGAGGTGTGGCCAGTAGCCATCTCCGGCCTCCTTCGGGCTGCTTCCGGCTGACGGGTTTTACCCCTGCCGCTCGCGGAGACCCCGGCCTCGCGGTGCTGCGCGCTGCGCGGTCGAGGCCGTACCTGCGTACGTACCTCCCAGGATCCGCCCCCAACCGGTCCGGCTCAACTGGGCCGACTCAACCGCGACGGCCCGACCGCGACGGCCCGACCGCGACCGCCCAACCGCGACCGCCCAACCTCATCCGCAGCAGCCGCCCCCACAGCATCCGCCGCCACCGCCACCGCCACCGGGGGCCTGGGAGCGCGCCGGGGCGGAGGAGGCGGCGCCGGTGACGGCGACCGTCGAGAGCAGCTTCACCGTGTCGTCGTGCCCGTCAGGGCAGGACGCGGGCGCCGAGGACTCGGCCATGGGCCGGTTCAGCTCGAAAGTGGTCCCGCAGGCGCGGCATCGGTATTCGTAGCGAGGCATAGGAGGCAGCATAGCCAGGAGAGAGGCCGTCCAACAGCGCACAAAGCACGCGAAACCGCAGGCCAGCACGGCGCTGCGGCGCGGGGCAGCGGGCACGGGGCGCGCCCCACTGCCCAGCCGCCAGGCTCAGTGCGCGCCGCTGCCACGCTCCTCGCGGATCTCCTGCACCACGTGGGCGACGGTCTGCCGGACGGCTTCCGTCTCGGACAGGAAGTGCCACCAGTCCGGGTGCCGCCCCTCCAGGCCCGCGATCGCCCGGTCCAGCCGCTCCACCGCGCCGTCCAGCGGCCGCGCATGGCGCGGGTCGGGGGTGTCGCGCCCGGCCATGGCCAGGCGCTGCGCGTCGCGGATGGCGAAGCGCGTGCGCTCGACTTCCTTGTTCCGGTCGTACGACACCTCGTCCAGCCGCCGCAGTCGGTCGCCGGCCGCGGACACCGCCTCGTCCGTGGTGTTCAGCAGCGCCCGTACGGTCGCGAGCAGGGCGGTGGCATCGGCCCAGCGCTGCTCGTCACGCGCCTCCTGGGCCTCCTTGAGCTTCGCCTCGGCCCGCGCGACGTCGTCCGCGGCCTGCGCCGGCACGGTCTGCAGATCCTGCCAGCAGGCCGCGCTGTAGCGCCGCCGCAACTCGCTCAGCACGGGCGCGACGCCCTCCGTACGCGTGGTGATCGCCTGCGCGCGGGTACGCAGCGACACCAGCCGCCGGTCGATCTCCGCGGCCCGCTCCGGCAGCCGCTCCGCCTCGCCGCGCACCGCCTCCGCCCGGCGCAGCACATCGTCCGCGCGCCGGATGGTCTCCTGCACGCCGTGCCGGCCCGCCCCCTCGTTGAGCTTGGTCAGCTCGGGCGCCAGCGCGGCCAGCCGCGCCGCCAGATCGTCGGCCCGCAGCCCGGACCCCCGTACGGCATCCAGCGCGCCGCCCGCCGTGGAGCGGGCCCGGCAGGCGCTGCGCGCGGCGGGCGGCGCGCTGGATG
>NZ_MUNE01000190.1 GCF_002154605.1 Streptomyces milbemycinicus | reverse complement strand
GGGCAGCTCGGGCAGCTCGGCGTCGTACGGCGCGTCCCACCAGGTGATGACCAGTACACGGTCCACGGGGGCGCGGAAGGTCTCACGGCGCAGCGGCGCGGGGTCGAGCTCCTGGCGGCGGGCCCAGGACAGCAGCCGCTCGCCGCCGCCGTCGACGGCCCGCGCCTCCCACATCAGGGCGACGGTCATGCGTAGAGGTTCTTCCGGCTCAGCTCGTGCACGTGATCGTGGTCATGTACGTGTTCGTGATCGTGGTCGTCGTCGTGTCCGGCGGGGGCCGGGACATGCGGATCGGTCACCGGCAGCGAGGAGTCCGCCGACAGGCCCCAGGACGACACGGCCCGCCCGCGCGCCACCATCTCGGCGCCCAGCGCCGCGACCATCGCGCCGTTGTCCGTGCACAACTTGGGCCTGGGCACGCGCAGCGTGATGCCCGCGTCCTCGCAGCGGCGCTCGGCCATCGCGCGCAGCCGGGAGTTGGCGGCCACACCGCCGCCGATCATCAAGTGGTCGACGCCCTCGTCCCGGCAGGCGCGTACGGCCTTGCGGGTCAGCACATCCACGACCGCCTCCTGGAAGGAGGCCGAGACATCGGCGACCGGCACGTCCTCGCCCGCCGCCCGCTTCGCCTCGATCCAGCGGGCCACGGCGGTCTTGAGGCCGGAGAAGGAGAAGTCGTACGCGGCGTCGCGCGGACCGGTCAGGCCGCGCGGGAAGGCGATCGCGTCCGGGTCGCCCTCGCGCGCGATGCGGTCGATGACCGGGCCGCCCGGGAAGCCGAGGTTCAGCACGCGGGCGATCTTGTCGAACGCCTCGCCCGCCGCGTCGTCGATCGTCGAGCCGAGCGGGCGGACGTCGGAGGTGATGTCGGGCGCGAGGAGCAGCGAGGAGTGCCCGCCGCTCACCAGCAGGGCCATCGTCGGCTCGGGCAGCGGGCCGTGTTCCAGCTGGTCCACGCAGATGTGCGAGGCGAGGTGGTTGACCCCGTAGAGCGGCTTGCCCAGCGCGTACGCGTACGCCTTGGCGGCCGACACGCCGACCAGCAGCGCGCCCGCGAGCCCGGGCCCGGCGGTGACCGCGATGCCGTCCAGGTCGGAGGGGGCGACCCCGGCCTCCTTCAGGGCGCGCTGGATGGTGGGGACCATCGCCTCCAGATGCGCCCGGCTGGCGACCTCGGGGACCACGCCGCCGAAGCGGGCGTGCTCGTCGACGCTGGAGGCGACGGCGTCGGCGAGGAGGGTGTGGCCGCGGACGATGCCGACGCCGGTCTCGTCGCAGGAGGTCTCGATGCCGAGTACGAGCGGTTCGTCAGCCATGGGTCTTCGTTCCTTGTACGGAGCCTGCTGGTACGGAGGACAGCGATACGGAAGCCGGATCGGTCAGGCGCATCACGAGCGCGTCGACGTTGCCGGGCTGGTAGTAGCCCTTACGGATGCCGATGGGCTCGAATCCGAAGCGCTCGTAGAGGCGCTGCGCGCGCAGATTGTCGATGCGTACCTCCAGAAGCACCTCGCGGCATTCGAAGGCGGTGGCGGCCGTGATGAGGTCCGTCAGCAGCCGGGCGCCGAGCCCGGTGCCCCAGTGGTCGCGGGCGGCGGCAATGGTCTGCACGTCCCCGGTGCGGTCGACGACGGCGAGCCCGGCATAGCCGACCAGCCGGCCGCCCGCCTCGGCGACCACGTAGTGGCGGGTGGCGGCCGGGCCGCGGGCATGGGCGAGCTCGGACCAGAACATACCGGGCGACCAGGCGTCGTCGGGGAAGAGCTCCACTTCGAGCCGGAGCACGGGCTCGATGTCCCACCAGCGCATCTCGCGCACCACCGGGATCTGGGGCGTGCCGGGGGTCACCGGGGCGTGACCACCTTGTAGTTGGCGGGCACCTGGGCGTCGGGCCGGCGCAGATACAGCGGCCGGTTGGGCAGCAGCTCCGCACCGCGCGCGAGCTGCTCGGCGGCCAGCGCCGCCAGCGCCCCCGCCGACTGGTGCTCGGGCATTCCGGCCGGTACGTCCCCGAAGGCGTCCGGGTAGAGCAGGGCGCCCGCGCCGACGGCCGGCAGCCCGGCGACCCGCTCCCCGAGGTCCGCGGGCCGGTCGACGGCGGGCTCGGTCACGCGGGTGCGGGCGTCCTCGTACCGCGCCCAGTAGACCTCCTTGCGCCGCGCGTCCGTGGCCACGACGAAGGGACCGGTGAGGCCGGCCTGCCCGGCGGCGTACGCGATCCCGTCGAGCGTGCACAGCCCGTGCACGGGGATGTCGAGGGCCGCCCCGAAGGTGGCCGCCGTCACCAGGCCCACCCGCAGCCCGGTGTACGGCCCGGGCCCGACGCCCACGACCAGATCGGTCACCTCGCCGAGCGCGGCACCCGCCTCGGCGAGCACCCGGTCGACAGCGGGCAGCAGCAGCTCGCCGTGGCGCCGCGCGTCGGTCTGACGCGATTCGGCGAGGACGGCGGTGCCGTCGTGCAGGGCGACGGTGACGGCAGGGGTAGCGGTGTCAAGCGCGAGCAACAGCACGAGGACAGCCTACGGCGGCCCCGTGGGAGCGGGAGCACGGACCGGAGCGCGCGACCGTGGCGTGGGCGGAGGGCGCACCTCCCGGGCGAAGCCTGCGGGAACGAGCCGGAGCGCGCACGACACTGCGCACCCGCGCGCCGGTGCTACGGTCGGCTTGCCCCCTGTCCTCACGGCCGCCGCGGTCCTCGCGCCCCGGCCCGCGGCGACAGGGAGATCCGGACCTGAGGAGAGGGTGGCAAGCCGTGCCAAGGAGCAGCACCGGGACCGTCGTGGCAGCGCTCACCGCCGCCGCACTCGGCGGCGTCGGCGTCCTCGCCTACCAGGCCGCGGCCACCGCTCCGCCCCGCCCCGCCCACTCCGTGCACGACTCACAGGCGGGCGACTCAAAGTCCAAGCCCAAGGACAAGGGCAAGGACAAGGACGGCGGGAAGAAGTCCACCGCCCTGCCGGGCGACTCCGGCACCGGGCTGCGCGTGGTGTACGCGCTGGAGGACCGGCGGGTGTGGCTGGTGGGCGCCAATGAGCAGCCGACCCGCACCTTCGAGGTCTCCCCCAGCACGGCGAGCCCGAGCCCGGGGACGTACGAGGTCACCTCTCGGGTGCCGAGCACCATCGGCTCGGACGGGGTACAGATCGAACACGTCGTCGTCTTCGACACGGAAGACGGAGTCGTCTTCGGCTTCAGCGCGGCGGTCGACGGCTCCGCCCCCGACTCGAGCGCGGCGAAGAAGACGGGCGGCATCCGGGAGAGCCGCGCGGACGCCACGGCGATGTGGGAGTTCACACAGGCCGGTACGAAGGTCGTCGTCATCGCCTGACCCATCGCACCCCGTACCCAAAAGGGCTACGCCGCGTCGCGCCGCCGCTCGTCCTCCCCCTCGCATGCGGAGTCCTCCGCGGACTCCCCTGACCCGGGTCCGGCCGGCTCCTCGCGCGGCGCCGCGGACGCCGCGCTCGGCGAAGTGGACTCCGGCGGAGTGGACACCGCGTTCGCCGCCGCGCAGGCCGCCAGCAGCTCCCTCATCGTCGGGGGCCGGTCATCGCGCCGGCCCGCCTCGGCAGCGGGCTCTTGGGACGGCATGGATGCCTCCTGAGGGTCCTCGGGCGGTCGAGCAGGCACAGCAGGCGGCCAACTTAGGCACACCTAACCTGCCCTCCCTTCCCATGTGACCACGGGGGATGCCCCTCGCGCAACATTTTGCCGACGGCCTGTCGGAAACTTGTCGCCACCCGGCCCTCGGCCCGGCCCGGACCTCAGCCCGGCTCGAACCCCAGCCCGGCCCGCGGACCTCAGCCCGCCAGCGACGCCAGGTCCTCACCGGCCCAGCGCGGCCCGACCCCGGTCACCACCACACCCCGTACGTCCTCGGGCGCGGCCGCGGCGTCGTCCCCGACCGCCCGCTCGATGACGACGTGCAGCCGGTCGTCCGAAAGCCCCTCGACCTTCCCCTCGCCCCACTCCACCGCGATCACCGAGTCCGGCAGCGATACATCGAGGTCCAGGTCCTCCATGTCGTCCAGGCCGCCGCCCAGCCGGTAGGCGTCCACATGCACCAGTGGCGGGCCGTCGCCCAGCGGCGGGTGGACGCGCGCGATCACGAACGTCGGCGAGGTGACCGCCCCGCGCACCCCGAGCCCTTCCCCCAGACCGCGCGTCAGCGTCGTCTTGCCCGCGCCCAACTCGCCGGTGAGCAGCACCAGATCGCCTGGGCGCAGCAGTTTGGCGAGCCTGCGCCCCAGGTCCCGCATCTGCTCGGGGGAGGTGACGGTGATGCGCGGGGCAGCGGCGTACGGGTCGTCGGCGTGCGGGTTGTCCATACCGGCCGATGTTACGGCTCGGACCCGGGCCCTGACCGAAGTCGCCTACAAGGGCACGGGGCGGGCTGCCCGGGCACGGGGCGGCTGCCCGGACGCCGGGGGCGGCTATCCGCGCGCCGAGCGCCGTCGGCCGTTCCCGCCCCCGCCGGACGCGGCCCGCGGGGTGTCCGTGCCGACCGCCTTCGCCAGCAGGTCGATCAGATGTCCGTTCACCTCTTCGGGGTGCTCCAGCATCACGAGGTGCCCGCCCTCCTCGACGATCACCAGACTCGCGCCGGGCAGCACCTCCGCGATGGCCTCGCTGTGCTCCATCGGGGTGATGAGGTCCTTGTCGCCCGCCAGCACCAGCACCGGCAGCTCGTCGAAGACCGGCAGCGCCTCCGCCTTGTCGTGCTCGACGAAGGCCGGGTAGAACTCCGCGACCACATCGATCGGCGTCGCCTCGATCAGCCGCTCCGCGAACCGCGCGACCCCCGGGTCCACGTCCTTGGACCCGAACGAATAGCGCTTGATCACGCCCGCGAACAGATCGGCCGTGGCCCGCCGCCCCCGTTCGACCAGCTCCGCCTGCCAGCCCAGCGCCTTCAGCAGG
>NZ_MUNE01000019.1 GCF_002154605.1 Streptomyces milbemycinicus | reverse complement strand
GCCGCGGTCTCGGGCGCCGTACGCGCCCTGGTGGGCTGGCTGCTGGAGCGGACGGTGGGCTGAGCGCGTCACATCGACGGCTTGCTCACGCCGCGGCTCGTTGTCTCCTGCTCTTCCGGAACAGCAGCAGGCCCCAGGTCACCAGCAGTACGCCACCGCCGGCCGCGCCGAGGCCGATCGCGAGCATCTCCGTCTCCATCGGTGGATGAGAGATCCTGCTGGTGCCGGTGGGCGACGCGAAGTGCTTGGCGCTTCCCTTGTACGGCTTCGGCGCGGTGTCGATCTTCGGCGGGTTCGCCGCCGCGCGCACCGCGGCCGCGGCGTTGATCTGGCCGGCACCGACGAACGCGTTGTGCCCGCCTGCCGGACGGTCGGCCGTGCGCATGAGGATCGCGCGGGTCTGGGCCGGGGTCAGGTCCGGGTTCTTCGCCAATATCAGCGCGGTGACACCGGCGGCGAGCGCCGCGGCCGGAGACGTGCCGTTGATCTGCTGGTAGCCGCCGTCCTTGTCGGCACTGGTGATGCCGACACCGGGGGCGGCGATGGTGTTGTGGGTGCGCACCGTGGAAAAGTCCGCGCGCTGCCCTCCGGGCTTGGTCGCGGCGACGGAGATCACTTCCGCGTATCCGGCGGGAAAGTTGCCGTCGTTGAGCTCGTCTCCGCTGTTGCCCGCGCTGGCCAGTACGGTGACGCCCTTTTGCACGGCGCGGGCTATGGCGGACACTTCGGTGCCGTCCAGGTCGCCGAACAGACCTCCGCCGAGGGACATCGAGATCACGTCGGCGTCGTTTTCCACCGCGAAATCGATGCCCTTCGCGAGCGGAGTGACACCGTCCTTCAGGCGCTCGAACTTCACTTCATCACTGTCGTTGATCACCCGAGCGGTGATGATCTTGGCCTTGGGCGCAACCTTGAGAACGTCCGAGACCATGGCCGTGCCATGCTCGCCGTACCCGGCGTCACCGGACTTGAGGCCGTCGGAGTTGTAGAAATCGGGGCCGATTTTGGTCACCCGGCCCTTGAGCGCCGGGTGGTCGGGGTTGATGCCGCTGTCCAGCACCGCCACCGTCACACCCTCGCCCTGGGTGACCCGGTGAGCGGCCGGCAGGCCGAGGGCCGCCGACTCCCAGCCGGCCGGGGCGTTCTCGGCGGCTGCGGCGGGGACCGCGCCCCAGGAGAGAGCCGCGCCTATCAGGACCGTCAGGGCGGCACCGCTGACGGCGGTGTTGCGTATGGATCGGGTGCTCACCGCGGGTCTCCCGTCTGCAGGCGATCGACATGGGCGCGGAAGAGACCGACGAGGTCTTCGGCGTTGGCGTGCCAGGACTCGTGGTCGGTGTCGTTGCCGCCGTAATCGCCCCACTCGCCGGGCAGAACACCCGCGACGTAGCCGTCCACGGAGCCGATGCTGGCACCCAGGACGTACGGCAGGTTCTCGCCGTACGCCGCGGTGACGTAGGCGCCGTTGCGGTCCTTCCACTTGGCGGCCAGGGTGCCGGGCACCGCGTACGGAGCAACCGCGCCCTCGGTGTCGCGCTTGTCCTCGTAGGCCGTGACAACCTTCTCCTTCGGCCCGCCCTCACCCGGGCCCTCGGGCAGCACCACGAGCGCGACCGTCGCGACCATGTTCCCGGTGGAGTCGACATATGTGGCGCGCAGGACCGCCTTGCAGCCATTGTCCTTGGCGGCTTTCAGCGTGTCGCGCGTGAGGCCCTTGTCGCAGTCGGTCTCCGGTGATATCCCCACGCGGTTCCACAACGCTTGCTTGCGATCGTAAAGCCCGCCGTTGTAGCCGCCACGGCCGCCGAGCGTCGCCGGGAATACCTTGTCCACCGGTTCGTCACGCCACATCACGTTGCCGTATTCGTAATTCCGCAGCTCCTGGCGGGAGTTGCTGTACGCGTGCGCAGTGAGGGCGCCGCCGCCGATGAGCAGCAACGCTCCGACGGCAGCGAGCACCGAACCCCACACCTTGCGGCCCCCGCCACCTCCGGAACCCCCGTTCGGTGGGGGCTGCGGCGGCCAGGGCGCCTGTCCGGGAGGCGGGACGGCTACGCCGGGGGGTGGCACGGCTGCGCCCGGTGGCGGGAAGGCTGCGCTTGGTGGTGGTGTGGGCGGCATCGGCGGCTGCTGAGGATACGGATTCGGACTGCCCGGGGTGACAGGCGGCGGGTAGGACATCTGGACTCCCAATCCCCCCATACAGACTTTCTGATGGGAGCGGCCGCCCTCCCCTAGCTGCGGAAATGCTCAGCTCACCGGCCCGGCCGCGACGTTCCCGGCGAGGATACGGCAGGCGACGACGACCGCCCGCGTTGCCCCTGGCCCTTGCCGGACACGGGACCGTCAAGCGCTTCAGTTCGTCGTACGGCGCCCGGCGAGCTCGTCCTGCCACACGGGGCTCTCGAAGTAGTGGTTGTCATACGTCTCGGAGCTCTCGCGAATCTCCTGCACGCTCGCCTCTCCCCGGTACACGCGCTCCAACAGCCGGTAGTAGTCGAAGCGGTGCAGCCCCGGCGTAAACACCACCAGCAACTCCGCGGTGCTGTCCGGCGCCGGCGCGAAGGCGTGCGGGACGGTCGGCGGCACAGTCAGGAAGTCACCCTTGCCGAGGATGTGCACCTCGTCGCCGACCAGGATCCGCATCGTGCCGTCGAGCACGAAGAACATCTCGGTGGCCTTGGTGTGGAAGTGCGCCGGAGCCCCAGGCGACCCCTTCGCGAAGGTCGCCTTGTTCGCGGTGAGCGCCCCGCCGGTCACACCCGCGTCGGCGAGCAGCGTGATCAGGCTGGTGGCACCGTCCTGAAGCGTCTCGGCCTGCTCGGCGCGGACGAGGACGGGGGCGGTGGGCTCGGTGGCGGTGGTGGGGGTGTCGCTGCTGCTCATGGTGGCTCCTGGGTGCTGCTTGTGGCGGTTATCCCCTTGACAGCAACAAAACTAGGTCGCCGAAAGACCCATTGGATGGTTCATTCAAGTGTCGATTTCATGGGTCAATTCGGCGGGCGGCGGCAGCCCCCACCGGCCTCACTGTTGGATGCTTCCGTCGCACATCTATTACGAGATGGGCACCAGCAGACCTACCATTCGCACGGGCGTACGACCGTCGCCCAAGAGATCTACGAGGCTGATCCAAACCACCATGGAGGTCTGCGACTCATGCCAACCACGCCGGACCTGAGCACGGCTGTGTGGCGCAAGTCCAGCTACAGCAGCACCCAGACAGGGTCATGCGTTGAGGTCGTCGACGGCATACCGGACATAGTCCCGCTCCGCGACAGCAAGAACCCCGAGGGCCCGGCCCTGGTCTTCGAGTCTGCAACCTGGACCTCGTTCGTGCAGGCCGTCAAGCGCGGGGAGTTCCACGCCGCCTGACCCCTGAACCGCGGGCGACTTTGCAGTGGATACGAGACACGGACACGCCGTGGCGTCGGCGTGCGTGTCCTGGTCGGGCCACCGCCACTTCAGCCGGGCAGCTCCCACTGAGGGCCACGATCCGGGTCCGCGTGCCATACCACCTGCTGGTCAGCGGTCACCGTGAGCCCGAACTCGTACAGCTCCGGCTGCCCGGCCGCCCACCACCACTCGTACGCGCCCTCCACCTCGGCGAAGAGGTCTCGCGGGCCCCATTGCTGGACGCCTTCGTCGCGTACGTACGCCCACGAGTCGGCCGTGGCGAACCACCACGCGTCGCCCTCCCAGTCGGCATGCACACCAGGAAGCCGGAGGCCCAACGCGAACCGTGCGTGAAAGTTGTCGTCCAGGAACGACAGGTCGAGGTCGGTACGGCTATCGCGGCTCTCGTCCCAGGATTCGGCGGTGTACACGTCCTTGAGCGGGAACTCCGGCCGCCGCTGACCCCGTAGATCCATGAAGGACATCGGGCACCCGAAGTGTCCGCTCGCGGAGCCGCCGTCCTCCGACACCCGCAGGCAGGCCATCCCGTGAGGCTGCAGCGTCGTCTTCCACGGGGTGACGATCAGACCACCAGGCCGGGTCTGTTCCACCCACGCGAACGGAACGCGGTGCAGTGACGCCGTGCACAACACACGGTCGTACGGTGCCCCATCCGCCCAGCCACACTCCCCGTCGCCCGCCACCACCCACGGCAGGTATCCGGCCTCGCCCAGCCGCCGAACGGCTCCCTCCGCCAGCCCCGCATCCACCTCCACCGATACGACGTTCGCCTCCCCGGCCCGCTCGCAGAGCAGCGCGGCGTTGTAACCGGTGCCGGTGCCGATTTCGAGCACCTTCATGCCGGGACGCACATCGGCGGCGGCAAGCATGGTGAACACCGCGTTCGGGGCGCTGATCGAACTGGTGGGCAGGACTCCTCGCGCGTCCGCGCCCACTCCGCCGACGCGCCCGTCATCCACCTGCGTGACGAGGGAGTGCAGCGGGTCGTACACCAACGTGGCCCACGTGTCCGGCTCGTCGGCGGCGTGAAGCGGTCGGTAAGCGTCCTCCCGCCAGACCCATACGGTGTCGGGCACGAACGCGTGGCGCGGCACCTTGAGGAAGGTCTCACGCATCCAGGGCTCAGGAAACCCGTCCAGGCCGCCGATGATCTCGGCGGCCTGGACGCGCAGTTCATCGAGGGTCATTTGCGGTGCGTCCCGCCACCCGGCTTCGACACATCCGGGTGCTGACTGTCGCTGTCACTCGGCGACGGCTCCTTCGGCTGGGGGTTCGGGGCTGGTGGCTTTCCATGGCTACCCATCGGCTTTCCTTCCTTTCGTTGGTTCCAGCGCACGGCTCAAGGCAGGGTCACCTGCCCGCTGACGGCAGCGCGGGCACTCGCACGGCGGCCAGACAGACGACAGGCTGAATGGATCGCCATAGGCCATGGGCGGGCACGATAATGAGCAGACACTCGTCCGCTTCCCCGTCTCGGGATTGACCTTGTACACCTTGATCGTCATCGCGGACATGAGATGGCGGCTCCGGACTGGTTCGGCTGTCTTGCGTCCGATCCACCTTTTCGAGGGGTAGCCATCGCCGACCAGCCCAGCTCCCTATAGGACCGCCCTATAGTCGAAGCCATGGTGAACCAGTCGGCACCAGAACCGGCACCGAACCTATGGACGCACCCCCGGCTGGCCGCCGCAGCCGCCGACGAGAACTGGCAACAGCTCTTCCGCGTGTGGCGTCAACTGACCGGCACCAGCCAGACCCGACTCGGCGCGCTCGTGGGACTGGCACAATCCGACGTCTCCGAGATCGAACGCGGACGGCGGCGAGTGACCTCTTCGGAGGTGCGGCAACGCATCATCGACGGGTTGGGCGTTCCAACCGAGCTTCTTACCGGCGCTCCGCGACCGATTCCGACGCCCGTCAGCTCGCTTGGACTAACTTCCCTCGCGCCCGACGCCGACCTGCTCGACCGGCTGACGAAAGTCGTGGCGTCCCCCGCGAGGGTCGACCACGCGACCTTGGACTGGCTCGACCGGCTGCTCGCCGAGCATCGCCGGGCAGAGGACGACCTCGGTTCGAGGCCACTCGTCGGCATCATGCGACGGCAGTTGAGCACCGTCGCCGATCTCTACGCAGGCGCATCTGGCGTGTTGACGAACCGGGTTGTACGGCTCGCTTCCGAACACGCGCAGTTCCTCGCCTGGATGGCGCAGGACCAGGGCGACTCAGCCGCCGCCCTCGCCTGGTACGACCGCTCCCACGAATGGGCTCTGGAAGCCGACGAGCCCGATATGGCGGCGACGACTCTCAGCATGAAGGCGCATCTAGCCTGGTCAGCAGGGAACGGCCAGCGGTGCGCCCGCCTCGGCCAGGCCGCACGCAGGGCTTCCCCGGGGGTCTCTCTGGGTGTCCAGGGCATGGCGGCGCAAATGGAGGCCCGTGGCCACGCGTTGGCGGGCCAGGCCGACGCGGCCCATCGACTCCTCGACGAGGCAGAGCGACTCATCTACCGCGCCGCAGAAAGGCCCGAGGACGAGCCACCGTGGATGTATTTCTACGGCGAGAACTGGTTCACGCTGCAACGCGGCATGGCCGAGATGCATCTGCGCCACTGGGACGGCGCTGTCGACTTGCTGCGTACGGGAATCAGCGTCCTGCCCGTCCAGTACCGCCGCGACCGCGCCTGGTACGGCGCTTGCTTGTCCCATGCGCTCGCCGCATCCGGTCACGTCGACATCGCGGTACAGACCGCAGTCGACTGTGCCGCTGACGCGGCCGATGTCGGACGCCCCCACGCCTGGAACGAACTGCACACCACCGCAGCGCTGCTCCTGCGGCGCGGCGCACCTCAAGCGCGCACCCTGGTCGATGCCTTGCGCGGCTACTGATCCCCTGGCGGCCCCAGATCCAGTGCGTTTGCCCGGCTCGCTGGCTAGGCTGGGGCGACGGAACAGCGGCTGGTTGGAGGGGCGAGTTCGTGGATCCGGAGATGGTGGCGCTGGCGGGAACGGCAGGGACGACCCTGGTCACCTTATTGACAACCGAGGCGTGGCAGAGCGTCAGGGAAGGCTTCGCCTCGTTGTGGCGCCGTGCTCAGCCGGACCGGGCTGACGCAATTTCCGCCGAGCTCGATGCGACCCGCAGCGACCTACTCACCGCGCAGGCCAATGGTGACCTCGACTCCCGCGAGGAGCTGGGCGCAGAGTGGCAGGGACGCGTCCGGCGGCTGCTCGTGGCCCATCCCGAGGAGATGGAGGCGTTGCGGACGTTGCTGAACGAACTGGCCCCTCACACGCCTGAAATCCCATCGGTGACTCAGCACGCCACCGCCTCAGGTCAAGCCCGGGTCTACCAGGCCGGCCGGGACCAGAACTTCGGCCCACGATGAGCGGCCGCAATGACGCCTGGGCCGATGGCCAAGGCCGCGTCTATCAAGCCTCCGGTGACCAGTACATCACCGAGCATCACCATCACGCCCCCGAGTGGTCGGGGCCCGACTCCGTACGCCGCCCGGCGGTCGGCCGTGCTCCCGCAGTGCTTCGCGACCGAGTCGGGGAGATGGACCGACTGCGCGCCGCCGTTGAACCTGGCGTCGGCAACCGCGTCTACGTCCTCCACGGCCTGGGCGGATGCGGCAAGACCGCTGTTGCCTATGCGCTCTTCCACCACGCCACTGGCGAGGCGGGTCGACTCGGGCTGTGGGTCAATGCTTCCGACCCCGCCTCTCTGCGGGCCGGGATGCTCGCCGTCGCAGCCGACCGCGGAGCCACCGACGGCGAGCTGGTCGGGGCACGCAGCGGACTGCGCCCCGCCGCCGACCTCGTGTGGCACTATCTCGACCACTCCGACGAGCCCTGGCTGCTGGTCCTCGACAATGCCGATACCCCCGCCATCCTCCGCGACGGCGGCTGGCTGCGCACCAGTCCCACCGGCACTGTCGTCGTCACAACCCGACAAGCAGCGGCTCACTGGTGGCCTGGTGCCGAGCTCCTGCAATTCGGCGTACTTCCACGCGAGGATGCCGCTCTCGTCCTCCGCGATCTCGCGCCACATGCCGGGTCGGTCGAAGACGCCGCTGAGGTCGCCGACCGCCTCGGACGGCTGCCCCTGGCGCTTACCCTCGCCGGCGGATTCCTTGCCCACCAGGTGATCGACCCATGGACTCTCGCCGACTACGGCCGCCGACTGGACGGCGGCGGATCCGGTCTCAGCCCCACCGATCCCATCGAGCTCATCGATCAGGGCGCCGCAGCCGTCGGCGGTGACTCACGTCACCTGCTCAGCCACACCTGGCAGCTCTCCCTCGACGCCCTCGCCACCCAAGGCCTGCCCGAAGCGGGCCGCCTTTTGAGCCTCCTCGCTTGCTGGTCCAGTGATCCGTTGCCACTGTCGGTCCTCTCCGGGGCCGAACTCGAACCGACACTCCCGGCTTTCCGCGTGGAATCAGCCCTGCGCGGACTCCTTGATCACTCCCTTGCCGAGCTCGTACCTGGGGAGATGCGCTGCCTACGCACCCACGGCGTCCTCCTCGGCAGCGTGGCCCGAACCACGCCCGATGACCAGCGCGAGCAGCTCTCGGCCGCGGCCGCCCGCCTACTTCTCGCTGTCTTGCCTGAGGTACCTGACCGAGGCACGCAGGAACCCCGGGTGAACCTGCTTGCGCCGCATGTGATCGCCCTACTGCGGAGAACAGCGAATTGGGCACCCAACCAATCGACGGTGGAAGCTGCAGCGGAGTGCGCTCTTCGGCTCGTCACTGCTGTCCACAGGGCTGGCGACTATGCCTCAGCACTCACGTTGGGCAGTGAAGCTGTGGAGCTGGTGAATCCCCGGCTGGGCGAAGACCATGTGTTGGTTATCGGGTTGCGTCAGCGTGTGGCGCGGGCTCTTTTTCGACTTGGCCGATTCGAGGAGTCCGAGGCTCTGTACCTGCACCTACTGGCTGACTGCGAACGGGCGCTGGGTCCAGAGGCATCAGAAACTCTTGGAACTTGCTTGAAGCTAGCCAGTCCAGTGATCAACCTTGGCCGTGAAGCGGATGGCATCGCGCTGATTCGGCGCGCAGCAGAGGGGTACACCCAACTACACGGACCTGTACATCCCTTGACACTTATTGCACGGTCATCCCTGCTGGATCAAACCACACAGCCGACCGAGGCCACCGCAGGTTCGACCGTGGTCACGGATTGCCGTCGCGAGCTGGGAGAAGACCACACCATCACGCTGGGCGCGGAGCTCGACTATGCGTGCGCACTCCATCACGGCGAGCGAAACACTGAGGCGCTACCATACGCCCGCTCGGCCTTTGCGAAGTACGTACAACGCTTTGGCTCTGATTACCCAATCGCGTTGAACGCCAGATCAACGCTAAGCATGATTCTGAGCGCACTCGGCCAATACACAGAGGCGATCGAGCACGGGGAAAAACTTGTAGAAGGCCGGACCAGAGTGCTCGGCTCGACTCATCCGTGGACACTTTTCGCCAAGGACCTCTTGGACCAATATCGACGCTCGCAAAGAAACACCTGAGGGCGGCAAACCGCCATCCCCATTCATCTGCGCCCGAGTCACACGAACCGTCAGCGGATTTGTGGTGGATATAGGACACAGACACGCCGTGGCGTCGGTGTGTCGCCGTCCCATATCCACCGCAAACTCATGCGTACCGCTGCTGGGCACCGAGCCGTGGCGCGCGCCGGAGTACAGACGGCCTGCCCCGCCTGAACGGCGCCGTGCGGGTGTGCTCACGCCGCCATGCCTCGATCTGCCGGATCACCTCGGGTGACGTCGCGGTCGGGCTGTTGCGCGGCGTCGAGGCCCGGTCCTGGAGACCGGCTTCGCCGTGCCGTCGCCACCGCTTGACCCACTTGGACGCGCACGCCCGCGAGATGCCCATCTCGGCCGCGACGTGAGCGATCGGTCGGGTCTGGCATCGGGCGATCAGGCGGCGCCGGCCCTCTGCGCTGAGTGGGGCGTTGTGATGTGCCATGAACGTGTCCGTTCTCGTCGGTGGCGGGTGTCACGTCGTGGTCAGACGATCGCGGTGGGTCTCGCACAGTTCCCAGATGGTGTTGCGAGTGGTTTCGTCCAGGACTGCACTGGGCCACGGGGTGGGGGTGGCCTTGCTGTTGAAGTAGGTGCCGTGGGTTTCTTGAACCTCAGGGCTGGAGGCGAGGTACACGCTGGAGCGTGTGGCCTTTAGCAGCGCCCGGTGCCCGTACACGACGGGCATCGCGAGCCGCAGTAGCGGCACGATCGGGCGCGCCAGCGGTGGGTAGGTGCTGGTGGTGAGGTTCTTGTTCATCGAGGTGTAGGCGTGCCCGGGGTAGGCGACGTTCAGCGTCACTGGCGTCGCCTTGAGCTGCTGGGCGAAGCGGTAGCTCATCGCCATCTGCGCCAGCTTGGTCTGGTTGTAGAACGACAGCCCGACATAGGACTTCTCGCCCTGCAGGTTGTCCAGGTTGATCCGTCCCCGCGGGATGCCGCCGGTGATGTTGATGACCCGGGCCGGCCCCGAGGCCGTCAAGGCCGGCATCAGCCAGTGGGTGAGGCAGAACGGCGCGACCACGTTGACTGCGAACGCGGTCTCGATGCCGTCCTCGGTCAGTTCGCGGTGGGATCGGGTCGCTCCGGCGTTATTGATCAGCACATCCACGCCACCGGTCCGGGTGCTGACCTCCTGGGCGAGGCGACGGACATCGCGGAGGCGAGACATGTCGGCTGTGATCGCCGCGACGCTCTCGTTCCCGCTGGAGCGTCGGAGGTCCGCCACGGCAGTGTCGGCGCGGCTCTTGTCGCGGCCGACGAGGATGACGCTGGCGCCGAGTTTCGCCAGTTGGCGTGCGGTCTCCTTGCCAATGCCCCCGGTGCTGCCAGTAACCAGCACGGTCTTGCCTTCCACGGTCACCACTCCACTCCGCCTATGTGTCACCTGGTGACACTATAGTCATCAGATGACGCAAAGTAGACTTGGTGCATGAAAGAAGGACTGCGTGAACGCACCCGCAGAGCAGTGCGGGCGGAGCTCGCCGAGGTGGCCATCGGCCTATTCGCCCGCCAGGGCTTCGACGACACGACCGTCGAGGACATCGCTCGAGCAGCCGGCATGACCAAACGCAGCTTCTTCCGCTACTTCCCCACCAAGGAAGACGTCGTCTTCGACGGCGTCGACCTCACCGGAGAGAAGGTGGTTGCCGACATCGCGGCACGCCCTGCAGAGGAAGACCCTTGGGACTCTCTGCATCACGTCCTACGGGCCTGGCAGGAGGAGATCCATGCCAGCGAGCAGGTGCTCGCGACCCTGCGCCTTATCGAGGCCACACCCGCGCTGGTAGGACGCCTCCACCAACGGAGAACAGAATGGCGTCGGCGAGTCAGCGATGCGCTCCAAGGCCGACTAGGGGTCGACATCGACGCATACACCGCGGACCTGCTCACCAACGCCGCCACCGCAGTACTCGACGCTGTGTCCAGTCAGTGGGTGCGAACAAACGGGCATGCGAACCGCTCAGCTCTGCTGGAGCAGGGATTCATTCAGGTCCACGTGAACCGCAACTTGCGACAGGCGTGACACGCGCCGCCTGCCTACTGCCACCAACGTCCTGCCCCGCAACAACTAGGGCGTATATCGAATGCGCTGGTCATAGCCACTCGTTGATGGCCACGACAAGGGACGGTCGCCTCGTGCCGTGCGGGGCCTGCCAGGACCGAGGCGGGGAAACCGGACGCGTCCCAGGACGACCTCGAACTGCGGGGAGTCACCCCACTGCCCGGCCGTGACGACGACCGACATGGGCTTTTGCCTCTGCTCCACAGCCAGGTGCAGCTTGGCGGTCAAGCCGCCGCGTGAGCGGCCGAGTCCGTGGTCGGCCGGTTCGATGGCGACGCCGCCGGGCGGCTCCTTCTGCAGGTCCCCCTATTCCGTGCCCCGGCGGCATTCTGGTGGGCCCGCACAACCGTGGAGTCGACGTTGAGGTCCCAGGTGATCAGATCCTTGGCGTCGGCCGCGCCTGCAATTCGGCGAAGCAACCCCACACGACACCGGGTATGCCAGAGCCCATCAGATCCTTCGGCCCTTCGGTCAGGGTGTGGTGAACGGCTGTGAGGTAGGCAGCGATCGAGGATGCGTGGGTTCGTGCACCGGATCGTCCATGATCGACCAGGATCCGACACCGCCGGAGCCGGCATAGTGACCCGACTCGGGTCCTGTTTCATCGCGCGTGAGCCACGGAACCACCTGGGCGCCGCCCCAGCCTTCGCCCTGGCCGTGCTGGGGAAGCCGCGGCCACAGTGCCTTGGCCGGGGAGAGGGGACGTCACTGACTGGCCCGTTCTTCCCAGGGCTCGGCGGACGAGCCGGCTAACGCGCCACGCGGTAGCGGAGGTAGACGAATCTCGAGCTGAATGTGCGGGTCTCGACGAGTTCGAGATCCACCCGGCGCTCGCGCTGGGGAAAGAACGGAATGCCACCGCCAACCAGCACCGGGTAGACCATGGCCCGGTACTCGTCGATCAGACCCAACGCGGCCGCCTCGGCGGCGAGAGTCGCGCCGCCGATCGCGATGTCGCCCTCCCCCGGCTCGGCTCGCAACCGCTCGATCTCCTCCGCCAGGCCGCCGGAGGCCAGGCGGGCATGGCCCTGCACCGCCGACAGCGTGGTGGAGAACACCACCTTGGGGAGCGGATTCCAGAGCGAGGTCCACTCGCGCTTTGCGTCGTCGAGCGTTGGATCCTGGTCGGCGGTCTCCCAGTACAGCATCGTCTCGTACAGCCGTCGCCCCAGCAGGTGGACGCCGACCTCTCGGATCTCGTCGATCCAGAAGCGAAAGACCTCCTCGTCGGGCGCCGTCCAGTCGAAGCGGCCGTCCGGCCCGACGATGTAGCCGTCAAGTGAGACGCTCATCGAATAGGTCACGCTGCGCATCAGAAGTCCTCCTCGGAACGGGTTCGGCAGTAAGACCGCCGGACGCCGCAGGACTCATCGCGGCTCGCGGGATTCCCTGTCAGTGCACCCGCCGGCACCCCGTATCGCGTGACTCCGGTCGACGTCATAGTCGGCCGCTGGTGTCACTGGGCCCCTCAAGAATCGAGCACGGCGGCGACGGCCTCGATCTCGACGAGCTGGTCGTTATAGCCGAGCACAGTGACACCCATCAAAGTGCTGGGGACGTCATGGTCGGCGAACGAGTCCCGGACCACCTGCCAGGCGGCCACCAGATCCTCCTGCCGGGCCGATGCGACGAGGACCCTTGTGCTGATGACGTCCTGGAGTGACGCGCCGGAGGCAGCGAGAGCAGCCTGCATGTTCTCGACGGCCTTCAACGCCTGCCCCGCGTAGTCCCCGATCGCTGCCGTCGAGCCGTCGTCGTTCAGTGGACACGCCCCGGCAAGGAAGATCAGGCGGGACTCGGCTGGCGCCGTGGCCGCATAGGCGTACTCGGCTACATCGGACAAGGCAGCGGAGCGGATCAGAGTGACGGCACGAGCCACGTCGTCGGGTCCTTTCCCATCGAGTGCTGAACGCGGACATCCTGCCAGCAGCCCGTTGGAACCCGCCTTCCCTTTTCCGTCGCCCCTAGCGCCCCGGCGCTAGACCTTCCCCAGGTCGGCCGCGAGGTCCGCCGCGCGAGAGAGCTCGTCCGCCAGTTCCGTCCGCTCCGCTTCGGTGAGCGTGAGGGCGGCGGCATCGGCGAGATGGGCGTGGGCCGTGGCGGGGTCGTCGAGTTGGGCAGCGAGGTCGGCGCGCAGGATCAGGGCGCGGTAGTGCTCGGCGGGGCCGGACGGTGTGTCCTTCGTGAGGGCGTGATCGAGGATGCGGGCGGCTTGGGCGGGCTCCTCCTTTGAGATGCCGATCAGCCAGGCGTTGTGCAGCGCGCGGGCGAAGGGCTCCTTCGGTGCGGGTGCGTGATGGAGGGAGGCGCCGGTGGGCTGGCCGATGCGGACGCAGTTGCCGCCTGGGTCGGTCATCAGGAACTGCCTCATGCCGTACGAGGTGTCTTTCAGCTGCCCGATGCGCGGGATGCCGCGGGTCGGTATGCGACCGAGGGATGCCTTGAGCCGGGCCCGGAAAGTCTCGTACAGCTCATCGACGCGGTCGGTGGCGATGTAGCAGGTGGACCAGGACTCGGCCGGGACAACCGACTTGTTGCCGAAGAACTGCAGCTCGATGTCGTCGCCGTAGCTGAGTGCCGCATACGGGTTGGGGCGGGTCTGCAGGTGGTCCACGGCGAAGCCGAGACGCTCGTAGAACTCCACCAGTTCGGGGACCGACGGGCAGGGGAGGATGGGGATCATCTTCTCGACCATGCGCCAGACGGTAGGCCGCGGACCCCCACTAGTCAAACTTGATTAGCTGCCCGGAGGTCATCATTGCCAGGCATACGGCCTGCCCGCTACCCGCCCACCAC
>NZ_MUNE01000189.1 GCF_002154605.1 Streptomyces milbemycinicus | reverse complement strand
CTGGCCGCCGTGGGTGTGGCCGGCGAGGATCAGGGGGTAGCGGTCGGCGGTGAAGGCGTCGAGGACGCGCAGGTAGGGGGCGTGGACGACGGCCAGGGAGAGGTCGGCGTCCGATTCGGGGCCGCCGGCCACCTCGCCGTAGCGGTCGCGCTTGATGTGGGGGTCGTCCAGGCCGGTCATGGCGATCTCCACGTCGTCCAGCTTCAGCCGGCCGCGGGCGTTGGAAAGGTTGACCCAGCCGGCCGCGTCGAAGGTGTCGCGCAGCTCTTTCCAGGGGTTGTGGATCGCGCCGACCACGGGGGGATTGCCGTTCAGGCCGTGCTTGCCGCTCGCCTTCTCCAGCAGATAGCGGGCCGGATTGCGCGGCTTGGGGCCGTAGTAGTCGTTGGAGCCGAAGACGTACGCGCCCGGGAACTCCATGAGCGGGCCGAGCGCGTCCAGCGTCTCGGGGACGCCCTCGGGGTCGGAGAGGTTGTCACCCGTGTTGATGACGAAATCGGGGCGGAGCCCGGCGAGGGACTGGAGCCAGCGCTGCTTCTTGCGCTGGCCGCTGACCATGTGGATGTCGGAGACCTGGAGGACGCGCAGCGGCCGCATGCCGCGTGGCAGTACGGGGACGGTCACCCGTCGGAGGCGGAAGGACCGGACCTCGAAGCCGGCGGCATAGACGAGGCCGGCGGCGCCGACCGCCGTGATTCCCAGGGGTACTCCGTATCGCGCGCGCATGGTCACCATGGTCGCAGACCGTGGCCGGGCGAGAAATCTTCGGGTGATTCCCGGCAAGGGCTGGCAGACTCGACGGCATGACCACCACGCTCAAGTCCAGGCTGCAGGACGATCTCACCGCAGCGATCAAGACGCGTGACGAGCTGCGCTCCGCTACGCTCCGGCTGACCCTCACCGCGATCCAGAAGGAAGAGGTCGCGGGCGAGACCGCCCGGGAGCTGTCCGATGCCGAGGTGGAGAAGATCATCGCGCGCGAGGCCAAGAAGCGGCGCGAGGCGGCTGAGGCGTTCGCGCAGGGCGGGCGGGCGGAGCAGGCCGAGCGGGAGCGGGCCGAGGGCGTGGTGCTCGCCGAGTATCTGCCCAAGCAGCTCACGGACGAGGAGCTGGACGCGCTGGTGGCGGAGGCCGTACAGGAGGCCGCGGCGGGCGGTGCGCAGGGGCCGCGGGCCATGGGCGCGGTGATGAAGATCGTGAACCCGAAGGTCGCGGGCCGGGCCGAGGGCGGCCGGGTGGCCGCCGCGGTCAAGCGGCGGCTCGCCGAGGGCTGACGCACCCAGGGGCGGTATCAAGAGCGAAGACGAAGCGGGCCCGGACGGTGTCCGGGCCCGCTTCCTTGTCTTCACCTGTCTGGGCCGTCTCGGCCCTGTCTTGCCGCGCCGATCACTTCTCGGCGCTCAGCCACGCGCTACGGGAAGTTCCAACCGTTGCTGTTCCCGTTGCCGTTTCCGCCGTTGCCGTTTCCGCCCCGGTTGCCGCCGTCCCCGCCGCCGATCACGTCCGGCGGGAGGGTGATGTCCGGCCACGGGCTGTCGCCGCCGTTGTTCCCGCCGTTGTCGCGGCCCGGCTTGTCGCCGTGGTCCTTGTCGTCGTCGCGGGGCTTCTCATTCGGGTCCTTGATCGGCACGGTGACGAAGTTCTCCACCGGCTTGCCCTCCAGGGCGCCGCTCATGGCGTCCTTCCAGATGGGGCCGGGGGTGTCCGCGCCGTAGACCTTGTCGTGGAGGATGCCGCCGATCCGGATGTTCTCCATCTTGACGCCCTTGGAGCCGGAGCCGCCGACCCAGACCGCGCCGGCGAGGTTCGGGGTGTAGCCGACGAACCAGGCGGCCTTGCGCTCGTCCGTCGTACCCGTCTTACCGGCGCTCGGCCGGTTCTCCAGGCCCGCCTTCTGGCCGGTGCCGTCCTCGACCACGCCGCGCAGCAGGGTGTTCATGGTGTCGGCGGTCTTCTCCGACATGGCGCGGGTGCACGAGGACTTGGGGACCTCGAGGTCCTTGCCGCCCGGGCCGGTGATCGACTCGATGAACACCGGGGTGCAGTAGATACCGCGGTTGGCGAAGGTCGCGTACGCGTTGGCCATCGTCAGCGGCGAGAAGCCGTCCGTGCCGAGGGTGATGGCGGGCACCTGGTTGAGCTTCTTGCCGTCGGCGCGGTGCACGCCCATCTTGGCGGCCATCTCGGTGACCGGGCAGACGCCGATGTCACTGATCATCTGCACGAAGTAGGTGTTGATCGACTTCGCGAGCGCTTCCCTCAGGCCGTACGGGCCCTTCTCCTTGGGGTCCTCGTTCGTGAGGGACGCGCCCTCGTTGTTGGACCAGGAGCCGTTGCAGGTGGACACCGGGCTCGGGTAGTCCATCTCGTACGGCGAGGAGTAGCGCTGGTACGGCTTCTTGCCCTGCTCGAGGGCGGCCGCGGCGGTGATCGGCTTGAACGTCGAGCCGACCTGGAAGCCGTAGTTCGAGCCGCCCATGGCATGGTCCGCGGACAGGTTGATCGTCAGGTCGTTGGGCCCGAAGCCGTACGGCCTGGACTGGCCCATCGCGACCACCTTGCCGGTGCCGGGCTCGACGAGCGTGACGGCGGTGGCGACCGGGTCGTCCTTGTAGACATGGGACTTGATCGAGTTCTGGACCGACTGCTGGGCCTTCGGGTCCAGGGTCGTACGGATCGTCAGGCCGCCGCGGTTCCAGCGCTGGGAGCGTGCCTCGCGGGTCTTGCCGAAGACCGGGTCGTTGAGGAAGACCTCGCGGACGTAGTCACAGAAGAACCCGGCGCCGCTCACGGCCGTGATGCAGCCGTTCTTGGGCGAGCTGACCTTGAGCCCGAGAGGCTTCTTCTTCGCCGCGTCGGCCTGAGCCTGGGTGACGTCCTTCACGTCGGCCATGCGCTGCAGCACGGTGTTGCGGCGGGCCTTGGCCACCTCCGCGTTGTTGACCGGGTCGTAGCTGCTGGGCGACTGGACGAGACCGGCCAGCAGCGCGGCCTCCTCCAGCTTCAGATCCTTGGCGTGCTTGCTGAAGTAGCGCTGGGAGGCCGCCTCGACACCGTAGGCCTGCTGGCCGAAGAAGGTGATGTTGAGGTAGTTCTGCAGGATCCGCTGCTTGCCCAGTTCCTTCTCGACCTGGATCGCGTACTTCAGCTCCTTGATCTTGCGGCCTATGGACTTCTTCTGGGCCTCGGCGACCGCCTTCTCGTCGTTGCCCGCCTCCTCCACGAAGACGTTCTTCACATACTGCTGGGTGAGTGTGGAGGCACCCTGGGAGACGCCGCCGTCCTGCGCGTTGTTGTTGAGCGCGCGCAGCACACCCTTGGGGTCGATCGCCCCGTGTTCGTAGAAGCGCGCGTCCTCGATCGCGACGATCGCCTTCCGCATGTACGGGGAGATGTCCTTGAGGTCCACGATGGTGCGGTCGCGGGAGTAGACCTTCGCGATCTCGCCGCCCTTGGCGTCCAGGATGGTGGTCCGCTCGCTGAGCGGCGGCCTTTTGAGATTGGCCGGAATTTCGTCGAATTGCTCGACCGTTCCCTTGGCCGCGAGTCCGATCGCGCCGACGGCGGGCAGCGCGAGCCCGGCCAGCACCGCTCCCGCGAGCACGCTGACGCCGAGGAACTTCGCGGCCTGCTGAGCGGGGGACAGACCTCCGCCCGAACGCTTGTTACCCATGGGGGCAGCCTACGTGCCGAATCGCCGGACAGGGGACCACCTGTTCGCATACGCTGATTCACGCCAGTCACTTCGGTGCGGTCGAGCACCATCACCCCTCTCACTCAAGTGAGTGATGAGACCTGCCCCATTTGCTGTCTTGTGTTATGTCCCACCCCTTTTGGAGTGGGTGAACTACCCCTATTTGTGCGGTAAGTCGCGCATGTCGTCAGCTCACTCCGTTGGGTGATCTGCCGCGTACCCATAGTCCGTTCGGGCCATCCAAGATTGGGCCCGCAGGGGGTGTTGCACCCTGTCCGCCTTCCGTAACGTCCTCAACTGGCGACGGTGAATATGCCGTTTGTCGCCGTGGGGGAGCTCCGAATCGGGAGAGGACGGCGCCAGCATGGGCTGGGTAACCGACTGGAGTGCGCAGGCCGCCTGTCGCACGACTGATCCAGATGAACTATTTGTTCAAGGCGCGGCACAGAACAGGGCCAAAGCGGTCTGCACCGGGTGTCCGGTGCGCACCGAGTGCCTTGCCGACGCGCTGGACAACCGCGTCGAGTTCGGCGTGTGGGGTGGCATGACCGAGCGTGAGCGGAGGGCGCTACTGCGCCGCCGTCCCACGGTCACCTCTTGGCGCCGGCTGCTGGAGACCGCGCGCCTCGAGTACGAGCGCGGCGCGGGCATCCTGCCGCTCGACGACGAGGAATACGAGCGCTTCGCCGCCGTCGGGTAGCGGGCGATCGGCGTTCGGGCGGGCGACGGCTGACGGCTGACGTTCGGGCGGTCTGCGGTCTGCGGTCTGCGGTCTGCGGCCGGTGGTCGGCCAAGGGCCTCAGGGTGTCCGGTCGCTTGCGTCCGTGCGTTCTCGGACAGCTTGGGCCGTCAGGCAATCCATCCTGGCGGTGTGACGTTTCGTTTCTCTCATCACCACGTCACGACCCAGGCGGTGGTCACGTGCGCATGCGTGAGTTCCATGCACATGCGTGAGTTCGGGGTGCCGTGATGCCCTCGCGCGGCTGCTAGCCCGCCGCGCTCTTGGGCTGCCGCTCTGGCTGCTCCGCCAAGCGCTCGCCGATCGCTCGCAACCCCGCGAGGTCATGTACGTCGCCGGGGAGCGCGGCCACTTCCGCCACGGGAACCTCGGGGTGCAGCGTCGTGAAGCGATGGTGTGTGCGCTGCTCGCGGGTGAGCACCTGCATACGCTCCGCGTGCAGCCGGAGCAGCCCCACGGCCAGCCGCTCTGCCGACGTGGGGGAGCCGTCGGGGTCAGATGCCGAGGAGTCGTCCGCCGCTGAGGCGTTCTGCTCTTGAGCATGCCCTGAACCGGGGTCGACAATGCCGTCTTCGGCAAGATTTTCTGGGCTGTTGACGGTGAGGGTCGCGCCCTCGGCCTCGCCTGCCTCGCTCGCCAGGTCTGTCGTGTCTGCCGGGCCTGCCGAGCCCCTTGGGTTGGCTGGCTGCGCCGGATTCGACGCGCCCGATGTCTCCGCCAGACCCAGGGACAGCGTCTCCGCGGCCGCCAGCGCCCGCTCCGCCGAGAGCTGCACGGCACCGCTCCCGTGCACCCGGTTCAGCACCAGCCCCGCCAGCGGCATCCGGTCCGCGGCCAGCCGCTCCACGAAGTACGCCGCCTCGCGCAGCGCGTCCCGCTCCGGGGCCGCCACCACCAGGAAGGCCGTGCCCGGCGCCTGTAGCAGCCGGTACGTGGCCTCCGCGCGGGTGCGGAAGCCGCCGAACATCGTGTCCATGGCGGCGGCAAAGGTCTGTACGTCGCGCATCAGCTGCCCGCCCAGGACCTTGCTGACCGTGCCGGTCATCATCGACACGCCCACGTTCAGGAACTTCATCCCGGCCCTGCCGCCGACTTTCGCCGGTGCCATCAGGATTTTGATGAACTTCCCGTCCAGGAAGGAGCCGAGGCGCTTGGGCGCGTCCAGGAAGTCCAGCGCCGACCGGCTCGGCGGCGTGTCGACGATGATCAGGTCCCATTCGTCGCGGGCCCGCAGCTGGCCCAGCTTCTCCATGGCCATGTACTCCTGCGTGCCCGCGAAACCGGCCGAAAGTGATTGGTAGAAGGGGTTGGCCAGGATCGCGCGGGCGCGCTCAGGGTCGGCGTGCGCCTCGACGAACTCGTCGAAGGTCCGCTTCATGTCCAGCATCATGGCGTGCAGCTCGCCGCCCGCCGCGCCGTCGATGCCCTCGACGCGGCGCGGCACGTTGTCCAGCGCGTCGATGCCCATCGACTGCGCGAGCCGGCGGGCCGGGTCGATGGTGAGGACGACGGCCTTACGGCCCCGCTCCGCGGCCCGTACACCCAGGGCCGCGGCCGTCGTGGTCTTGCCGACGCCGCCGGAGCCGCAGCACACGATGATGCGGGTTTCGGGGTCGGCCAGCAGTGCGTCGGTGTCCAGCTGCGGTGCCATGTCCATGCTTCTGCCGCCTCCTGCGTACGGCGCGTACGACGCGTACCGCCCGCTCGTACCGTTCATGCCGATTGCGCTGATGGTGTGGATTGCGCCGCTCGTGTCGCGCCGCTCGTGTCGCCGCCGTCGCCCGTGCGGCTCACATCGGCCACTGCTTACGCAGATCCGTAGCGAGCCGGTACAGGCCGGCCAGGTCGACGCCGTCGGTGAGCAGCTCCAGCTCGTACAGGGGCAGCTCCAGGCCCGTCAGCTCCGCCCGCTGCGCCCGCTCCAGGGCGACCCGCTCCGCGTGCTCACGGGCCTGCTCCAGCAGCGGGTCCACCAGCCGCTCGGCGAGCCCACCGCGGCGCGCACCGCCCAGCCCCGCCTGGGACAGGGCCTTGGCGACGGCGGCGCGCCGGCCGTTGGCGGCGGCGTCGACGGCCGCGTGGTCGAGGATCGCCGGTCGCACCATGTTGATGATGACCGCACCGGTCGGCAGGCCGTCGGCGCGCAGCTCCCCGATGCCGTCCGCGGTCTCCTGGACCGGCATCTCCTCCAGCAGCGTGACCATATGGACCGCCGTCTCGGGGGACTTCAGCACGCGCATCACGGCCTGCGCCTGATTGTGTATCGGGCCGGTCCTGGCCAGCCCCGCCACCTCGTGGTTGACGTTCAGAAAGCGGGTGATCCGGCCGGTCGGCGGCGCGTCCATCACGACGTAGTCGTAGACGAAGCGGCCGTCCTTGCCCTTACGGCGCACCGCCTCGCACGCCTTGCCGGTCAGCAGGACGTCCCGCAGCCCGGGGGCGATGGTGGTCGCGAAGTCGATCGCGCCGAGCTTTTTCAGCGCCCGTCCGGCCGAACCCAGCTTGTAGAACATGTGGAGGTAGTCGAGGAGCGCGAACTCGGGGTCGATGGCGAGCGCGTGCACCTCACCGCCGCCCGGCGCGCCGGCGATCTTCCGCTCCTCGTAGGGCAGCGCCCCGGTCTCGAAGAGTTGTGCGATGCCCTGGCGGCCTTCGACCTCGACCAGCAGGGTTCGCCTGCCGTCGGCCGCGAGGGCCAGCGCGAGTGCCGCGGCGACCGTGGTCTTGCCGGTTCCGCCCTTGCCACTGACGACATGGAGCCTGCTCACAATGGGGAGCCTAACCAGTCGTCGTCCGGGCTACGCACCAGGCCCCGGCAGACAGGCATTACAGTCGGCCCTATGACCAAGTGGGAATACGCGACCGTGCCGCTGCTCGTACACGCCACAAAGCAGATTCTGGACACCTGGGGCGAGGACGGCTGGGAGCTCGTCCAGGTCGTGCCGGGGCCGAACAACCCCGAGCAGCTGGTGGCCTACCTCAAGCGGGAGAAGGCCGCATGAGCGCGGTCGAGGACAAGCTCGCCGAGCTGGGCCTGACCCTGCCGGAGGTCGCGGCTCCCCTCGCCTCGTACGTGCCCTCGCTCCGCTCCGGGGCGTATGTGTACACCTCGGGCCAGCTGCCCATGGTCAACGGCAAGCTCGGCGTGACCGGCAAGGTCGGCGCCGAGGTGACGCCGGAAGAGGCCAAGGAGCTGGCGCGGATCTGCGCGCTGAACGCCCTGGCCGCGGTCAAGTCGGCCATCGGCGACCTGGACAAGGTCGTACGGGTCGTGAAGGTCGTGGGCTTCGTCGCCTCGGCCCCGGACTTCACCGGGCAGCCGGGCGTCGTCAACGGCGCGAGTGAGCTGCTCGGCGAGGCGCTGGGCGAGGCGGGGGTGCACGCCCGCAGCGCCGTGGGCGTGGCGGTGCTGCCGCTGGACGCGCCGGTCGAGGTCGAGATCCAGGTCGAGGTCGCGGACTAGGTCCGGACTGGGGCCGGGCGGGGCCCGAAACGGGTCCGCCCGGACAGTGGGTGTGGGCGGTCGGCCCGGACTGCCGGGCGTGGGCGGTCGGCACGGGCTCTTCGTGGGCCGCTCTCGTACGCGGCTTCGTACGCGGCTTTCGCGGGCTCAGCCGGGCGCCGGGGCGAGCACCACGAAGTCCGCGCTGGACGGATCGAGGCAGACGGCCAGCCGCCCCACCTCCGGCATGTCCACCGGGCCCATCTGCACGCTGCCGCCGCCCTCGGTGACCTTGGCGACGGTGGCGTCGCAGTCCGCGACCGCGAACACCGGGTGCCAGTACGGCCGGCCGCCGGTGAGCGCCAGGTGATCCGCCGGGAGCCCCATGATGCCGCCCTGCGCGCGCTCGGGGCCCAGGTTGGCCGGGGCGATCAGCGTGTACACGCCGCCCTCGCCCGGCAGCGGCATGTCCTGGGTCTGCCAGCCGAAGAGGGAGCCGTAGAACTCCTTCGCGGCGGCCGCGTCCGTCGTGTACAGCTCGATCCAGCAGAGGGAGCCCGGCACGTCCACCGCTTCCAGGCCCCGCATCGTCCCCGGCTGCCAGACGGCGAACTGGCCGCCCTGCGGATCGGTCAGCTGCGCCATCCGGCCTTCGTCGTCCGGCTCGAACAGAGCGACCCGTATGGAGCCGCCGGACCGCTCGACCGCCGTGGTCGCGGCCTCCGCGTCGGGGGTCTGAAAGTAGATCATCCAGGCCGAGCGGGCCCCTTCCTGGGTGAGCCGGCCCAGGCCCCCGACGCTCTTTCCGTCCAGCCGGAAGACGCCGTATCCGTCCGCCTCCAGCTCCGGGGGGTCGAGCTGCCAGCCGAAGACCGAGCCGTAGAAGCGGGCCGCGGCGGCGACATCGGGCGCCCCGAGGTCGATCCAGCACGGGGAGCCGGGCACATAGTCAGTGGTGATCATGGCGCTTCCCTTCCCGACCGGTCCCCTTGGCGGCCGCTCGCCTTCTCCGTCGGATTTCCGACCCGCGTAGGTCCGTATGCAGTCAGGGTGACACCCGCCACTGACATCCGCCCCCCGACGCCTGCGCCGAGGGTCGTCGTGCGCGCCGAGCGGTCCAGGGCGCGCCTCTGACCAGGTCGGACAGTCCCGGACTGTCCGGGACGCCAGGAGACCTTGCCGGACGGTACGGCGCAGAAAACGCTCCTTCATGGGCCCACCACGAGGCCCATGAAGGAGGTCGTGATGACGGAGCAGACGCGGTCGGTCGGGCGGGTGCGGCCGGCGACGGCTTCGACGGCTGTGGCCGTGGGGTCTCTTGTCGCCGTGGTCGTCGGCGTCGCCACCGTCGGCGTGCACGGTCCGACGGCGACGCTTTCGGCGTCGGCGTCGGCGTCGGCGTCGGCGTCGACACCGAGGCTGTCGGCGGCCGACTGTGGCTCCGACGACGCGCGTGAAGCGGACATCCGGACCCCGGCGTCCCCGGCGTCCCCGGCGTCCAGGGTCTCCAAGGCGTACGGAGCCCCCAAGACCGCCCCCAAGACCGCCCCCAGGCCCGTCGCGGCGGTGATCGTGTACGCCAAGGGGCAGTTGGGCAAGCCCTACCGGTGGGGCGGCGTCGGCCCTCGGGGCTTCGACAGCGCCGGCCTGGTCATGCGGGCCTGGGGGGCCGCCGGGGTGAATCTGCCGCGCAGCAGCTGGGAGCAGTCGCTGGCCGGGACCCCGACCACCCGGTCCGGGCTGGTTCCCGGGGACATCGTTCTGTCGCATCGCGGCGCCCACGTCGTGCTCTATATCGGCGGCGGCCGGGTCATCCACGCTCCCCGGCCCGGGACGAGGGTCACCATCGCGCCCCTGCCCCCGTCCTCGCAGGTCGTCGCCTACCGCCATATCGGATCCTGAGACGAGGGGAACGCCTCACCGTGAACACGTCGTCCGCAGACATGCCCTGGCCAACTCGTATGCGCATTAGGCTGCTTGGACAGCCCGAACGCATAGGAGCGGTCATGGAGACGGGGCCTGACCCGAAGGCGGCACGTACGGCGGCCGAGTTTGTTGTCGCGATGCGGCAGTTGCGCAGCTGGGCCGATCTGAGCTACCGCCAGCTGGAGCGGAACGCGGAGGCCGCCGGGGATGTGCTGCCACGCGCCACCATCTCGGGCGCGCTCAGCCGGGACGACCTGCCCCGGGAGCAGCTTCTCGCCGCGTTCGTAAAGGCGTGTGGCGGGGACGAGGAGACCGCGGCCGTATGGCTGGCGGCCCGTCGGCGGCTGTCCATAGCCGGTTCCGGGGCCGCCTCGGCCTCGACCGAGCCCGGTGTCCCGGCCTCCGCGCCCGCCTCCGACGGTGCTGACGCCTCCGTAGCCGCATCCGAGGCCGCCCCGGAACGCGACACCAGCGACGCCACAGCCGGGCACGCCCCAACGCCCGCACCCGCACCCGTACCCGCCCACGCCGCCGAGACCCGGCCCGGCGGCCCTACGCCGCCCGACCCGGACGAGCGGAGCCACGAGATCAGCCCTCCGGCCGAGGTGACCGAGGTGCTCGCCTCCGGCGAGGGGCCCGGCCCGGGACCCGGGGAGCCCACGTCCGGCTCGGCGTGGAGAAGGCGGTATCTGCCCACGCTCGCGGTCGGGCTGTCCGCCGCTGTCGGGGTGCTGCTGCTGGCTTACTGGCCGTTCTCCGGCTCCGGCGGCGGCCCCGACGCCCGGCCCGGGGCCAGCTCCGGCTCGTCCGGCGGCGGGTCGTCCAAGGGCGCCGACGCGCCTTCGGGCGCCTCGGATACGTCGGAGACCCCGGATACCTCGGAGACGCCGGCCACCAAGGAGCCCGTCGCCGACGACACCCCGACCACGTCGCCGACCCGCGACGCTTCCTCGTCGAAGCCCGAGCCGACGGCCACGGGCGCCGCCTCCAAGCCCCGGCTGCCCGCCGCGGGCCTGACGCGGATCCATCCCGTCTCGGCCCCCGGCCTCTGCCTCACCGAGGGCAAGGAACGCAAGACCGGGAGGGCTGAGATCGCGGCTCAGATGCCGTGCGCCGACGTCCCGCTGCCCCGCGTGTCCCTGGACGCGGTCGGCGACGGTGTCTACCGCATCCAGTGGGACCACCCCGGTGAGGGCAAGGGCCTCGGCTGCCTGGCCGTCGACGACAACGCGATGGGGTCGGGCGCCCTGCTCGCCCCGCGCAGCCCCTGCACGGACGCCGACAACATGAAGTTCCGGCTGGAGCCGTCCCACGGCGGGTTCCGGCTGCGCCCGGTCCACAGCGGGCTGTGCATCGGGATCCTGCCGCCCCGTACGGAGGGCGCCGAGGCGATTCAGAACACCTGTACCGGCGAGGCGAACCAGGCGTTCCGTTTCAGCGCGTCCTGAGGCGGCTTCACCGTGCCCTGAGGCGGCGCGCCGCCCCGGTCCCCTCGAACATCCGCGCGTCAGCGCATAGCATCCGGCCATGTCCACTACGAATGGTCAGTGGTATCCGCCCGACTGGCCGGAGCGCATCCGGCGGCTGGCGGTCGGCGAGCTCACCCCGGTGACCCCGCGCCGGGCGGCCACCGTGCTGCTGCTGCGCGACGGGGCCGAGGGCCCCGCCGTGCACATGCTGCGCAGACGGACCTCCATGGCGTTCGCCGCCGGGGCGTACGCGTATCCGGGCGGGTCGGTGGACCCGCGTGACGAGCGCGGGATGGCCTGGGCCGGGCCGTCGCGCCGGGAGTGGGCGCGGCGGCTGGGCCTCTCGGCCGACGACGAGACGGCGGCCCAGGCCATCGTGTGCGCGGCGGTCCGGGAGACCTTCGAGGAGGCGGGTGTGCTGCTCGCGGGCCCGACGCCGCACACGGTCGTCGCGGACACGACGGGCGAGGAGTGGGACGCGGACCGCGCGGCGCTGGTCGCCAGGGAGCTGTCGTTCGCCGATTTCCTGGACCGCCGCGGGCTCGTGCTCCGTTCGGACCTGCTCGGGTGCTGGGCCCGCTGGATCACCCCGGAGTTCGAGCCGCGCCGCTACGACACCTGGTTCTTCGTGGCCGCCCTTCCGCACGGCCAGCGCACCCGTAACGCCTCGACCGAGGCCGACCACACCGTCTGGATCCGGCCCGCTGAGGCGGCCGCGGGGTACGACCGGGGCGAGCTGCTGATGATGCCGCCGACCATCGCGACCCTGCGCGAGCTGGAGCCGTACGGTGCGGTCGCGGACGCGCTGGCGGCGGCCCCGGACCGGGACCTCACGCCCGTACTGGCGCGGGCGCGGCTGGAGGAGGGCCAGGTCGTACTGAGCTGGCCGGGGCATGACGAGTTCACCAAGCACATTCCCACGGGCCCCACGGGCCCCACGGGCTCCACGGGGGGAGCGACCTGATGACGTACGGAGCATCCTTGCCCGGCCAGCCGCGAGGCGGCGCCATCGGCGGCCCGGCCACCGATCGGGCGGTGTGCGTCCTCGCGCCGAACCCCTCCCCGATGACGCTCGACGGCACCAACACCTGGATCGTCTCCGAGCCGGACTCCGACCTGGCTGTCGTCATCGATCCGGGCCCGCTCGACGACGCCCACCTCAAGGACGTCCTGGCCGCGGCGGAGCAGGCGGGCAAGCGGGTCGCTCTGACGCTGCTCACCCACGGCCACCCGGACCACGCGGAGGGCGCGGCGCGCTTCGCCGAGCTGACGCGTACACGCGTACGGGCTCTGGACCCGGCGCTGCGGCTGGGGGAGGAGGGGCTGGGGGCCGGCGACGTCATAACCACCGGCGGGCTGGAGCTGCGGGTGGTGCCCACGCCCGGCCACACGGCCGACTCGCTCTCCTTCCACCTCCCGGCGGACGCCGCGGTCCTGACCGGAGACACGGTGCTGGGGCGCGGTACGACGGTGGTGGCGCATCCGGACGGGCGGCTCGGCGACTATCTGGACTCGCTGCGCCGGCTGCGCTCGCTGACGGTGGACGACGGGGTGAGCACCGTGCTGCCGGGGCACGGGCCGGTGCTGAACGACGCGCGGGGCGCGATGGAGTACTACCTCGCGCACCGGGCCAACCGGCTGGCGCAGGTGGAGACGGCCGTGGAGAGCGGCTACCGCACGCCCTCGGAGGTCGTGGCGCATGTGTACGCGGATGTGGACCGGTCGCTGTGGCCGGCGGCGGAGCTGTCGGTCCGTGCCCAGCTGGAGTATCTGGGCGAGCACGGGCTGATCTGAGGCTGGGCGCCGCGTGCGGAAACACGAGGAGGGCCCTCACCGGACCAGCCGGCGAGGGCCCTCCTCGTAACGCGTCAGCGGGACCGCTTGGCGAGCCGCTCGACGTCCAGCAGGATCACCGCGCGTGCCTCCAGCCGCAGCCAGCCGCGGCCCGCGAAGTCGGCGAGGGCCTTGTTGACCGTCTCACGCGAGGCGCCGACCAGCTGGGCCAGCTCTTCCTGCGTGAGGTCGTGGACGACGTGGATGCCCTCCTCCGACTGCACGCCGAAGCGGCGCGAGAGGTCGAGCAGCGCGCGGGCCACGCGCCCGGGGACATCCGAGAAGACCAGGTCGGACATCTGGTCGTTGGTCTTGCGCAGGCGCCGGGCGACCGCGCGCAGCAGCGCCGTGGCGACCTCGGGCCGGGCGTTCAGCCACGGCTGCAGGTCGCCGTGGCCGAGGCCGAGCAGCTTGACCTCGGTGAGGGCGGTGGCGGTGGCGGTACGCGGGCCGGGGTCGAAGAGTGACAGCTCGCCGATCAGCTCGCCGGGCCCGAGCACGGCCAGCATGTTCTCGCGGCCGTCGGGAGAGGTGCGGTGGAGCTTCACTTTGCCTTCGGTGACCACGTACAGGCGGTCGCCCGGGTCCCCTTCGTGGAAGAGGGCGTCACCGCGCGCGAGGGTGACCTCTCCCATGGAGGCGCGCAGCTCAGCGGCCTGCTCGTCATCGAGCGCCGCGAAAAGCGGGGCGCGCCGCAGAACGTCGTCCACGAGACTCTCCTTGTCGACATGCACAGGGGACCGTCGTCCCCATGATGCCGGACGGTAAAACAGTGCGATCAATCACAAGTTTGACGCACCTGCCTGCGGCACTGTGCGGCAGGGGTCCGATTGAGCGGCTCTTTCCTGTGGTCGGAGCGTATGTCAGTGCCGGGGCTTAGGCTGGCTGGGTGTCCAATAGGCCGGTGAAAGCACGGGGCAAGGGGGCCGGACGGGTGAGCGCACCTCGTAATTCCGCTGTGGGCGAACAAGGGTCGGCCCAGCCAGCGGAAACGGCAAATCCACACAAAACAATCAAGCGGACAAAAGCCGCCGAAGCCGCCGAAGCCGCCAAAGGAGCTGGTGCGGCCGGAGCGCGGAAGACCGCAGAGGCGCGGAAGACCACTGGAGCGCAGAGCACCGCCAAAGCGGCCAAAGCCGCTAAAACAGCTAAAGCCGCTGAAGCTGCCGAAACCGCCGATGGCGCCGAAACCACCGGTGCTGCTCAACCCGCCGACGCCGCCAGACCCCGTAAGGCCGCCGCCGCCCGCCCCGAATCCCGGCTCGCGCTCGTCCGCCGGGCCCGCCGGATCAATCGCGAGCTCGCCGAGACGTATCCGTACGCGCACCCCGAGCTGGACTTCGAGAACCCCTTCCAGCTGCTGGTCGCCACGGTCCTGTCCGCCCAGACCACCGACCTGCGGGTCAACCAGACCACCCCCGCCCTGTTCGCCGCCTATCCGACGCCCGAGGACATGGCCGCCGCCGACCCCGAGGCGCTGGAGCAGCTGATCCGGCCGACGGGCTTCTTCCGGGCCAAGGCGAAGTCCCTGCTGGGGCTGTCCGCCGCGCTGCGGGACCGCTTCGGCGGCGAGGTGCCGGGCCGCCTGGAGGATCTGGTGACGCTGCCGGGTGTCGGGCGCAAGACGGCCAATGTGGTCCTCGGAAACGCCTTCGGAGTGCCGGGGCTGACCGTGGACACTCACTTCGGGCGGCTGGTGCGGCGCTGGAAGTGGACCGGCCAGGAGGACCCGGAGAAGGTTGAGGCGGAGATCGCCGCGCTCTTCCCGAAGAGCGAGTGGACGATGCTCTCGCACCGCATCATCTTCCACGGCCGCCGCGTCTGCCACGCCCGCAAGCCCGCCTGCGGCGCCTGCCCGATCGCCCCGCTGTGCCCGTCGTACGGGGAGGGGGAGACGGATCCGGACAAGGCGAAGAAGCTGCTGAAGTACGAGCTTGGCGGCCAGCCGGGGCAGCGCCTGCGGCCGCCGACCGACTATCCGGGCCGGGCCGCCGTCCCTCTGGGGGCCACCGCCTCCCTGGAGGCCGCCGCTCCGCTGGAGGCGGCCGCTTCCCTGGGGTCGGCCGCTCCCGTGGAGGCCGCCGAGTGACGAGCACGTACGGCGGTATGGCCGGTGTGACCAGTGATGGGCTGCCCGAATGGCTGATGCCCGTGGCCCGCGCCGCGGAGACGGTGGAGGCCCGGCAGCTGAGCCGGTTTCTGCCGCCTGCGCGGGGCGGCGGGCGCCCCTCCGCCGTCCTGGTGCTGTTCGGGGAGGGCGAGCGCGGGCCTGAGCTGCTGCTTCTGGAGCGTGCGGGCTCGCTGCGCTCGCATGCGGGCCAGCCATCCTTCCCCGGGGGCGCGCTCGACCCGGAGGACGGCGATCCGGAAGGGGCCGGCCCGGTGAGCGCGGCGCTGCGCGAGGCCGAGGAGGAGACGGGCCTGGACCCGGCCGGGGTGCAGCTCTTCGCGGTGCTGCCGCGGCTCTACATCCCGGTGAGCGGCTTCGTGGTGACTCCGGTGCTCGGCTGGTGGCGCAAGCCCAGCCCGATCCGGCCCGTCGACCCCGCGGAGACGGCCCGGGTCTTCACCGTGCCCGTGGCGGATCTCACGGATCCGGCGCATCGGGCGACCACCGTCCACCCGAGCGGTCACACCGGCCCCTGCTTCCTCGTCGAAGGGGCTTTGGTCTGGGGATTCACGGCCGGAGTGATTGACCGGATCTTGCACTACGCGGGCTGGGAAAGACCTTGGAACCGTGACAACCGCGTCCCGCTCGACTGGCGTGCATGAGACGGTGTCCCGGTGAATGTGCTGGACATCCTGCTGCTGCTCGCCGCCGTGTGGTTCGCGGTCGTCGGCTACCGCCAGGGCTTCGTCGTCGGCGTTCTGTCGGTGATCGGCTTCATCGGTGGTGGCCTCGCCGCGGTCTACCTGCTGCCGGTGATCTGGGACGGCACCACTGATCAGGCGTCCCCGGGCACCTTCGGCGCGGTCATGGCGGTCGTGCTGGTGATCGTGTTCGCCTCGGTCGGCCAGGCCGCCACCACCCACCTGGGCAACAAGCTGCGCCGTCACATCACCTGGTCGCCTGCGCGCGCCCTGGACGCGACCGGTGGCGCGCTGGTCAACGTGATGGCGATGCTCCTGGTCGCCTGGCTGATCGGCTACTACCTGGCCGGCTCCTCGCTGCCCACCGTGAGCAAGGAGGTCAATAACTCCAAGGTGCTGTTCGGGGTCTCCCGGGTGGTCCCGGACGAGGCGACCACCTGGTTCTCCGATTTCCGCTCGGTGCTCGCGCAGAACGGCTTCCCGCAGGTCTTCTCGCCCTTCTCGAACGAGCCCATCACCTCGGTGCCGGCGCCGGACCCGGCGCTCGCCTCGAGCCCGGTGGCCACCAATGCCAAGCAGAGCATCGTGAAGGTCGTCGGCACCGCCCCCAGCTGCGGCAAGGTCCTGGAGGGCTCCGGTTTCGTCTTCGCGCGGCATCGGGTGATGACCAACGCCCATGTCGTCGGCGGGGTCGACCACCCGACCGTGCAGATAGGCGGCGAGGGACGGCTCTACGAGGCGAGGGTCGTGCTCTACGACTGGAAGCGCGATATCGCCGTCCTGGACGTGCCCTCGTTGAACGCGCCCGCGCTCAAGTTCGCCGAGGGTGACGCGCGCAGCGGCGACGGCGCGATCGTCGCCGGATTCCCCGAGAACGGCGCCTTTGATGTGCGCGCGGCGCGCGTCCGCGACCGTATCGAGGCCAAGGGGCCGGACATCTACCACGACGGCAACGTGCACCGCGATGTCTACTCACTGTTCGCGACCGTGCGGCAGGGCAACTCCGGCGGCCCGCTGCTCACCCCGCAGGGCCGGGTGTACGGCGTGGTTTTCGCCAAGTCCCTCGACAACGCGGACACCGGATACGCGCTGACCGCGGACGAGGTGCGCAAGGACGCCGAGCAGGGCCGTACGGCCCAGGCCCCGGTGGACACCAAGGGCTGCGCGCTGTAAAGCCGACCCCGCTGATCGTTCCCCTGTGGCCGCGAGAAGCCTCGCGGCCACAGCGCGTGTTATGTCGCGCTGTGTGAACGGCCGCTACTGACGGCCGCGTGGATGGCGCAGCCGAGCGGAGACCCAGCGGGCCCTGCGGCGGATGATGCGCGGGATCCCCATATCGGGGTCATGGCCTGCGGAAGGCCCGGGACCGCCCCGCTCGGAAACGCTCAGCGCGGTATTGGCAGCAGCGGCGGCTGTGGAGCCGCGGTCGCTTGGTGCGTCACGGTAGTCGTGCGTCCAGCCCATACCTGGGTCTCTGCCCGGGGCCCAAGGTCCGTAATCGCCGCTGGCCGCGGCAATTGGCCTATGCTCCAGGCAAGTGGCCGTTCGAAAAACAGGTGTTCGCCCAATGTGCCTGCAGCGGACAGCGTGCCGACACCGAACCGGCGGCTTGTCCGCGGAACGGGCGGTCTGTGGCCTCAGCGGTCGGGCTCGGGGTCCTTGAGCCAGTTGATCAGCTCGGTGGAGAAGGCGACCGGATCCTCCTCGTGCGGGAAGTGCCCGAGGCCGTCGAAGAGCCGCCAGCGGTAGGGCGCCTCTACGTACTCTCCAGAACCCGCCGCGCTGCGGGTGCGCATCACCGGGTCGAGTGACCCGTGCAGATGCAGCGTGGGCACCCGCACCGGCCGCCGCATCCGCCGGTTGAACTGGAAACCGTCCGGCCGCGCCAGCGACCGCACCATCCAGCGGTACGGCTCGATCGAGCAGTGTGCCGTCGACGGGATGGTCATCGCCCGCCGGTAGATCTCCACGGCCTGGTCCTCGGGCAGCCGAGGCCCCGACCAGTCCCGGATCAGCCGCCCCACCAGCGCCCCATCGTCCGCGGTCAGCTGCCGCTCGGGCAGCCAGGGCCGCTGGAAGCCCCATACGTAAGAGCTGGCCGCGCTCTGCTTGACGTCCCGCAGCATGGCCGAGCGCCAGCGCCGCGGATGCGGCATCGAGGCCACCGCGAGTCGCCGGACCAGTTTCGGCCGCATCACCGCGGCCGTCCAAGCGAGGTATCCGCCCAGGTCATGGCCGACGAGCGCGGCGTCGGGCTCGCCGAGCGAGCGGACCACCCCGGTGATGTCGAGGGCGAGGTTGGCCGGGTCGTAGCCCCGGGGCGTACGGTCGCTGCCGCCCACCCCGCGCAGATCCATCGCCACCGCTCGGAAGCCGGCCTCGGCCAGGGCGGTCAGCTGATGCCGCCAGGCCCACCAGAACTGCGGAAAGCCATGCAGCAGCAGGACCAGCGGGCCGTCACCCAGCTCGGCGATATGGAAGCGCGCGCCGTTGGCCGCGACGTCCCGATGGGTCCAGGGTCCGTCGAGCCGTACGACCGAGGCGGAGGTGTCAGGGGCCGTCATGCGGTCGAGCGTGTCACATCCCGTGCCGGGCGGCCGCCATTGGCCGCTGCGCGCGGGTGTGGCTTGACGCTCCCCAGTACGGCCGCCGTCTCCTTGGCCGAGGCCACGGACTTCTTCGGCGCCTTGACCCGCTTGAACTTGGCGAGCGCGAAGACGCCCAGGATCCCGGCGATCAGCCAATAGATGCCACCCACGATCAGAAAGCACCAGGCGAGGCCGAGGCCGGTCCAGGCGCGCAGGCCGTAGGCGAGGGCGAAGCTCAGCACCGGCAGCGAGAACAGCAGCAGCACCCCGGCCACGATGGCCGCGCCGCTGCCGAACAGCGTGCGCCGGGCGCTGTCCCGGAATTCGGCCTTGGCCAGCGCGATCTCGTCGTGCACCAGCGCGGACAGTTCGGTGGTCGCCGTCGCCACCAGCTGGCCGAGGCTGCGGTTGCCGCCGTCGTCGGCTGCGCTCATCGCCATCTCCCTCTGCTCTCGCACGTCTTATGCGTCCCGCACGTCTTCCGCGTCGTCGTACGCGTCGTCTTGCTCGTCGTCTTGCGCGTCTGCCATGTCTTCTGCGCTTCTCCGCGGTCGTCAAGCCTCTCAGATCATGCCGGACCATCGTCACCGGAGTCGGATGCGGCAGCCACTTCGGCAAGTCGGCGGTGCTCGGCGGCCTTGGCCTCGTGGATCGCGGCCATCCGAAGGTGGTAGGCCGGACTGTCGAGTTCGTAGATGTCGGGGATGCCGTCCTGGTCCTCGTCCCGCTCCTCTTCCTCGCACAGCTGCCGGTAGGTGTTGTTACGCATCTTCAGCAGGACGCCCGAGACGACCGCGGCGAGCAGCGAGCCGATGAGCACCGCCGCCTTCACCTCGGCGGCGAGCGTGGGGTCGGCGGGGAAGGCCAGCTCGCCGATGAGCAGGGAGACGGTGAAGCCGATCCCGGCGAGCGAGGCGATTGCGAACACATCCGCCCAGGCCAGGTCCTCGTTCAGCTCCGCCTTGGTGAAGCGGGCGGCGAGCCAGGAGCCGCCGAAGACGCCGATGGTCTTGCCCACGACGAGGCCGAGGACGACGCCGAGCGTCTCGGGACGGGAGAAGACCTGCCCGATGGCTTCGCCGGAGACCGGGACCCCGGCGGCGAAGAGGGCGAACAGCGGGACGGCGAGTCCGGCCGACAGCGGGCGCACCCGGTGCTCGATGCGCTCGGCGGGGGAGCGCTCCTCGCCCTCGCGCACGGTGCAGCGCAGCATCAGGCCCATGGCGACGCCGGCGATCGTGGCGTGCACCCCGCTCGCATGCATCAGGGCCCAGATGACGAAGGCCAGTGGGACATAGATGTATGCGCCGCGTATGCCCTTGCGGTGCAGCGTCCAGAACACGACGAGACCAGCGAAGGCGAGGCCGAGGGCGACGAAGTCGATATGCGTCGTATAGAAGATCGCGATGATCAGGATCGCGCCGAGGTCGTCCACCACCGCGAGGGTGAGCAGAAACGCGCGCAGGGCGGCGGGCAGGGCGGTGCCGATGACGGCGAGCACGGCGAGGGCGAAGGCGATGTCGGTGGCGGTGGGCACCGCCCAGCCCTTGAGATTTCCGCCGCCGGCCGCGCCCACGGCCACATAGACGAGGGCGGGCATGGCCATGCCGCATATCGCTGCCATGACGGGGAGCGCGGCCGCCCTGCGGTCGCGCAGTTCGCCCGCGATCAGCTCACGCTTGAGCTCGATGCCGGCCACGAAGAAGAAGATGGTGAGCAGGCCGTCCGCGGCCCAGGAGTCGATCGACAGCCGCAGATGCAGCGCGTCGGGGCCGAAGGAGAAGTCCCTGACGTCCTGGTAGATGCCGCTGAGTGGGGTGTTGGCGAGGAACAGCGCGGCGATGGCGGCGACCAGCAGGATGATGCCGCCGACGGTTTCGGTGCGCAGGGCGTCGGTGACGAAGGTCCGCTCGGGCAGCGACAGACGTCCGAGGAACTTGCGGCGGATGGGCGCGGCCACGGGGAACCCTCCTGGGGCGGTCGGACATATGCACGCGTGTGATTCCACATGTGGGGATACACGTGTGGCGTGTGTGCCGACCAGACTTCCCGGCGCGCCCTCGAAAACTTGTTCTTGTCGCGTTCTTGACGCGATGGCTTTCCACCCTAACTGAAATGCCCGGAGGGCGCCCCGCCAGGCCGGGCGCCCTCCGTCTTCCGCATTCCGTCGGTGTCGATATGCGGCTCCGCCGCGCGGGCCGATACGCGGCTCCGCCGCACGACCGCTGTGACCGGGTCAGTCCTCGCTGGCGGCGGACGGCAGCTTGCTCTGGATGAGCTCCATGACGGAAGAGTCGGTGAGGGTGGTGACATCGCCGAGGGTGCGGTTCTCGGCGACATCGCGCAGCAGCCGACGCATGATCTTGCCGGAGCGAGTCTTGGGCAGCTCGGCCACCGGCAGGATCCGCTTGGGCTTGGCGATCGGGCCGAGGTGCTTCGAGACGTGGGCCCGCAACTCCTCGACCAGACCGTCTTCCTCCGCGGCGCCGCCGCGCAGAATGACGAAGGCGCAGATGGCCTGGGTGGTCTGGGGGTCGGTGGCCCCGACGACCGCGGCCTCGGCGACCTTGGGGTGCGAGACGAGCGCCGACTCCACCTCGGTCGTGGAGATGTTGTGGCCGGAGACCAGCATGACGTCGTCGACCCGGCCGAGCAGCCAGATGTCGCCGTCGTCGTCCTTCTTGGCGCCGTCGCCCGCGAAGTAGCGGTTGGCGAAGCGCGACCAGTAGGTGTCCAGATAGCGCTGGTCGTCGCCCCAGATGGTGCGGAGCATGGACGGCCAGGGCTCGGTGAGGACCAGGTAGCCGCCGGAGCCGTCCGGCACCTCGTTGGCGTCGTCGTCGATGACGGTGGCGGAGATACCGGGGAGCGGGATCTGGGCCGAACCGGGCTTGGTCTCGGTGACACCCGGCAGCGGGCTGATCATCATCCCGCCGGTCTCGGTCTGCCACCAGGTGTCAACCACGGGCGTCTTGTCCGCGCCGATGTGCTTGCGGTACCAGACCCATGCCTCAGGGTTGATCGGCTCGCCGACCGAGCCGAGGATGCGCAGCGAGGACAGGTCGAACTTGGCCGGGATGTCGTCGCCCCACTTCATGCAGGCGCGGATCGCGGTCGGGGCGGTGTAGAGGATCGTGACGCCGTACTTCTGGACGATCTCCCACCAGCGGCCCTGGTGCGGGGTGTCCGGGGTGCCCTCGTAGAGCACCTGGGTCGCGCCGTTGGACAGCGGTCCGTAGACGATGTACGAGTGGCCGGTGACCCAGCCGACGTCGGCCGTGCACCAGTACACATCCGACTCCGGCTTGAGGTCGAAGACGGCGTGGTGGGTGTAGGAGACCTGGGTGAGATAGCCGCCCGTGGTGTGCAGGATGCCCTTGGGCTTACCGGTGGTGCCCGAGGTGTAGAGGATGAAGAGCGGGTGCTCGGCGTCGAACGCCTCGGGGGTGTGCTGCTCCGGCTGGCGGTCGACGAGCTCGTGCCACCACACATCGCGGCCCTCGGCCCAGGCCACCTCCTGGCCGGTGCGGCGGACCACCAGCACATTGCCCACGTTCTCGGTGCCCGGACGGGTCAGGGCCTCGTCGACGGCGGGCTTGAGCGCGGAGGGCTTGCCACGGCGGTAGCCTCCGTCCGCGGTGATCACGACCCGGGCGTCGGCGTCCTCGATGCGGGTGGCGAGAGCGTCGGCCGAGAAGCCGCCGAAGACCACGGAGTGCGGGGCGCCGATGCGGGCACAGGCCAGCATCGCGACGACGGTCTCCGGGATCATCGGCAGATAGATCGCGACCCGGTCACCGGTCCGGACCCCGAGCTCGGTCAGGGCATGCGCCGCCTTGGAGACCTCGCGCTGCAACTCGGCGTAGGTGACGGAGCGGGTGTCGCCGGGCTCGCCCTCGAAGTGGATGGCCACCCGGTCGCCCAGCCCGTTCTCCACATGGCGGTCGACGCAGTTGTACGCCACATTGAGCTTGCCGTCGGCGAACCACTTCGCGAACGGCGGGTTCGACCAGTCCAGCGTCTCGGTCGGCTCGGCGGCCCAGGTCAGCCGACGGGCCTGCTCGGCCCAGAAGCCCAGGCGGTCAGCCTTCGCCCGCTCATACGCCTCCGCCGTGACATTGGCGTTGGCGGCCAGGTCGGCGGGTGGAGCGAAGCGACGCTCCTCCCGAAGAAGGTTGGCCAGGCTTTCGTTGCTCACGACATCTCCCTTTCCCAGGGTGACCGTTGTGTCCCAGGCCATAGCTCATCAGCCCGCGGTGCACCCTGACAAGGGTCGTCGGTAAAAATTGGTTTAGACCTGTAATCACATGAGTCCCACGCCCTCGGCCAGGGACCCGCCGCCCACGCCCGCCGCCGCGGCCCCGCCGCTCGTACAGGCACCAGCTGCCGCGCCATGATCCGGCCGCACAGCCGAGAATCTGCCCGCTCCCCCGGCCTCCAGCACATACGCCTGAGCCTCCCCCACATGGAAGTACATCCCCTGAAGCATCAGCCCGCCCTCCGCCACCCGGCGGGCCACACAGCCGTGCGCCATCAGATGGTCGAGCTGCTGCACCACGTTGACCAACGCCAACCGCTCCAGCTCATCGGCCACGGGTCGGTCCCCGAGCGCCACCTCCCCGCGCCCCAGCCGCCCGATCCGCTCCATACGGGCCAGACTCGGGCGCCCATGGCGCAGCCATCGCGCGAGCGGCGTCTGCGCGACGGCCGGCGTCTGCGCGACGGCCGGCGTGTACGCCTCGTCCGGCGTCTGCCTGCCGGACGGTGTCGGCGCCGTGGGTGGTGTCTGCGTCCCGGACGGCGCCTGTCTGCCGTGCGGCGCCTGCCTGCCGGACGGTGCGGGCACCGCCGAGCCGAGCAGCGCCTGCATCGCCCCGCATCCCGAGTGTCCGCACACCGTGATGCTGCCGACCTTCAGCACCTCCACCGCGTATTCGAGGGCCGCGCCCACCGAGTCACAGGCGTCTCCGGAGCCGGGCGGTGGCACCAGATTGCCCACATTGCGCACGGTGAACAGGTCGCCGGGCCCACTGGAGGTGATCATGCTGGTCACCAGCCGCGAGTCGGCGCAGGTCAAGAAGAGCTGAGTGGGCCGCTGCCCCTCCCGCGCGAGCCGCGCCAACTCCTCCCGCACCAGCGGCGCGGTGTGCCGCTGGAAGGCGCTCACCCCGCCGAGCAGCTGCCCTCCGCCGTTCAGCACAGCCGTCGGGGCGGGACGGGTGCAGTGATGGTTGCGCCAGGGCGTCCACGGTCGGCAGGTATGGGCGCTGGCCGGCTCGGCGATCGGCCGCCCCGACCGGCCGCCGAGCCTGACCCAGCCCCCGCGCGCCCGATGCCCCTCGGCCCAGGAATGCAGCGCGTCATACGCGGCGTGGTCCATGAACCAGCCGCCGAGCTCCACCACCACGCTGGCCCCGGCCGGCAGCTGCGCCAGGGCCCGGCTGAGCCGGGGCACCGCCAGGAACGTCAGCTGCCCGCTCACCCGCACCCGGTGCAGCCCGGCCTCCTCGGCCACGGTGATCCGGGTGTGGGCCAGCCGGCGCAGCGCCGTGACGACCGCGACCACGATCCCGACCACTACCCCCTGCAATACGCCCAGCAGGACGACTGCGCCCAGCGTGGCCGCATACACCGGGAACTCCCGGTTCCGCTGCACGTTCTTGATGTGCGCGAAGCTGACCATCTTCACGCCGACGACCATGACCAGCGCGGCGAGCGCCGCGAGCGGGATCAGCTCGAGCACCCCGGCGAGCAGCCCCGCGCACAGCGCCACCCATACGCCGTGGAGCACCGTGGACCGGCGGGTCACGGCACCGGCTCGGACATTCGCCGAGCCGCGGATCGCGCCTCCCGCGATCGGCAGCCCGCCCAGGAGCCCGGAGACCATATTGGCCGCGCCCTGCCCGACCAGCTCGCGGTCCAGCCGGGTCGGCTGCTTTTCCGGCACCGGGCGCGGCGCCACGCCCGGCGCCTCCGTCCGCGGGCCGGGTCCCGCGGTTTGCAGCCGGTCGACGGCGACGGCGGACAGCAGCGATTCCATGCTCGCGACCAAAGTGACCGTCAGTACGGCGGCGACCAGCCCGAGCACCGGCCCTTCCGGGAGTCCGGGCAGCGCCGGGACCTCCCAGGACGGCAGATCGACGCGCGGCACCGACATACCCGCGCTCACCGCAGTGGCCGCGACGACGGCGACGAGTGCCGCCGGTACGGTACGCGCGACCCGCCCGGCCTTCCCCGGCAGCCAGGGCCACAGCGTGAGCACTGCGACGGTGATCGCACCCACCAGAAGGGCGGCAGGGTGCGGATGTCTCAACTCCGTGGGCAGTGCGGCGATGTTGTCGATCACTGAGCTGTCGGGGCTGTCACCGAGCACCACGTGCAGCTGGCCGACCGCGATGACGACACCGATGCCCGCGAGCATCCCATGGACGATGGCCGGGCTGATGGCGAGCGCGGCCCGCGCCACCCGCACGGCGCCGAAGGCCAGTTGCGCCGCGCCGGCGAGCACAGTGATCGCGCAGGTGGTGCGCCAGCCGTAGCGCTGCACGAGATCGGCGGTGACCACGACCAGACCGGTCGCGGCGCCGCTCACCTGGAGAGGGGCGCCCCCGAGCAGCCCGGCCACGATTCCGCCCACGACGGCGGAGACCAAACCGGCCTGCAGAGGGGCGCCTGTGGCCAGCGCGAGCCCGAGGGAGAGCGGGATCGCGATCAGAAAGATGACGATCGAGGCGGAAAGGTCCCGTCGGCAGGAGACCCCGCCGATCCGGTTCAAGAGCTGCGACATTCCCGTCTCCTCCGGGGCTTCGCGGCCGTGCATGAGAACACGGCCGTGGGTCACGGCGTACTGCGGTCTGATTCCCAAGCCCGGCATCGACCCCCAAGCATTGGTAAATGAATCGTAATGCTGAGTAAAGTCGACAGGAAGTCTTTTCGGGTGGAACGGGTCTATATTCCACCTTACGGGTGAATAATCATTTGAAATGGCTTGTCATGCTCTGTCTTTTCTCCGTTCCATGCGAGCTTGGCTCTCGGTCCGAGCTCCCGCGACGCGGAACGACGAGAGAGGCGAGGTGGCGGCATGAGACCCAGAAGAAACGTCACTGCAGGGTTGGCCGTCATGGCCGTGCTGGCCACGTTGGCCAACTGCACGGGGAACTCGCACGACTCACAGCGCTCAGGCAATCCGGGCCAGCCACGGACGGACCGCGACGCGCAGCGGAACGGGCCGGCGGTGCCCAAGCACCCCAAGCTGGGCGGGAAACAGGGCCGGCTCATCGGTGACGGATCGACCTCCTACACCGGACCGCAGCCGGGGCAGCTCAGACCCCGCCGCCTCAAACCGGGCGACAAGCCACCGCAGTTCGTCGTCTTCTCGTGGGACGGCGCGGGTCAGGACGGCCAGAAGCTCTTCTCCCGCTTCCGCGCCGTCGGCAGGAAGTACGACGCGACGATGACGTACTTCCTCAGCGGCGTTTACATGCTGCCCGCCAAGAAGCGGGACCTCTACGATCCGCCGCGACATTCGCGCGGCTCCTCGGCCATCGGCTTCAACGACATCAAGGGCGTCAAGGACACCGTCGAGCAACTCGGCGCCGCCTGGCTCGAAGGCAATGAGATCGGCACCCACTTCAACGGTCACTTCTGCGGTCCGGACGACGGGGTGGGCACCTGGAGCCCCAAAGAGTGGATCGACGAGACCCGGCAGGCCGTGTCGTTCGTCAAGCACTGGAAGACCAACACCGGCCAGCGGGACGGCGAACCGCTGCCCTTCGACTACGGCAAGGAGCTCGTGGGCGGCCGCGCCCCCTGCCTGGAGGGGCAGAAGAACCTGATCAAGGCGGGCAAGAAGATGGGATTCCGCTACGACGCCAGCTCCGTGGGCGGCCGCCAGGTCTGGCCGAAGAAGATCCACGGAATCTGGGACTTTCCGCTGCAGGAGATCCCCGTGCCCGGCCATTCCTTCGAAACCCTGTCGATGGACTACAACTTCCTCGCCAACCAGTCCGGCACCACCAAGGGCGACCCCTCCAAGCGCGCCGCCTGGGGCAAGCAGATGCGCGGGGGACTGCGTGCCGCCTTCCGCCGGGCGTACAAGGGCAATCGGGCACCGCTGTTCATCGGCAACCACTTCGAGTCCTGGAACGGCGGAACGTATATGAACGCCGTCGAGGACACCATCAAGAAGGTCTGCCCGAAGAAGGGCGTGCGCTGCGTCACCTTCAAACAACTGGCCGACTGGCTGGACGCGCAGGACCCCGGAGTCCTGCGCCGACTGCGCAAACTGGATGTCGGGAAGCGGCCGAAGGGCGGCTGGGCGGGCTTTTTGGCCGCCGAGCCGGCCTCCACGCACTCCGCGCAGCCGGTCAAGCGGAAGCGGAAGTAGCCGCCGGCCGCCCGGCCAGGACGGATTCACCCAGCATGAAGGCGGGGTCGACCTGGGCCGCCAGGTCGGCGCCCGTCTTCTCGTTGCCCCAGCTCTCCGCGTTCCTCAGATGGAAGTGCACCATCTGGCGGCTGTAACGCCGCCAGTCCCGCCGCTCGTACGACGCGTCCGCCGCCTCGTACAGCGTGCGCAGGGCGCGGCGGTTGACCTCCTCGAGCTTCTCGAAGCGCGGCGGGCGGCCCCTTTCCATGGCCCGCACCCAGTCCGAGTGGCCGACCGTGACCAGCAGGTCGTCGCCCACCTCCGCGCGCAGAAAGGCCAGGTCCTCCGGCCCTTGCACCTTGTTGCCGACCACGCGCAGCGCCACGTCGAAGTCGGCGGCGTACTCCTTGTACTGGCGATAGACCGCCACGCCCTTGCGTGTGGGCTCAGCGACCAGGAACGTCATGTCGAAGCGGGTGAAGAGGCCCGAGGCGAAGGAGTCGCTGCCGGCGGTCATGTCGACGACGACGAACTCGTCGCGGCCGTCCACCAGATGGTTCAGACACAGCTCGATCGCGCCGACCTTGGAGTGGTAGCAGGCGACGCCGAGATCGGACTCGGTGAACGGGCCGGTCACCATCAGGCGGACCTGCCCGCTGTCGAGCCCGACCGTACGGGCGCAGGCCTCGTACACCGGGTTGTCCTCGTCGATCCGCAGGAGCCGTGAGCCCTCGCCCGGCGGAGTCGTCTTGATCATCGTGTCGGCGCCGGAGATACGGGGGTTGGTGCCGCGCAAGTAGTCCTTGATCAAGGGGAGGTGGGCGCCCATGGCGGGCAGTGCGGCGGCTTCCGGCTCGTCCAGACCGAGGGCCACACCGAGGTGCTGGTTGATGTCCGCGTCGACGGCCATGACGGGGGCGCCGGTGGCGGCGAGGTGGCGGATGAACAGCGAGGACAGCGTCGTCTTGCCGCTGCCGCCCTTGCCCACGAAAGCGATCTTCATGTTCACCTAGCGTAGGTGAGTGATCGTCCAGGAAGGCGGATACGGTGAAGAAGACCACTCCAATGAGGGGTGGCGGCCGTGGGCGCCGGTTGGTGCGTAGGGTCGTACTCATGAGTACGACAGCAGATCCGCTCGCCGCCCTGGCCGCGCTTCCCGGCGTCACCGACTCCGTGGACGCCGTGCGCGACGCGGTGGACCGGGTCTATGGCCACCGGGTGATGCGCCGCCGCAGCAATGAGGTCACATCCGAGGCGGCCCTGCGCGGGGCGCGCGGCTCCGCCGCCCTGGCCGGGGCCGACTGGGCGCTGGAGGAGTTGCGGCGCCGCAGCGATTTCGGATCGGAGGGCGAACCGCGCACGGTGGGCGCGGCGCTGCGGCTGACCGCCGAGGCCGGACAGCTGCTGAGCGTATGGCGGCAGTCGCCGCTGCGGGTGCTGGCCCGGCTGCATCTGGTCGCGGCGGGGGGCACGGAGGTGGCCGACACGGTGGGGCGGCCGCGGCTGGCGGGTGAGCCGGTCGAGGAGCCGCTGATCGAACTGGCGCTGCCCGACGCCGACGAGGTGGCCGGGCGACTGGATGGGCTGGCGCGGCTGCTGCTTGCGGGGAGCCAGGCCCCGGCGCTGGTGACGGCCGCGGTGGTGCACGGTGAACTGCTGGCCCTGCGGCCCTTTGGGTCTTACAACGGCCTGGTGGCCCGCGCGGCGGAGCGGATCGTGCTGGTGGGCAGCGGACTTGACCCGAAGTCCATCTGTGCGGCCGAGGTCGGACACGCGGAATTGGGCGCTGCGGCATACGCCGAGGCATTGAAGGGCTATGTCTCGGGGACGCCCGAGGGCATGGCGGCGTGGATCGCACAGTGCGGGCGTGCAGTGGAGTTGGGGGCCCGTGAGAGCACGGCGGTCTGCGAGGCCCTGCAGCGCGGCGCCGCCTGAGTCACCGCAGGGCCGGATCGCGTCCGGTATGGGGGCGCTGCGGCAGGCCCGAACATGGTTGCGGCGGCACCGAGTTCGGTGCCGCCGCTGGCACGGCCACCGGGTTACCATGCGTGCACGAGAATTCGCCCATCAGGTCGGGATCTTCGCCCGTCACCTGGTGCGGCTGGCCCGTAATCGACGGGTCGGCGTCGCGTGGGTGCCCAGTATTCATGCTCGGTCCGTGGGCCTTGGTGCGTCTGGGGGAATCCTCCGGATGCCCCTGGTCTCGCGGGCCTTCGATTCCTTTCTACTCCTGTGTCAGCCCAAGCGGAAGCTCTCATCGCAGATCTTTGTGATTGGCTTCAAATACGGGCATACGGTGCGCGGCGCCGACTGGCGTACCACATCAGCCCGGCGGTGGCTGCGGCCGCGCCCACCGCGGCTACCACGGCCAGCACCGGACGCGGCGGCATGGACAGCGAGGGCACGCGCTGCTTCAGCCGCACCGGCTTGTTGAAGGAGAGGATCGGCCAGCCACGGGCGGCGGCCTCGCGGCGCAGCGCGCGGCCCGGGTTCACCGCGTGGGGATGGCCGACGGACTCCAGCATCGGCAGGTCGGTGGCCGAGTCGCTATATGCGTAGCAGCGGGAGAGGTCATAGCCCTCGGACTCGGCCAGCTCGGCGATGGCTTCCGCTTTGGTCGGCCCATAGGCGTAGTACTCCACCTCGCCGGTGAACACCCCGTTCTCCACGACCATGCGGGTGGCCACGACTCGGTCCGCGCCCAGCAGCTCGCCGATCGGCTCGACGACCTCGGCGCCCGAGGTGCTGACGATGACCACATCGCGGCCGGCGGTGTGGTGTTCCTCAATGAGGGAGGCGGCCTCGTCGTAGATGATCGGGTCGATGAGGTCATGCAGGGTCTCGGCGACGATCTCCCGCACCTGCTCGACATTCCATCCACGGCACAGCGCCGAGAGATACTCCCGCATCCGTTCCATCTGCTCGTGATCGGCCCCGCCGGCGAGGAAGACGAACTGCGCATATGCGGTACGCAGTACGGCGCGGCGGTTGATCAGCCCACCTTGGTAGAAGGACTTGCTGAAGGTGAGCGTGCTCGACTTCGCAATGACCGTCTTGTCCAGGTCAAAGAAGGCGGCTGTCCGAGGCAACGAGTGGTTTTCCACGACGCCGAGCATAGGGCCCACCATTCGGCGTAAGCTGGGCGCGTGGGTTTGCCTGAGAAGGCTCTCGGGTACACCATGGAAGTCACGGATCGTTCGCGACCGTGCTAACCCGGTCCGACTCCTCCCCCCCCGAGTCGGCCGTGGGGACGACCCCCGCTCTCCCCCCCGGCGGGGGTCGTCGCATGTCCGGATGCATTTGCGGTCTTTTCACCTGATCATTTCCCCCTCCGGGCCTCGGCTGGCGACTGCCACCCCACCAGACTGATTCGTGACTGTGCGTAATCGCAAGGCTGCTCTCCGGAAGTCACTGGTTTAGGTGACTGGGATATTCACAACTGATGAGTTGTCCACAGTTTTGGACCAAGATCCCCAAGATTTTCTGGATCGCCGGACGCTGATTCTCCACGGCGTTCGCGCTCATCGTTCGCGGAAGTGAGAGCGCGTAACGAGATGGGCGCGTAAGGAGAAGGGGAGGGGATCGTGGCTGGATCCATCACACCGAATCGACCGGCGGCGGATGGACGACAGCGCAGACCGCTGATCGTCACGGAGGACGAAGAGCTTCTCGACGACTTGTTACGGCTGTGCGCGGCGGCGGGGGCCGAGCCCGAAGTGGTGCATGGCTTGCCCGCGCGCCGGGGGAGTTGGGAGGGTGCCCCGCTCATTCTGGTCGGTGACGACGCCGCGGCCCGGCTGCGCGGTGGCACCCGCAGGGAGGGGGTGCTGCTCATCGGACGGGACCTCGACGACCACGGCATCTGGCAGCGAGCTGTCGCCCTCGGCGCGGACAATGTGGCGTTTCTGCCCGATGCCGAGACCTGGCTGGTGGACCGCATCGCCGACGTGGCCGAGGGCGTCGGCCGCCAAGCCCTCACCATCGGAGTCGTCGGCGGGCGCGGCGGAGCGGGCGCCAGCACCCTCGCCTGCGCCCTGGCGGTCACCGCCGCCCGCGCGGGGCGGCGCACCATGCTCATCGACGGAGACCCGCTGGGCGGCGGCCTGGATGTGCTGCTCGGCGGCGAGGGTGCGGAGGGGCTGAGATGGCCCGCCTTCGCCGAATCGCGCGGCCGGGTTGCCGGGAGCGCGCTGGAGGAATCGCTCCCCGAGCTGCACTCCCTGCGCGTGCTCAGCTGGGACCGCGGCCAATCGGCGGCCATCGCGCCGTCCGCGATGAGGGCGGTGCTCGCGGCCGCGCGGCGGCGCGGCGGGGTCGTGGTGGTGGACCTGCCGCGGCGGGTGGACGACACGGTGGCCGAAGCCCTCGACCAGCTGGATCTGGGCCTGCTGGTCGTGCCGGCCGAGCTGCGCGCGGTCGCCGCCGCCCACCGCGTGGCATCGACGGTCGGCATGGTGCTGCGGGATCTGCGCGCGGTGGTGCGCGGGCCATGCGGACCGGGGCTCGACGACGAGGAGATCGCCCGGCTTCTGGACCTGCCGCTGGCCGGTGAGCTGCCGCCGGAGCCCGGGCTGCCGGATGCGTTGGACGGCGGTGAGCCGCCGGGCGGCAGCGCCCGCGGACCGCTCGCCCGGTTCTGCTCGGCGTTCTGGGGGCGGGTCCTGGCAGACGCGGAGCAGCAAGGGGGCGGGGCATGAGCGTCAATACGAGCGTCACCTGGCGCGAGCGCGGTGGCGCGGGGGTGGAGTCGCCGGAGCTGCTGGACGCAGTGCGGCTGCGGCTGGCCCGAAGCGGGGCGGAGCCGACGCCCGCGCGGGTGGCGGCGGCCCTGCGCGAGGAGGGGAGGCTGCTCGGCGACACAGAAGTCCTGAGCGTCGTCGCGGCCCTGCGCTCAGAGCTGGTCGGCACCGGGCCGCTGGAGCCGCTGCTCGCCGCCCCCGACGTCACAGATGTCCTGGTGACCGCCCCCGACGAGGTGTGGGTGGACCGGGGAGCCGGACTGGAGCGGACGGACGTGGCATTCACCGACGCGGCCGCGGTGCGCAGACTCGCCCAGCGCCTCGCCGCCGTGGCCGGCCGACGGCTGGACGACGCCAGGCCATGGGTGGACGCCCGGCTGCCGGACGGCACACGGCTGCATGCGGTGCTCCCTCCGGTGGCCGTCGGGTCGACGTGCCTGTCGCTGCGCGTGGTGCGGCCCCGGGCATTCTCCCTGGAGGAGCTGGTGGCGGCGGGCACCGTGCCGCCCGGCGGCCAGGAGCTGCTGCGGGCGATGCTGGACGCCCGGCTGTCATACCTGATCAGCGGTGGTACGTAGACTCCCAAAAGAAGACACGCAGGGGGCACGTAATGACCATTCTCCGAGCGGTACCGAGCCAGGTCTTGCGGTTGATCTTGTACATACGGGTCTCCACAGCCCGTGAGGACATGATCAGCCCGGAGTTGCAGGAGCACACGGGGCGCAAGTATGCCGCCGATATCGGCGCAGTCATCGTAGATGTCGTGTATGACCTGGATCTATCCGGCGCTGACTTCGCCAAGCGCAAGATCGGCAGCATCATCGCCCGCGTCTCCAACGACGAAGCGGATGGCGTGCTCGTTTACCGATGGGACCGCTTCGGCCGGAACATTGAGCTGTCCTTGACCAATCTCCGCATGCTGGAAGGCATGGGCGGCGTGGCAAAGTCAGCTACGGAGCAGTTCGACACAAGCACGGCAGCGGGCCGGTTCGCCCGGACGAACATGCTGGGCGTCGCCGAGTTCCAGCGGGATCTAATCGGCGAGAACTGGATGAGCACCCATGCCAGGCGGATCAGGCGCGGGCTGCCCCACCACGGCGCGCCGAGGTTCGGCTACTGGTACTGCGACACGTGCCCGATGCCCGAGCCGCGATCCCCGCGCGGAGTCCGCCGGGAACGCCAGAGGCGGCAGACCTGCGAGAAGTGCAAGGCGGGCATCCAGATACCCAGGCCGGTCTATGGCGATGCGCTGGCGTACGCCTGGGAGGAGTACGCCGAAGGGAAGCCCCTTCACCGAGCGGCCCATGAGCTCAAGCTAGAGGGCCTTCGCACGTACTCAGGCAAGATCATCACAGACAAAACCCTGCTGGCGGCGATGGACACCGGGTTCGGCGCCGGATACGTACGGGTTACGCCGGGGGCCCGGAGCTGGGCCGATGAGTTGCCAGAGTCAGCCGTCGAGTCCACCGGGATCCACAAGCTTGACCGATTCATCTGGATCCCCGGGGCGCATGAGCAGGTCATCAAGAGCGAGGACACCTGGAACGCGTACCTAGAGCGCCGCCGCGCGGGCAAACGCATCGCTTCTCACAAGACCAGGGCGAAGTATCCGGCAAGCGGCCTGGTGTTCTGTATCGACTGCGGAGACAAGAGCGGGGTACCGATGCGCGCGGGAGCCTCACGCGGCGCAGGTGGCGGCCTGTACCTGACATGGCGGTGCGGGAAGATCGATACAGGAGAGTGCAACCACTCGAACGCCAGCCGCGAGGCGGTTGACGCAGTGATCCTCGAATGGCTCCAGAAGCGGGCCAAGGACGACGGAACCGCCCAAGCAGTGGCCCAGGAGGCAGTCAAGGCCAACGCTGCCCCCGTAGGTCAGCAGGACGGCCCTGATCACTGGCAAGCGGAGATCTCCCGGCTGAAGACCCTGAAGAAGAACCTGATACGCATGAGAGCTGCCGACGAGATCGATCAAGCCGAGTTCATCGAGCAGCGCGATGAACTCGCCGAGGAGATCGCCACAGCCGATGCCAAGCTGAAACGAGCCAAGAAGCGCAAGACACCCAGCGTGCCCAAGCGTGAGGTCTTCCAAGGGCTGATGAAGGAGTGGCCGCACATGGACGATGACACGAAGCGCGCGGCCCTGAAGAAGGTCATTTGGCGGATCAACGCGAGCCGAGGCGAATTCCACGACCACGACCGATACACGATCATCCCCCTTTGGGAGCGGCCGGAGCCGGAAGAGGTCGGGAGGTAGCCCCTGACCATCCAGAGCGCCGCCCTGTGCCTCTGGCAGGCGGAGGGCGGCACTCGGGCCGGTTCAGGCAGCCGTAGGGAGGTCCGTAACCTCACCATGCCCGGGGTCAGCCTCTTCGAGTTCACGCAGGTACCGACGTGCAGCAGCCTTACCAATGATCTGCCAAAACTCCGCCCAGCACTCATCCTCTGTGGGGCGTCGGTCAGTCACCGCCATACCTCCCCTTCCGTCTTCACACGCTCGGCCATGTCCCGCGCTTGGGCGCGGTCGTGGCGTACTTGGGCAGCTATGAGTTCTTCGCCGGGGCTGTAGCCGGAGGCGAGGTATTGCCAGTGGGAGAGGACGAGGGTGGTTTCCTCACTCGTCTCGGGAGCTCCCGCGGGGCGTGCTTGCGCGGTGCGCCAGGCGCGGCGTACGTCGCGGAGTGCGCCGAGGGTGGTGGAGTAGCGGCGGGATTTGCTGGAGAAGTGGCCCCGGAAGCCGAGCATGTGAGCCCACTTCCAGAGCTTCAGGTCAGCGAATTCGGGGAGGTGGCCGAGGGCCCAGGCGGTTCGGATCATCTGGCGGACGTGGCTGTGCACGGGAAGGTCCGCGAGGGGTTCGGACTGGCCGGTGCCCTCACACTGGCCGCACAGGTCCCGGAAGCCGTCGGGGCCGCACTGGTAGCCGCGTCCGGCGCAGTGCGAGCAGCGCAAGGAGCGGTCCACGGTGCCCGCACCTTCGGCGTTCTTCGTGGCGTACTTGGCGACGTATCCGGCGACCTTGGCGTCTGTGTACTCGGCAACTCTGGCGTCGGTCAGTTCGCCGTCGCCCAGGGCCGAGATGGGGTCCACCTTGAACCGGCCGCCCCAGGCGATGACGCGTTCGCCGACGGCGTCAGACTCGACGGTGAGCCGGGCACGCTTGACCGCCAGGCCCACGGCCGCGCTCAGGGCGTCGAAGGTGGCCCAGGCCGGGGGCGGGGTGGTGTGGCCGTCGGGTCCGTCGAAGCGGATCACGGCGTGGAAGTGGACCAGGCCGCGCTTCTGGTATTCGGCGACCTTGGCGAAGGAGACGCGCAGAGCGGCGTTCAGCGCCTTCTGGGTCATGTCGAGGTGTTCGGCCAGGGCGCGGCGCAGGTAGGTGGTGAAGCGTGCCCAGAGCTGTCCGGCGTGCGCGTTCCAGAGCACGGCGCCGGTGTAGTCGTACGCGGCCGGGGTCAACGGGGTGCCCAACGCCGGATCATCTTCAGCGTGGTGGGCGCCGCACCGGCAGGGGCGGAGCTTGCCCGCGTCGGTCTTGCAGTTGTGGACCGGGCCGAACGAAGGGGCAGTCAGGGTGACGAAGGCGCGGGGGTGATCACGGACGGTTTCGGCGACATCCTTGCCGCCGGACAGCCCGGCCTTGATCAGGTGGTAGGTGTCGGCCGCGTACACCCGTGAGCAGGCGGGGCACCGGGATGAGCGGCGGTTGCCGCACGCGGTCAGGAGGCGTCCGGTCGGTTCGTCGGCGGTGCTGTACGACCGCAGCACGGTGTTCGTGGTGGCGTCGAGGGTTTGTGTGGTGCCGACGAGCTGAACCGGTCGGGTGCAGCCCCGGACGCGGCTGATCTGGTCGTGGACGCGGTCGAAGTCGGGGAGGTGGGCGAGCTCGATGAGGTCCCGCAGGGCCAGGCTCGCCACGTGGCGCAGGTCCAGGGGGCGGTTCACGACGGGCGGTGTCCTTTCTGAGGGAAGGGACCCCGAGCAGCAGTAGGCCAAGGGCGGGGTGCGTGCTGCTCGGGGCATGGCGAATCGAGCCCGGTAGGGCGGGGCGAGTTCGGATTGCCGGAACGGCCGGCACGGGGTCAGAGCTGGGCGTGCGCGGCGGTGGCCAGCGGGAGGGCGACGCCCAGGCGGGTCCGGAGCTGGGCCGGGGTGATGGGCGCGCCGTGGTCGGCCTGGTAGGTGTCGGCGATAGTGCGGGCGGCGTTGAGCAGCGGCACGGGCACGGTGACCGCCGGGGGCGCGGCCGGGGCTGGCGGGGCTGAGGCTGCCGCCGGTTCCGGAGTCGGCGCTGTGGCCGGGGCCGGGGCGGAGTCAGGCTCAGTGACCGGTGCGGGAGCTGTCTCGGCCGGAGCCGGGTCGGGGGTGGCCGCCGGGGTCGGAGCCTCGGTGTGGGTGACGGCGTGGAAATGGCGCAGGAGTTGCGGGCCGACGGCTCCCCAGCCGAGGAGGAGGAGCGGGGCGACAGCGTCCACGGCGGCGCGGCCGTAGTGCTTGGCGACGAGGGGTTCGGCGATGTTGAGGGCCAGGGTCAGGAGCCCGGACAGGTGCATCAGGCGTGTGGCGCCCTTGATCTGCTCAGCGGCGATACCGCGTAGCGACAGGTAGCGCAGGGCCACCAGGAGGCCGACAACGGACAGGTCGACCATGGGGGCGATCAGCGGGGCGATCGGGCGCGGGACGCCCAGGCGCAGGGCCAGGGCCCAGACGTTGCCGAAGGAGAAGACGAAGGCCAGGGCCGCGATGATGGCCATGACCACGGTCACGGTGCGCTGAGTGATCCGATCCTCAGACATAAGAGTTCACCTCCTTCCGGTGTCGGGCTGGTCGGGGTACAGAGGGTCACTTGGCCAGGAGGACCGGCGCACTGGTGGGGCTGGTGAGTTGTTCGTCGAGGAGTTCGGCCGGGTCGCGGGTCAGGTGCGCTGTGTCGGCGGCGATGCGGGCCGCGTCATCGTCGGCCACGTACGGGGTGCGGATGCGGGTGAAGCCGGGGCGGCCCTGATGAGCCATGGAAGCCACGCCGACATAGACCGGATCCTGAAGCGCCGTCGGATTGGCATCCGGCCAATTCCGGATGTCTTCCCCCAGCGCGACCACGGCCGCCTCAGCCGTCTTCTGCGCGAAGGACAGGCCCACCGGGCACACATCCCGGATGAACGTGGGGATGGCATCCCCAGTCGCCTTCTGCGTCGCGATGATCACCAGGATGCCGACGCTCCGCCCCTTCTTCACCAGGTCCTCAACCAGCCGGGCGTTGTCAGCGGCCAGCGCGGCGAGCTTCTTCGTCTGCGGGTCCGATCCCTTGTGGTCGCGGAAGTAGGTGTGTGCCTCATCCACGATCAGCACTGTGAGTGGCCAGGTGGCGGAGGGGCCGAGGTGCCACATGTTCTTGACGCCGAGGACGGCGCGGATGGACGCCGAGCGGTCCCGCCGCAGCTTGACCAGCCGCTTGAACAACGCGTTCGCTTCTTCGAGGTCATCGCCGACGAACGCGAACATGCGTTGCGCCAGGTCGGCGTAGTCGCCCTCATGGGATGAGGTGACCTTGCCGTCGGCTACGGCGTACTGGATCGCATCCGATGGGGCGGTGTCGCAGATGAACTTGTTGACCAGCGAGGTCTTGCCGAACCCGGGCAGACCGGCCACGGTGACCCCGGGCACGTCCGACAGGCTCACGTCGATCGGCTGGGCGTACTCGTCCACCCCCAGGCCCCACACCGCCAGTTCCTCAGGAACCTCACCCGTGGGTATGTGCTCGGTCGGCACGATCAGCGGATCAACCCGTACGCCACGGATCACCAGCTGCCCCGGCCTGTCCGGCAGCACCGAGACCCGCGTACACCGCCACGCATCAGCCAGATAGGGGGCCGCGCGCTGGAACTCCGCCAGGCTGACCTTCGGCAGACACACCGCCCGCACCACCACGCCGTACCGGTCGGCCCTGACCTTGATCTTCGGGATGAGCACCCGGGGCTTGGGCACTTTCCCGTCCGGCGCCACGATCACCGCAGCCGGAGGGGTCTTGTCGGTCACCGACAGGCCCGCCATCGGAGCCAGCCGACGCCAGCCACGCCGCACCCGGATGGCTTGCCGGATGCTCGCCCGCGTCATCTTGTCGGCACGCACGTAGCGCACCACCCACCACACGGCCCATATCCCGCTCAGGGCCAGGGCGGCCCCGGCCAGAGCCGGAGCCAACCCGATAACTTCACCCACCGTCACGGTCAGTCCTTGTTCTTGTAGAGGAATGCGTACAGGGACATCCGGAGTTCCAGCAGGTCACGGCCGGATACGAACTTCGGGTAGCCGTGCGACTCGATCACCTCGACCACGTCCAGGAGCAGGCCGTTGGTGAACCGCGAGTCGTCATCCCCGCTCTCCGGCTCGACCGGATAGACCGGCTCAGGCTTGGCGGTCGTCACTTGACCAGCTCCAGCGCCGCCGCCCGGTAGGCGATCCCGTCGGACAGCTGCCCGTTGAAGATGCGCGCCCACGGAGTGGCGAACAGCTCCGTCGGCCGGACCGGGAGGCCCAGGTTCAGCCCGTCCGGCAGACCGGATTTCGGAACGGTGAGCTTCATCTGTTCCGCCCGGCCGTCCTCCATGAGGAACACCGTCAGCGTGAACAGGTCCTCACCGGTGTCCCGATCCTGGGCGATCTTGCCCGTCTCCTGGTCCGCGATCTTCGGCACCGGCAGCGTGCCGACCATGAACATCGTGGAGGGCAGCAGTCCCACGCGAATGCGCGCCATGTTTCGAACTTCCTTTCGGTTTCTGCCGCTCGCTGCGGCGTGGATCAAGTAGTACCACGGAGCGCTCTAGATCAGTCAATGTGATGTGGAGCACTCTAGATCACTGGCCTACTGGTTGGGGCGGTCTAGAGCGAACTAGACTGCCCCCATGAGCCTGCCGAACAACGACCCGCGCCCGCCATATCAGCTGGCTGCCAACAGGCTCCGGGCAGAGATCACCTCAGGGCACCTCAAGCCCGGTGACCGCCTGCCGTCCTCCCGCGAGCTGAGAGACACGCTCGGCATCGCCAACGCCACCGTCCACGCGGCTTTGCGGGTCCTGCGCGACGAAGGGCTGATCTACTCCGTACACGGACGCGGGAACTACGTCGCCGACCCGAAGCAGCACCCAACCGTCGACCCGATCGGGGAACTCGCCTCCGAGTGGGCCGGTGAGTTCACTCTCGACTACACCCCGCCAGCCTGGTACACGCAGTACAAAGAGAGTGCCCAGGCCGACCACGTGAAGGCCGGGCCTCCCCCTCCTGTGACTGTCGATCAGACGGCCAGCCTGGCCGAAATCCTCCTTGGCGTACGGGAGCAACTGCGACATGTCACAGGCGAGGTAGTAAGCCTCAGGCAACAGATTGCTGGTCTTGAGGAGAAGGTTTCCCGTCTAGAGAATCCAGACGTGAACTGATCGCCGAGACCCTGATGTTCAGGTCAGCCATCTCCTGATTCAGGGCCCGAGTCATCTCCGCGATCTCCTCCAGCAGCACTCGTTCAGCGTCGCCCATCATCCTGATTCCCCCGTTCATGGTTTGCGCGGCAGCACGCGCCGTTCTCCTGCTGTCAGCACGACTCAACGAGCCGATCACGCTCCGTTCTTCTTCCTTCGGACTCCGCCGCACTGGGCAGGCTGGCACGGCACCCAGAGCGCGAGCTGTTCAAAGTTTCTTTACTGGATCAAGGCGGCCCGCTTGCGCGGGCCGCGCGCGCTGGCGGCCCGTGGCCGCCGCCCGCTCCTGTCTGCCGCCCCGCTCAGCGGCGCCCCCGGCCCACTCAGCGCGCCACCCCACACCAGCGACCCACCAGAGCCAGTCAGCACCTGGAACAGTCGCCCGCGGTGCTCCCGCCGACCACAGCGAAGACGCCGAAGCAGCAGCACGACCAGGACCACGCGCCCGAACTGCCAGCCATCGAGGGGCGGCTACGCAGAGCGGCTTACATGGCCAGCCGTCCGCCGACTGCGACCATCGCCGTTGTGCGCGCAAAGAGGCCAGCGGGGAGAGGGGGCGCCCGGCCGGGGGCATGTCGATCGTCGACCCGGGCCGGATGTGGCCGGCCGCCGTACTGCCGCCGTCACGGATGCGCGAGCGTGAGCAGACCGCACTGCCCGGACGTGGCGGGCGGGGGGCAGCTGCTGCCGCGAAGTGGCTCAGGCCGCCATGGTCGCTGCGCGTCGGCGCGGGCATCGTCGTGGCTGGGCAGCGTGTCGTAGACACCCCCGTCACCGCCACCGCCGAGCCCACCGCGTCGCGTCCGCCTCGCACTCGTCAACACCCCTTTCCTCCACTCGAACTCATCTGGGATAGGGCAGTGTCGAAGCGAGCACGACAACCGCCCCGGTACCATCGGCACCGGGGTCCTGATCATGGACTCTTCGCCGGACCACCTCGCGGCCTGCCAGGGTTTAAGGGGTGGTCCGGTTTTGCATGTGTTGTTGTTGTGCGCGGTCCGGCTCCCCACCTCGGGTGTGGCGAGTGCGGAGAGCCGGACCGCAGACGGCGGAGTGTGCAGGTCCGCCGCTATCCCCGAGGCGCAGTGTGTGACGTCGGTGAGGCGGGGGAGCTCACAGGGCGTGGGCTTGCCTCACAGACACTGAGCCAAGGGGAGTTGGGGGGCGGGAGCTACCGGGTCCTTCCCGGGGCGCAGCAGCTCCCGCCCGGTCTCTAGGGCATCGACCGTGCGTCCGAGGTCACCCCGGAGTTGTCGAGCAGGAAATGACAGGTGTAACCGAGGCTCCGGACGTGCCAGTCAGCCGACTGCAAACCGGAGCCGAGCCCTTGACGGAGCTCATGCGGGATCAGGTCCAGCCTGCTCCGTTTCTGGTACCAGTCCACGGTTCCCCGGTTCAGGCGATTGATCCGCTTGTCGGCAAGCGGCACCAGCGCCTTGATGTGCTCCACCAGGACGTCATGCAGTTCGCAGAGTTCTTCGTATGGGGGCAGCGCCGTCCGCTTGACCACAGCACGGGCGATCGTCTTCTCAATCGCGCAGACGTCTACGTCGTCAACGGTCACGGCAAGCTCCCAAGGCCAGGCGGGCTTTGAACGGGATGACCGTAGAAGCAAAAAGCAGGGTGGACCCGGAAGAATTTTCCGGGTCCACCCTGCTTTTTCGCGAAGTCAGCGGCTAATCAAGCGCACCAAGGCCCACAGCGAGCTCGTGAGCGTCACGTCGGGCACTCCGCTTGTGCAGCCGACGCGCCAAGTCGCGGGCGAACTCATGTGCGCGCATCTGCTCTGGCGCGGCCCTGTAGGCCCGCTTCAGATGATTGATGGCGTCGTCCGTCCTTCCGGCCTCACCGTACGCCCGAGCGACATCCAGACGTGCTCTCGCGCGCCTCTCCGGGGGGAATCCGGCAGGGGGTTTCACTCTCGGAGCTATGTCGACAGCCTCTTGTACATCCTCGAACTCAAGCGCCAGCGCCAGCCGATGAATCTCAACGTTGGTTGGACCGAACGCCGTCCACATCTCGTTAGCGTCTGTCCCGAGCCGATCGGCTGCCCGCTGAGCCTTCCCGATCATGTGGTCGGCCAGAGACCTGTCACGCACCCGCGCAGCCGCGACAGCCCCATTCAGATGAAGCGTTCCGTATAGGGAGAGCGAGACCGGCGACGTCTCCCACCAGCCATTCGGCAGATCAACGTCAGCGTCCTGGGTGACGCTTACGGCCTCCTCCGCCAGTCCGGCACCGAGCTGGACGTGTGCCACGCACCGACGCAGCGCGACCATGGCGTCCAGATCTCCCGATGCATTCGCGGCCACGTCGCCCTGATCGGCAGCCGTCCAAGCCAGATTCGTCTCACCCAGCTTGCGGAGGAATGCCGCCGTGACGTGACACGTCAGGGCGAACAGCCGGAGTGCCTGAGCCTTGTCCTTCCCCGAGGAATACTCATGTGTGGCCATGCGCGCGTCAGCGAGAAGCGACGGAAGGCGGCCGGCCAGCTGGGCGTATTGGGAACCCTGGTACATGCCCCAGGCGTCGCTCACCTCCACGGCGAGACGTTCCAAGCGAAGCGGCTCCCGCGCGTCGTACAAGGAGCCAGCCAGCCGCCGAGAACGCATCAGAGCGGCGCGAATAGCGGGCACGCTGCCCGCGTGATCTTTGTGATCGTCCAGGAGCGTCGGGGCCCCTTGCAGATCTTCCACATGGACCCGCAAGGCGTCTGCCAGGTCCGCCAGCATCTTGACGTTGTTCACCGGGATACGGCCCGCCTCGACCCGATACACCCAGTCCTCGGAGCGGTTGAGCAGTTCGCCCAGTTGCCACTGATGAAGGCCGCGACGCTTTCGGTAGAACTTCACGCGCTCGCCGAATGGGAGGCGGTCGGTCATGCCACGCACCGTTGTATCTCCTCACTCTTCTCAGCCGAGTGTCACACGCTGAGTCGCGTCCCGGTAGACACAGAGACCACGTTCAGCCCCTCAGGACCACGGCCAGTAGGGTCATGACATGCCCGAGAACGAGCAGGTCCAGCGGATGGCACGGCCGCGCATGGCAGCGGGTGCGCTGTTCTGCGATGCCCAAGACCGTGTCTTGCTGGTCCGCCCCTCGTACAAACCCATGTGGGAGGTTCCGGGCGGGTACATCGAGACGGGGGAGTCGCCCCTGAGCGCATGCCGCCGCGAGGTCGAGGAGGAGCTAGGCATCACGCCGCCCATCGGTTCGCTGCTGGTGGTCGACTGGGCGCCGAACGACGCCGAGGGCGACAAGGTCCTGTATCTCTTCGACGGCGGAGAGCTGAGCCCGGATGCGGCAGCGTCGATCAAGCTCGCGTCTGACGAGTTGCTGGCTGCCGAGTTCCACGCGGCAGAAGACCTAGACCAACTTCTGATCCCACGACTCGCCCGCCGAGTGAAGCGGGCCATATCCGCGAGGGGCCAGGGGCACCCGGTGTATTTGGAGCATGGCGAACCGCCAGCCGAGGAGTCCGTCTGACGTCGCGGGCGCGGTAGGCCGGGCCGCTACTGCCGCCCCTCCACCTGATCCGCCCGCAGCGCGAGGCTCCGCGCGTCGTCCGGGTCTAGACGCGCCCGAAGTCGTCCGCTAGCCGGGTGATGTCGTCCTCGCCAAGATAGTCGCCACGCTGGATCTCGATGATGGTCAGCGGCTCGTCTTCATTGTTGACGATGCGGTGGGGCTGCCCGATCGCAATGTCGATGCACTCGCCGACCCTGGAAACGACCGTCTCACCGTCGATGATCGATGATGCGGTGCCTGCGACGACCACCCAGTGTTCGGCGCGGTGCTCGTGGGTTTGGTAAGAGAGCCGCGCGTGGGGCTTGACCTCGATCCGTTTGACCTTGAAACCGGCGCCTTCGTCGAGGATCGTCCAGGTGCCCCACGGCCGGTCGTCGGATTCGCCGATCACAGCTTTCCCTTCGCTTGCTGACAGGCGGTCCCACCCTAGTGCTGTGCCTGGGAACGCTGCGGCGATGGCGACTTGGTGAACCTTCCGGTCACAGGACTAGCCAACGAAGCTTCCGCGTATTCCTGCTTGTCAGTAGTCTTCTTTAGAACGTCTACGTAGGCACGGGCTCCGGCAAGTCGACCCTGCTCAGCACGCTGCTGGGGCTCGTCGGACCGGACGAGCGGATCGTCCTCGCCGAGGACTCGGCCGAGCTCAGGCCGGACCATCCACATGTGGTCCGGCTGGAGACCCGGCCCGCCAACCAGGAAGGCAGGGGCCAGGTCACCCTCCGGGATCTGGTGCGCCAGGCGCTGCGGATGCGTCCGGACCGGCTCGTGGTCGGAGAGGTGCGCGGTCCCGAGGTCACCGATCTCCTGGGCGCGCTCAACACCGGGCATGAGGGCGGTTGCGGCACGGTGCACGCCAACACCGCGGCGGATGTCCCGGCCCGGCTGGAGGCGCTGGGGTCGACGGCCGGCCTCGACCGGGCGGCGCTGCACAGCCAGTTGGCGGCCGCCCTGTCGGTGGTGATCCATCTGGTGCGGGACCGCGGCGGGCGGCGCAAGATCGCCGAGCTCCATGTCCTGGACCGGGACCGGGCGGGCTATGTCACGACCGTCCCGGCCGCGGTGTGGAGCCCTGAGGGTTTCGGGAGGGCGGCGGGCTGGGACCGGCTCCAGCGGCTGTGTGTACGCGGCGGGGGCGCGGCATGACGGGCGTGGGCGGTGGAGTGGCCCCAGAGGCTCTGCCGCTGTGTGCGGCCGTGCTGTGCGCGGGCGCGGCGGCGTGGCTGCTCTCCGGGCGGGACAGGGATCTGCGGCGGGCCAGGCTGCTGTTCGCGGGCGGCGGAGCCGTCGGGCCCGCCGGGGCGGATCCACAGCGCCGGCTGACCGAGACGGTCGCCTGGCTGCGGGAGCGGTGGCGGACCGCATACGGCGGGCGGATGGGGCGCGAGCTGGTGTGCCTGCCGGTGGGATGTGTGCTCGCGCTGGTCGGCGCGTCGGTGTTGCCGCTGCTGGCCGGGGCGGCGGCCGTGCCGCTTGTCGGCCGGTGGCGGCGGGCGCGTCAGCGCGATCGGCGGCGGGATCGGCGCGCCGCGGCGGTGATCGAGCTGTGCGGGGCCGTGGCGGGCGAGCTGCGCGCCGGACGGCAACCGGTCGAGGCGCTGTTGGCCACGCCCCCAGGGCATATCGGGGAGCGGTGGGGCCTGGTTTCGGCAGCGGCGCGGTTCGGCGGTGATGTGGCGGAGGCCCTGCGCAGGGCGGCCCGTTCGCCAGGTGCGGAAGGGCTCATCGGGGTCGCGGCCTGCTGGCAGGTCGCGGTCGACGAGGGGGCGGGCCTCGCGGCCGGCCTCGACCGGGTCGCGGCGGCGCTGCGGGCCGAGCGGGATCAGCGGCAGAGCCTGCGCTCCCGGCTGGCGGGCGCCCGGGCCACGGCCGTCGTGCTGGTGCTGCTGCCCGTCCTCGGGCTGCTGATGGGCACCGCGCTGGGAGCGGACCCATTGCATGTGCTGCTCCACACCCCGGCCGGTCTGGCCTGCCTGCTGGTGGGCGGGCTACTGGAGTGGGCCGGGTTCGCCTGGACCTCGCGGGTGATTCGGGCGGCGGCCGGCCAGGAAGGACGCCAGAGCCATGACGGCTGATGTCATCCACAGCCTGTGGATCACGGCGGCCTTTGCCTGCGCCACCGTGTCCGTCGTGGGAGCGGTGACCGATGCCCGCCGGGTGCGGACGGCCCGGCGTCGGCTCGCGGTGCTGCTGCCGGAGGCCCATCAGGGGCGGCGGCCGGGGCTGCGGGAGAGATGGCGCGCCGACGGGGTGGCCGACGCGATACGGGACTGGGCTTGGGCCGCCGGTGCCCTGATCGGCTGCCTCGTCCTGGTCGGTGGCCCGCTGGGCTGCGTGCTGGGCCTCGCGGCTGGATACGGAGCGAGAAGGTGGCGGCGCCACCGCCAGGCCAGCGGCGGCAGGCGGTCCGGCAAGCGCGCCAACGACGGCGCGGCGCGTCAGCTTCCGCTGGCCGCCGATCTGCTCACCGCCTGCCTGGAAGCCGGAGCCGGTCCGTACAAGGCCGCAGAGGCGGTGGGGCGGTCGCTCGGCGGCCCGATCGGCGAACGGCTCGCCCAGGCCGCGGCGGAGCTGCGTCTCGGAGGCGAACCGTCCGCCGCCTGGGGGCGTATGGGAGCTCTGCCCGGTGCGCACGGACTGGCGCGCGCTCTGGAGCGCGCCGGTACGACGGGCGCGCCGGCCGTGGAGTCGATGTCCCGGCTGGCCGCCGACTGCCGGGCCGAGCAGGGAAGACAGGCGGACAAACGGGTGGAGCGCGCAACCGTGCTGGCCACCGCCCCGCTGGGGGCGTGCTACCTGCCCGCGTTCCTGCTGATCGGGGTGGCGCCGGTGATGCTCGGCCTCGCGGGCGTCCTGGTGGGCGGTGGCTGAGGAGGGGGCCGTCCGGCAGAGCGAGTGCGGACGTCGCAGGCAAGCACGGAAACGGAAGCGCGGCAGCCGGAAGTCCGGCGGTCAAAAGACACGAGTCAGAACTATGCGAGTCAGACGTACGGGAATCAGCACAGAACGGGGAGGCCGACATGGTGATGCGGTGGTGTCTGCGGCGGTACGCGGCAGCGAAGGCACGAGCTGACGCGGGGATGGCGACCGCCGAGTATGCGATGGGGACACTCGCGGCATGCGCCTTTGCCGCGGTTCTGTACAAGGTGGTGACTGGCGGGGCGGTCGACGAAGCGCTGCGGTCGATGATCGGGAAGGCGCTCGATGGACAGTTCTGACGCGACCGGCCGATCCAATCCGGGCAGTCGGCGCGGCGTGGCCGGACCGGGCGACCGGGGGTTTGTCACAGCGGAGGCGGCCGTCGCGCTGCCGGTGCTGGGGCTGTTCGCCCTGATGCTGATCTGGGGCCTGATGGCCACGTCCGGGCAGATGCGGTGCGTGGACGCGGCGCGGGCCGGTGCGCGCGCCGCAGCGCGATCGGAGCCCCGGGCGGCCGTGTTGGCCGCCGCCCGGTCCGCCGCGCCGCGCGGGGCCCGGGTCGAGCTGCGGCGGGAGGGCGACCTGGTGCGGGTGCGGGTCGAGGCCCGCGCGCCCGGCCCTGGCCCACTGGCGGTGCGCCTGCGCGGTGAGGCGGTCGCCTTCGCCGAGGAGTCGGTGGGCCGGACCGAGGAGGCGCCGGAATCGGCCGTGGCACCGGCGGGCGAGGCGCGGCCGTGAGGAGGGACTGGGGAGACCGTGGGTCGGCGACGGTGTGGGCCGCCCTGACCGCCACGGCGCTGTGCGCGGTGTTCGCGGTCGTGCTGGCGGCCGGACAGGTCATGGTGGCCCGCCACCGGGCCGGAGCCGCCGCGGATCTGGCGGCGCTCGCGGCGGCGGACCACGGGCTGGAGGGACCCGAAGTCGCCTGCGGACTCGCCCGGCGGGTGGCCGCCGAACAGGGCACCCGCGTGGTGAAGTGCGCCCTGCGCGGCGCGATCGCCGATCTCAGGGTGGAGGCCCGCGCCGGTCCGTTCGCCCCCCAAGTCCGGTCCCGCGCCGGCCCCGCGGAGCCGCCCGAGCCCCAGGCCGAGCGAGACGCGCCCCGGTGAGGCGCCGACCGGGAGGCCGCGGGTGCGGGACGGTGGCGGGACCCGACCGGCGGCCGGGCGCCGGGGTCGGCGCGGGCTCGGGCTGTACGTCCGCGCGGCGGACGCAGATCCCGGTGCCGCCTGTCAGGTGCCGGCCGCCAGGCGCCCGGTGAAGCCTGTCAGGCGCGTCAGGCGCCCGGCGTCGGGTGCCAGAGCCCCACCGTCGGCTACCGGCTGCCCGGTGCCCCGTATCAGGTGCCAGAGGCCCGGCCCCGGTTATGCAGGCGCCCGGCGTCGGCTGCCCGGCGTCAGGTGTCGGCCGGCTGGGGTGGTGCCTTGGTGAGGAGGGTGGTCAGGAGGCGGATGGCGGCCTTCTTGTCGAGTGGGTCGTTGCCGTTGCCGCACTTGGGGGACTGGATGCAGGACGGACAGCCGGATTCGCACTCGCAGGCCGCGATCGCCTCGCGGGTGGCCGTGAGCCAGCGGGCGGCGGTGTGGAAGGCGCGTTCGGCGAAGCCCGCGCCGCCGGGGTGCCCGTCGTAGACGAACACGGTCGGAAGGAGCGTGTCGGGGTGGAGCGGGATGGAGACCCCGCCGATGTCCCAGCGGTCGCAGGTCGCGAACAGCGGCAGCATGCCGATGGAGGCGTGCTCGGCGGCGTGCAGGGCGCCGCCGAGGGCTTCGGGGGCGACGCGGGCGTCCTCGAGCTGGTCGTCGGTGACCGTCCACCACACGGCCCGGGTGCGCAGCGTACGGGGCGGGAGGTCGAGCCTGGACTCGCCGAGGACCTCGCCGCTGATCAGCTTGCGACGCAGAAAGGAGACGACCTGGTTGGTGACCTCGACCGAGCCGAAGCACAGCCGTGCGTCGCCCCACGGGACCTCGGTGGTGGTCTCGAGGATGGAGATCGCCGTGGTGTCGCGGGCGGTGGTCGAATACGGCGGGGAGGCCTCCTCCACGAGCGCGACCGAGTCTTCGAGGTCGAGCTGTTTGACGAGGTAGCTCCGGCCCTGGTGGAGATGGACGGCGCCCTCGTGGACGGTGGCGTGGGCGGCTGAGGCGTCCACGGTGCCCAGCAGCCGCCCCGTCGTGGCCTCCACGATCTGCACCGGCCTGCCGCCTTCGCCGCGGATGTCGGTGAGGTCGGCGGCGCGCTCGCGGCGGGTCCAGTGCCAGGCGGTCGCCCGGCGGCGGAGCAGTCTGCGCTGCTCCAGTTGTGGCATCAGCTCCTCGGTGGCGGGGCCGAAGAGTTCGAGGTCCGCCTCGGTGAGCGGCAGCTCGGCGGCGGCCGCGCAGAGGTGGGGCGCGAGGACGTATGGGTTGTCCGGGTCCAGCACGGTGGATTCGACCGGCTGTCGGAAGAGGGCTTCCGGGTGGTGGACGAGATAGGTGTCCAGAGGGTCGTCCCGGGCCACGAGGATCGCCAGCGCGCCCTGGCCGGCGCGCCCGGCGCGCCCCGCCTGCTGCCACAGGGAGGCGCGGGTGCCCGGGTATCCGGCGAGGACGACGGCGTCCAGCCCGGCCACGTCCATCCCGAGCTCCAGGGCGGTGGTGGCGGCGAGTCCGAGGAGGTCCCCGGAGTGCAGGGCGCGCTCCAGGGCGCGGCGCTCCTCGGGGAGATAGCCGCCGCGGTAGGCGGCGACCCGGTCCGCGAGGGACCGGTCGACCTCGGCGAGCCGTTCCTGGGCGATCAGGGCGATGAGCTCGGCGCCGCGCCGGGAGCGTACGAAGGCGACCGTACGGACGCCCTGGACGGCCAGGTCGGTGAGCAGGTCCGCGGATTCCGCCGTGGCGGTGCGGCGGATAGGGGCGCCCTGTTCGCCGTGCAGCTCGGTCAGCGGCGGCTCCCACAGGGCGAAGACCACCTCGCCCCGGGGTGAGGAGTCGTCAGTGATCTCCACCACGGGAAGTCCGGTCAGCCGGGTCGCCGCGACGGCCGGGTCGGCGGCGGTCGCGGAGGCGAGCAGGAAGACGGGTGAGGAGCCGTAGCGGGCGCAGACGCGGCGCAGTCTGCGCAGCACCTGGGCCACGTGGGAGCCGAAGACGCCCCGGTAGGTGTGGCACTCGTCGATGACGACATAGCGCAGTGCGCGCAGGAAGGAGGACCATCTGGGGTGCCCGGGCAGGATGCCGCGGTGCAGCATGTCGGGGTTGGTGAGCACGTAGTTCGCGTACTGGCGGACCCACTCGCGCTCCTCGACCGGGGTGTCCCCGTCGTACACCGCGGCGCGGATGCCGGTGCCCAGCGGGGCGGCGAGATCGGCCACGGCGCGCCGCTGGTCGGCGGCCAGGGCCTTGGTGGGCGCCAGGTACAGGGCGGTGGTGCCGCGTCCGCTGGGCGCCTCAGAGCCGTCCAGGAGGGCGCTGAGGACGGGGGCCAGATAGGCCAGGGACTTCCCCGACGCGGTGCCCGTGGCGACGACCACGGATTCGCCTCGCAGCGCGTGCTCGGCCGTACGCGCCTGGTGGGCCCACGGGCGCTCGATTCCGGCGGCCTGGACGGCATCGACGACTTCCGGCCGGATCTGGCGAGGCCAATCGGCATGGGTCCCGATACGCGGGGGCAAGTGCTCCGTATGAGTGATGCGCGCAGCCCGGCTCGCCCCGGTGGTGAGCCGACCGAGGACGGTCCGGGGTGAGGTGCGTATGCCCGCCTGCCGCGGGAGTTGGTTGTGGGCCATCGACACCGAGTCTGTCACTGGTCTGACGGACAATGGGCTCAAGGCGTCGTGCGCGCCTGCTGGTAAGTGATTGAATGCCATCGCGGCTGCCGATCCATGGGGGGCGACCGCTCGATGCAAGGTGCTGGAGGATCCGTGGACCTGTCCCTGTCGACCCGGACCGTTGGCGACCGCACGGTCGTCGAGGTCGGTGGCGAGATTGATGTATACACCGCGCCCAAGCTGCGCGAGCAGCTGGTCGAGCTTGTCAACGACGGCAATTACCACTTGGTCGTCGACATGGAGGGCGTCGACTTCCTCGACTCCACCGGACTCGGCGTGCTCGTCGGCGGGCTCAAGCGAGTGCGGGCCCATGAGGGCTCGCTGCGCCTCGTCTGCAACCAGGAGCGCATTCTCAAAATCTTCCGTATCACTGGTCTGACCAAGGTGTTCCCGATTCACACCTCGGTCGATGACGCCGTCGCGGCGACCGACTGATCAGCCACCACCGGAAGAACGAGGGGGTACCGGGCGGCTCCGCCCGGCCCCCTGAGATGCACGCCCACACGCCCGAGGGGGATGGCATGGCCACCGTCGAACTCCGCTTCAGCGCCCTGCCCGAGCACGTCAGAACCGCACGCCTGGTGGCGGCGGCCGTGGCGCGTCGGGCCGGGGTGGACGAGGCCGTGCTCGACGAGGTGCGGCTTGCGGTCGGCGAGGCATGCACGCGCGCGGTCGGGCTCCACCTGAGCAATGGGGTGGAGGCCCCGGTGCGGGTGGTCCTGACCGACGAGGAGAAGAAGTTCTCCATCGAGGTCGGCGACGAGTCGCCGACATCCGCCGGGCTGACGCCCGGCTCCCATCCCGACGTGGACGAGGAGCCGGCGGCCGAGGGAGAGGACGAGATGGGGCTCGCGGTCATCAGCGGGCTGGTCGACGACGTCGAGGTGACGTCGAGCGAGACCGGCGGCCGTATTCGGATGAGCTGGCCCACCGCTCCCCAGTCCCTTCTGCCGTAGCTCCACAGCTCGCGCCGGGGTCCATAGCGGACGTCGGCGCAGGGTGCTCCGCCCTGCTCTGGCCATGCGCTGAGCAGGGCTTTTTATATGACACTGAGATCGTTTATAGAGATCATTATCTATGCGTCAGCGAATTAGTCGCCTTCCTTCATCCGAGGGAATTGCTGAGGCCGAAACCTATTGATCTTCGCTGGTGCAGGCGAATTCCTATTCCGGCGCCCTGTTTTGATCTGGTGCCGCTCCCTACAATCCGTCCACATCTTGAGCTCAGGACGCCTGAGCGTGGCGGCTCTTCTGCGGTCGCAGAACTGCTGCGCGCCCATGTGCCAAACGTCAAGGAGGACGAATGGCGGGGCAACTCACCCCTCATCCACTGGACCTTCCCCCAACCCTGGCCGCCGTGGAACTGACCGATGACAACAGAGTGATCGTGCTGGTGATCGCCGCGGTCGCGGTGGCGGCACTCGCGGTCGCGGTGACGCTGGTACGACAAGTGCTCGCGGCCGGCGAGGGCACCGACACCATGAAGAAGATCGCCGCGGCGGTCCAGGAAGGCGCGAATGCCTATCTGACCCGGCAGCTGCGCACTCTCGGCGTATTCGCCGTCGTGGTGTTCTTCCTGCTCATGCTGTTGCCGGCGGACGACTGGAAGCAGCGCATCGGGCGATCGGTGTTCTTTCTGATCGGCGCCGGATTCTCGGCGGCCACTGGCTATATCGGGATGTGGCTCGCGGTGCGCAGCAATGTGCGGGTCGCGGCCGCCGCCCGTGAGGCGACACCGGAGAAGCCGTCCGGGGCGGCTCCCGTCAATGGGAGTTCCCCCTCTTCCACGCCCCCTTCTTCGACCTCTTCCGCGGGCGAATCGGGTGTCGATCTGACGGCCGTCTCGCACAAGGCCATGAAGATCGCCTTCCGCACGGGCGGCGTGGTCGGCATGTTCACCGTCGGTCTCGGCCTGCTCGGCGCGTCCAGCGTGGTGCTGGTTTACGCGGCCGACGCACCCAAGGTGCTCGAAGGCTTCGGCCTGGGCGCGGCCCTGATCGCGATGTTCATGAGGGTCGGCGGCGGCATCTTCACCAAGGCCGCCGACGTCGGCGCCGACCTCGTCGGCAAGGTCGAAAAGGGCATCCCCGAGGACGACCCGCGCAACGCCGCGACCATCGCGGACAACGTCGGCGACAACGTCGGGGACTGCGCGGGCATGGCGGCGGACCTGTTCGAGTCGTACGCCGTGACCCTGGTCGCCGCGCTGATCCTCGGCAAGGTCGCCTTCGGCGACGCGGGCCTGGCGTTCCCGCTGCTGGTCCCGGCCATCGGCGTGGTCACCGCCATGATCGGCATCTTCGCCGTGGCCCCGCGGCGCTCCGACCGCAGCGGCATGAGCGCCATCAACCGCGGCTTCTTCATCTCCGCGGTGATCTCGCTGGCGCTGGTGGCGGCCGCGGTCTTCGCCTATCTGCCGTCCAGCTACGCCGACCTGGACGGCGTCACCGACCGCGCGATCCTCGGCCACGGCGGGGACCCGCGCGTGCTCGCGCTCGTCGCCGTCGCCATCGGCATCGTGCTCGCCGCGCTCATCCAGCAGCTCACCGGCTACTTCACCGAGACCACCCGGCGGCCGGTGCGGGACATCGGCAAGACGTCCCTGACCGGTCCCGCCACGGTCGTGCTCGCCGGGATCTCGGTCGGGCTCGAGTCCGCGGTGTACTCGGCGGTGCTGATCGGCCTCAGCGTCTACGGCGCGTTCCTGCTCGGCGGCACCTCGATCATGCTGGCGCTGTTCGCGGTCGCGCTGGCCGGCACGGGTCTGCTCACCACCGTGGGCGTGATCGTCGCCATGGACACCTTCGGCCCGGTCTCCGACAACGCCCAGGGCATCGCCGAGATGTCCGGCGATGTCGAGGGCGCGGGCGCGCAGGTGCTCACCGACCTCGACGCGGTCGGCAACACCACCAAGGCGATCACCAAGGGCATCGCCATCGCCACGGCGGTGCTCGCCGCCTCCGCGCTCTTCGGCTCGTACCGCGACGCCATCGCGGAGGCGATCGCCGAGACGCATACGACCGTGTCCGGGAAGATGAACCTGAGCCTGGACATCTCGCAGCCGAACAACCTCGTCGGGCTCGTCCTCGGCGCCGCCGTCGTCTTCCTCTTCTCGGGGCTGGCGATCAACGCGGTGTCGCGGTCCGCGGGTGCCGTGGTCTTCGAGGTGCGGCGGCAGTTCCGCGAGAAGCCCGGGATCATGGACTACAGCGAGACGCCCGAGTACGGGCGGGTGGTCGACATCTGTACCAAGGACGCGCTGCGCGAGCTCGCCACGCCCGGGCTGCTCGCCGTACTGGCTCCGATCGCGGTCGGCTTCACTCTCGGGGTCGGCGCGCTCGGCTCGTTCCTGGCCGGTGCGATCGGCACCGGGACGCTGATGGCGGTCTTCCTGGCGAACTCCGGCGGCGCGTGGGACAACGCGAAGAAGCTGGTGGAGGACGGCCACCATGGCGGCAAGGGCAGCGAGGCGCACGCCGCGACGGTGATCGGCGACACGGTCGGCGACCCGTTCAAGGACACGGCGGGCCCCGCGATCAACCCGCTGCTGAAGGTCATGAACCTGGTGGCGCTGCTGATCGCCCCGGCGGTCGTGAAGTTCTCCTACGGCGACAATGCCAGCCCGGGCCTGCGGGCCGGGATCGCGACGCTGGCCTTGTTGATCATCATCGCAGCCGTGTACGTGTCCAAGCGGCGCGGTATCGCGGTGGGTGACGAAGGCAACTCCGAGCGGGTCGGTAAGTCAGCCGACGCCGCGGTGGTGTCCTGACCTGGGGGAGTGGGCCGCGGGCCGACGGGGGAGAGCCCTGCGACAGGCGGGCGGACAGCGTGCGTCGGCACGCTGTCCGCCCGTTTCCGCCTCCGGCCCCGCGTCCGGCCCCGGGGCGAGCGTGTCCGGGCTCAGGATCCGGTCCCAGGGTTCGGCCTCAAGGTGAGGCGGAAAGCACACCTGGCTTGGTTCAAATGGCTTCAGAAGGCCTCATAAGGGACGCTCATCCCAGGGCCCCGGCCGCTCGGCCGTGTATGTTCCGGGGCCGAGAAGAGCCATGGAAGGGACCAATCCGGTGAACAAGAAGCTTGTGGCGGCACTGTCCGGCGGTGCGGCACTCGTCGTGGCGCTGACCGGCTGCGGAGGCGGCGGGGGCGAGAGCAACAAAAAGGTCAACGACTGGGCCAAGACGGTCTGCGACGAGGTGCAGCCGCAGCTGAAGAAGATCCAGAGCGCCAACGCCGCGATCCAGGCCGCGTCCGATGAACCGGACTCCAAGAAGCTTCAACAGACCGACTCCCAGGCATTCGGCGATATCTCCGAGGCGTACGCGGCGCTCGGCAAGGCCGTGCAGGACGCGGGCGCCCCGCCCGTCAAGGGCGGCGAGCAGACCCAGAAGCAGGCGGTCAAGGAGCTGAACAGCACCTCCAAGGCGTACAAGGACCTGCAGACGGCCGTCGACAAGCTCGACACCTCGGACAAGGCGAAGTTCGCCGCGGGCCTCAACAGCATCGCCGACGACCTCAAGAAGCTCAGCAATTCGGGTGACAAGGCCCTGCAGAAGCTGCAGGAGGGTGAGGTCGGCAAGGCGATGGCCAAGCAGCCCGGCTGCCAGAAGCCCAAGGGCACCAGCACCGCGTCGCCGTCCTAACCGACGCAACCGACGCAACCGACGCAACCGACGCAACTGAAGCAACTGAAGCAACTGAAGCAACTGAAGCAACTGACGTAACCGTCGTCACCGCGCGGGCGGCGCGCCCCCCACAACCGCGCCGCCCGCCGCGCCCGCCGACCCGCGACAACGGCCGGGCGCCGCCCCCGCCGCCGAGGGCCGACCGGC